>CAZTRW010000046.1:0-22266 GCA_964616725.1 uncultured bacterium
CCTGTGAGTAGCACCTCCACCTATACCGTCATTCTCCAGGGAGACGGAGCAGAAATTTGGCGCACCACCGTGAATCAACCGGAAATCCTTTATCCCGGATTACCCGCCTTACAACCGGGCATCACCTACCACCTGCGCGTTGATACGGATCGAGGCATTTCTTCAGTGCACGCCCCTTGGACACAAAACGGTATTCAATTTCAAATTTTGCCCGCCGCACAGCAAGCAGAAGTGACGGAAAAAACTAAGGAAATTCAACAAAGAATTTCCGATCCTATTGGACAATCTCTTGCCTTAGCCTACCTTTATTTTTGCTATGATTTAATGGCGGAAGCGATCGCACAGTTAGAATTAGTTCTCCGCTCAGAGCCAGACGGAGCCAGTCTCTATCGACAATTAGCCGATTGGTATTTCTTTGAATTTGACCTCTCCTCTGAGGCTCAAGCCTACTATGAACGTGCTTGGCAAAAACTCGACCCCAATAATTTAGAAGAAAAAACGGCGATCGCCTACGGTTTATCTCAAATCTACTGGGCGATCGACAAACATCATCCTCAAACTCACCAATGGCTCACTCAAGCCCAACAAGGATACCAACAACTCCCCGATCCACAGCGATTAGCCACCATCAACCAACAACTACAAGCTTTATCCCCATGAAAATATTTTTTTACTCTCATTTCTAGACAATTACTAGGAGATGAACTAACCAATAATAGTTTTCTTAATCTTTCTCAGTTTTTGTTTCCATTGCGGTTCTGGTTGAGGCGCTGGAGGATCGGCAGGAGGATTGGGATCGCCTAGGTAGCGGTAATATTTCCAAATATTCCAATAGGGACAACCGGGTTCAATCCGCATCCCTGCCCAGTGAAGGTATTGTAGGGGTTGATTGGTTTTTGGATCAATTAAGGTATTTCCCTGTTGCTGAAAATGGGGACTGCCCGCCCAACTTCCTGGCGCTTTTCCAGATCTGCGAACGACATTAAATCGACGCTGAATTCGTTTGAGGATAGTGTAATTAATGATGGGTTGGTCTGAGGTTTTTTGACTAAAGTCAAAGTATTCTGGATGTTGGGCACATTCTCTAAAGGCTTCATAGAGATCGGTTTCGCTTAAGAGGTTCTTTTTAGAAGCCCAAAATCCACAGTTAAAGATGTCTTGTAGATCGGTTGGGGTAAATACACCGTCTTCAATTACTTGGTTGGTAAATACATTGGCGATCCCCCCGGCATGTTGATAGTCACAGCACAGAAAGTCGTATTCGTCAAGATAGTTAAGATTGTCAATAATCTTTTCAAAAACGACGATATCGGTATCAATGTAGAGAAATTGATCGAAGTCTCCGAACCAACAAGCTTGTTTGCGGAATTGGTTGGGACGGGCGAAAAAGCCTTCACCAAAAATATCATAGAGCTTTTGAGAGAGCCGTTCAATGAAGTCGAGATCTCCGTACAGAGATACTCCATAGTCTGTTTTGAGCCTTTGGGCAATGTTCTGATAGTTGTCGTCATAGGGGATCAGGACGACGGGAGTATCTTTATCGTAACATCGGATACTATTAAGGAGGGCGATCGCCTGCTCGGTAAACTTATCGTTCGCTGTAATATAAATGCCACGATTCATGATTATTTCCTAGAAGTCTTAATCCCTAATTTACGAAACACCTTATCCATCAATGTAAGAGGTGGGTTATAGGGTTTAGGTTTACCAACAAACTGAGGCCGTTTTTCTGGCTCATGGAGATAGCGATAATATAAGAAAATATCTCGATAGGGAAAGTCCAAGTTTTCTCCAGCACATAGCCTAGTAAATACCTTAGAAGATATGCCAATATAGTGCAGGTAAGTTAACCGCACTCCTTGATCATAGAGCAAATGACCCCTTTGTTCAAAGTGAGGAGAAGTTACAGAACATCCCGTGGTTTGTTCTTTAGGAAGGTGTAGGGAAAAGTTATAGGCGGGATGATTAGAACGCATGGTCATATAGTTCAGGATAGACTGATCCGGCCCATTGGGATATAAAATTTCTGCTTCACCTGATGCCAATTGCTGGAGTAACCACTCTCGTGTTTCTTGCGGAAAGAGTCCACGTTTAGATCCATAAAATCCAGCACAAAAAATTTCTGAACTTAAACGCTCTTGCGGAAAAATTTTCCCCACCTTCTCAGAGTTAATATTGTAAACATGACTGAGATCTTTATATTGGAAATCATAGACCACAAAATCTCGATCATTGAGCCGATCAAAAATAAAATCAAACTTATTTAAAACCAGTACATCACCATCACAATAAATAAACTTTTCTAATGGACTCTCTTCATCAAAAGCGCAAAATCTCCGATGCATCCCCAAACGATTCACACCTTGAATTCCTCTTAAGTTCCAATCTTGTAAGGCGGAAGGGTGTCTCTTCCAAATTTCATAAGCAAAGTCTTCCCATCGAGAAAGAATTCCTTGATCAGAAAGAAGCTCCACATTGTTTCGACTTTTAACTAAATCCTGAATTTGGTCTAAGCGGTTATCGTAGGGAATAATCCAAACGGGAAACTCTGGACTGAGATTGACTTCAATACTATTTAAAAGAGCAACCACTTGATCGTAGACAACATCATTAGCAAGAGTATAGATTCCATCAGTCATAAGCTGATTATCTGTACGTAAATACAGACATTAGGCAAAAATAGGTTCGCTGCTATTATACCTGATAGATTCTTGATTTGGCAAGAATTCTAGATCTGATGACCAGTTTAAAAAAGATCAGGAAAACTAGACTTTTATCACCTGTAATTTTTTTGTCTTTTCCAAGATAGAATGCGTCGCTCCCAGCTATTCCATTTGAGGGCTAGATAACGGCCCATAAAAAATTTTTGACGTTGCCAATCCGACAAACTTCGCCATTCTTCATAAGCAGGAAGACAAGTATTGAGTAAAAAGTCTTGCCATCGTTTAGTGATATTCTCTGGAGTGATATCTTGTGCTCTTTGTCTACAGTTATCAATCATCGCTTGGCGAAATTGCGTGTCATCTCGCAGGCGTTTAAGCGCATTAACGGTTTCTGGATAACTATTAACTTCGAGGTAGTCTAGCTCACTTTTTCTCTCTCCCCGAAAGGCAGACTCCCGTCCTAAAATCGCGGGAACTCCTGCATTCCAAGCGTTGAAGAGTTTTGAGGCAGGTTTCCAAGGATAATCGGTGCTATTGTTAAATGAGCGCACCGCCAGAATAGCATCTACTTCACTATAGTCATTCCAGCGATCGCGTTCTTTCTCTCGTCGCCAATTTAACCCCATTTCCTTGAGTTGCTGCTGCCATTCCAGTTGACAGAGTTCAGGCGCTAAGTTATAAGTAATACCAAAGTACGCAACATTCTCAAAGCGATCGCCTCTTTCCGCACTTCTTGGAATAACTCCAGCTTGAGGCCAATGAGGTAAGTAAAACCGTTTACTCGGTAATAAATACCTATCTTCATCCACTGATTGAATCTGTAGAGCAGGAGAATCAACTTCACAAGCATTTTGTACTATATGGATTGGTGCATAAGGATGGGGATTCTGATCTCCCTTCACACAAACCCAAAGCAGATCAGCAGGAGGTTTCGCTTCATAAGGCAAAGAGTATCGATAAGCAACCAAAACCCCTTCCTCTGGCATCTCTGAAACCAACTGACAAGAAAATCCACTTTCTTGCAAGCGCAAATAAGTTTGTAAAATCCAGCTTCCTAAAACATCTTCTGGACGCAAATCTTCTGCTCTATCAGGAATAACTTTTGGCCAGTCACTCCCAGGAATATAAAAGTATATTTTAGGTTTTTTTTGGATCATAAAAGTTAACTCCAAGTATTTTGTTCTCCAATAGAATAGATCATAGATCAATTCTCACATTATTAGGGTAATTCGATCAACTTAATCAAATACTTGACAAAATTAGGATTGAAGTGGTATAGTCAGTCAAATACTTAAATTTAATAACTTCACAACAAAAAATCAAATTCAATCTGCTTTCCTCTAGTCAACGAATTCAATGCATCCCAAAAAAGTTTTATTTATCATCTCAGAAGGACATTCTGGCTCCAGCCTTCTTTCTGTAATCATGGGTAGTCATCCCCGATGCTTCTCTGCTGGAGAATTAGGCAATCTTCCTAACCGTTGCAGAAAGAAGATTTTCCTAGACTGTGTTAATCAAAACTCAGATTTTTGGGAAGAAACATTTGGCAAACAAGGTATACAACAACTATCGATTGGATTAGGCGACACTCGTGCTACACCCTACATTCCTTTGAAAATAGAAACAAGAATTCGAGAGATCTTAGGTAATGATCAAGTATTTAATCCCTATAGCTTAATGTTCTCTAAAATCAAGAAAGACGTTATAATCGATGCCACTAAATTTTACCCCTTTGTGGAGAAGAAGCTTAAGGCTAGAGAATTTAGAACCGGAGTAGTTCAAGCCTATTTATTACACTTAGTTAGAGATGGCAGAGCAGTCCTCAATTCTTTCCTACGCAGATTTAAAGATATGGATGTTGTAGACTTCACTGAGCGGTGGGTGCAAAAGACTAAGGGAAGGCAGGCTTATTTTAATGCATTTAGAGAAGATAGAAGAATAGAAATTGCCTATGAAGAATTAGCGAGTCAACCACACCTAACTATTCAAACCATTTGCCAATGGATAGGCATAGAATTCATGGAAGATATGCTGGAATACTGGAAATACGATCACCATGATATTTCTGGCAACGATGGGACTTACTCTTTGATCAGACGTTATCAAGGCAAAGAAATGCTAGATAAAGTCCGTGAAGTTCACGGAGAATACTACGAAAAACGAGACCTATCGATTAAGTTAGATTTACGGTGGAAGAAAGAGTTATCCCCAGAAAATTTAGAAATTTTTAATCGCATTGCTGGAGAAGTCAATAAACCCTATGAGTATAATTGAGTAAAGACGATGAGAAGGTAATTGATTATGAACCTTATTTCAAGACTTAAATCCCATTTTAAGCTAAACGGATTACTAGGAATCCTAAGTGATAAATATTTACATTCCTTACTAATTAAATTAACAACCCTAGATAATGCATTTCCTGACTGTCTCAAAATCCGACCTATTTCTCCAGCAGAATTTCCCACTCCAGAAGTTGATCAAATGTTGTTTTTTCCTAAAGCTGAATTTCTGAAAAAACAGATATACTCTTTACCAGATATTTACTCAACCACCCTGGACAATGTATTATACTCTCCTACTTATAATGTTATTCTCAATCAATCTAGGCAAGTAATTTTGGACTCAGTAAACACAGGGAAGAGTGCCAATAGATTTAGTGTTTCTGAATTATATCGAAAGAAAATTAAGAAACTCAAAGGTGTATATAGTATATTTCGGTCTACAGACAATAGTTACTATCATACATTAATTGAAAATGTATCCAGACTTTATTTACTCAATCATAAAGAGTATAGAGAAATTCCAGAAATTCAACTTTTATTATCTAGCAAACCGACAAAAATTGAAGAATATTATCTGGAAAGAATGTTACCCGATAATACGATCCCTAGGGTGGTTTCAGAAAATTATCTCTACTTAGTAGAAAGACTGATTTTTCCTACCTTTATGAATCGAAGATTTTCTGGTTTTTTGCCAGCAGAATATCTAGAATATTTCAGAAAAAAAATATTACCGAAACGCTCCAGAAATAAGAGCAATCGAATTTTTATATCGAGATCAACAGACTTAAGAAAAATAATTGATAAAACTCAAGGAATTGGGCGTTTTGAACAGGCCACGATTGGCCGAGGTCGCTATATTCTCAATGAAGAAGAAGTATTGGAGACTTTGAAGAAATATGAATTCAAAAAGTATGTGCTTGAAGAGCTATCAATACCAGAGCAAATTGAGCTTTTTTATAATGCTGATTTTATAGTAGGCGCTCATGGAGCTGGTCTATCTAATATGATTTTTTCTGATCAAGCTAAAATTCTAGAGTTATTTCCAACAAAGTTTGTAGTCCCTCACTATTACTACCTTGCAAAATCCCTGGGTCATACTTACACATACTGGTGTGGTAAAGAAGAAAATATTCACGCTAACTTTAGAGTTAATATTGTTGACTTGACTGATCGCATTTTGAATTGAGGAAGGAATGAATTAAATGTTAAGCAATAAAATTTATAATTCACTCACTAATGAACTGAGACTTTTACCTCATTTTCTAATTATTGGTACTCAAAAGGGAGGAACAACTTCATTATTCAATTATCTAGCGCAGCATTCTAGTATTCTTCCACCACTAGGTAAGAAAACTAAGGATGGTGCTATTGTTGCTGGAACTAAAGAATTACACTTTTTTGACAATCAGTTTCAACGAGGTGTGCGTTGGTATCGGAGTCACTTTCAGTTTCCTAAATACTTTCCGCTAGGTAAGAAATTTATGACTGGGGAAGCAACGCCTGATTATATTTCTCATCCTCATGTTCCCCAGAGAATAGCAGATGTAATTCCAGACGTTAAGCTGATTCTTCTGCTGAGAAATCCTGTAGATAGAGCTTATTCTCATTATATTCATAACGTTACCGGAAGGGTTAAAGAAACCCGGCCAGTTGAAGAGGCTTTGTTTGCTGATCAAAAAATGATTGAAGCTGAACTTGAAAGAATGCTTAAAAACAAAGATTATCAAAGTTCTTTTTATGACCAATATTCTTATCTTTATCGAGGTATTTATATTAATCAAATCAAACATTGGTTAAATTTATTTCCCAGAGAAAGTATTCTGATTGTAAAAAGTGAAGACCTATTTAAGAGTCCAGAAGAAGTTTATATTGAAGTGCTAAATTTTTTAGAATTATCATATGAGCCACTAAAAAGTTCTAAGGTATTTAATCCTAGAAAAAACAATGGTTCTATCACAATTAATCCTCAAATTGATCCAACTTTAAGGCAAAAGTTGGTAGATTATTATTCTTCTCATAATCAAGAGTTATATCAATACTTAGATAGAGATTTTGAATGGAAGTAGGTTATCTTTCAAGGGGTATCCCGATCGCCCCTAACCCCTGCTTGGTTAGCGGGGTTTGTCAACGATCACTCCACCTTGAGGTTAGTTTTTAGCTCAATCATAAAGGTGGTTCCCTGTCCCATCACTGAGTGGCAGTATAATTGTCCTTGATGTTTTTCGACAATAATTTGATAGCTGATGGATAACCCTAAACCTGTACCTTTTCCAGGGGGTTTAGTGGTGAAGAAAGGATCAAAAATCTGAGAAAGGATTGAGTCGGGAATTCCTGGGCCGTTATCTCTAATGGAAATAATGGCTTTTTGATTCTCCAGTTGGGTTTCAATTTGCAGTTGTGGATGGGGGATTTGAGCACTTTCTAAAGCATCAATTGCGTTGCTCAAAAGATTCATAAAGACTTGATTCAGTTGAGCGGGATAACAAGGAATCAGGGGCAAGTTGCCATAGTGTTTGAGGATTTTAATGGCGGGGCGATCGCCTTTTCCCTTAAGTCGATGATTCAAGATTACTAAGGTGCTCTCTATTCCCTCATGAATATCAACCACTTTGACTTGGGCTTCATCTAAGCGAGAAAAGGTGCGTAAGGATGAAACAATCCCCTGAATCCTGGTTACCCCTACTTGCATCGATCTCAAGATTTTAGGAAGATCTTGTTGGATAAACTTAACATCATTTTCTTCTAATGATTGTTGGACTTGATCGACTGGATTGGGATAAGCTTCTTGATAATCTTGTAAAACTCTTAGGAGAGTTTTAGTATATTCTTCCACATAAGTGATATTGCCCTGAATAAAGCTAACGGGATTATTGATTTCATGAGCTACTCCAGCTACTAAATGTCCCAGGCTTACCATTTTTTCATTTTGGATCATCTGGGATTGTGTTTGTCGTAATTGTTGTAGAGTTTGTTTCAATTCTTGTGCTTGATATTCTGTTTTTTTCAGTAATTCCGACTGCTGGATTGCTACTCCAATCTGTTGGCTAATTTGATTAACAAATTCAATTTCTATCAGATTCCATTCTCTTGGTTCACTGCATTGGTGAATGCAGAGTAATCCCCAAAGCTGTAGTTCTTTTACCAAGGGAGCAACGAGGTTAGATCGGACTTGAAATTGGGCTAAAATTTGGCGATGACAGTCACTAATGTGGGTGTCGTAAATATCGGCGATCGCGCTAATTCTACCCTTCAGATATTGATCGGCAAATTGCTCGCCAAAACAGTGATCTTGTACTTGAATAGCTGTGGCGGGTTGCCAAGGAAATCGCACGTCTTCACAAACCACCTCACCTGCCGAATTTTGATCGGGATGAAATTGAAATATTGCGACTCGATCTGTATCGAGAAGGTGACGTACTTCTTTGACAGTGGTGTTGAGGATTATATCTAGATTGAGGGAAGAGCGGATTTGGGCAATTACTGCCGCCAGTAAGCGATAATAGTTGAGACGATCGCCTGATAAACAATTACGCACATCTTTGGCGGCTCGATTCCAGGTTAATGTCATCGACTGTTGATGATTAGACAAACCATTATTCATAGAAATTCCACTAGAGGACTGTTCTGGGGTTAGGATCGCGGTAAACTCTGCTATAGAGAGGATAAAAACTTGAATCTCTATCGTAAGTAATGCACCTATTTTGATCATCGGAGCGCCGATCTTGATCTTCTATGCCATCTTATGGCTCTATTTTCAGGATGCTGCATGAGTGATCGCACGAGTATTTTTAACATTGGCGCGCTTTCCCCGTCAGCCCCCCTTGATCTAGTTGCCAGCGCTCAAGATTTGATCGTCTAAGCTAAAGTCTACTGCTAATTGATCGTTCTTCTGGGCAAGATAATCATTGATAAAAGAATCTTTTAATCCCGAAACCAGGTCATATTGAGGTTGCCATTTGAGTTCCGTTTTAGCTTTTTGAATATCTGCGAAGAAATGCTGAGCTCGCAGGGGAAAATGTTTGTTTTTTCCGAAATTAAACTGTTTGGGATCGTAGTGGACAATTGGGAGATGGTCTGAGGATTTTCCGGCAGCGATCGCACAAGCCTTAGCTAGTCCGTCAAAAGTAACATAGCGATCGCCAGACACATTATACACTTGACCGATTGCTTCACCATTGCCTAAAATTGATAGCATCGCTCTCGCCAAATCAGCACAGTGACCCAACTGAGTGATCGTGTTTCCTGGACCAGGAATAGGAATGGGGCGATCGCGCACAATCCGATCAAAAAACCAAGACTCTAAAGGATTATAATTGAGAGGACCATAAATATAGGTAGGGCGAATTGCAGTAAAAGGCAGTTGCTTTTCTCTGAGATAATTTTCCGTCTCAAATTTCCCTTTATGACGACTTTTGGGATCGAGGGCATCCCCTTCAACGTGAGGCATTTGATCCGACGGTAAATAAACCCCAGCCGAACTCATATACACAAAATGTTTCACTTTTCCTGCAAACAAATCTGCCAAGGACTGAGTATCAGTGAGTTCACGACCATTATTGTCAAAAATAGCATCAAATTGCTCGCCAGAGAGTTGATCTTGAATTTGCGTAGCATCACTGCGATCGCCATGAATTTGGCTGACTCCTGTTACCGGTACAGGCTGATTTCCTCGATTAAACAGCACCACTTCATGACCCTGTTCGACCAATAATTTTGTCAGATACACTCCAATAAATCTCGTGCCACCCATTACCAGAACTCGCATACCTATGTTTCCTTATAATCAGAGAATCTGTAATTTAGTGTATCATAGTCAGTGACAATTTACTCCCTTAGTTCATTCAGACCTACTATAAAATCCTTAGTCTCCCAAACATTAAGCAAAAGACAATGGATAATCAACAATGGACAGACGAACGACTCAATCAGTTGGCGTCCCTTGCAGAAAGCAATCTACGAGCCATTCAAGCCTTGGCGGAGGGTACAGCCGAGGCGCGGGAAACCAATCAACGTCAAGATCACCCTCTGGAAACTATTGAACAGTTAGTCGAAAGTAATGCGTGGGTGATTCAAGCCCTGGCAAATACAGCGGCAGAATCACGAGAAGAAAGAGATGAATTATTGCGACGAATGGATCAACAACAGGCAGAAATCCGAGGAATGCAACTGGAAAATCGTCGCATTCTTGATATTTGGTTTAACCAATTGAACCTTGACGATCCGCCCTCGGCATAGGGGTACGATATAATGACATCCAGTATAGACAGTAGCTCAACCCCTCTTAGCCAGTGAATTTCGCCAGCCAGTGATCGATCGAACTCTGATAGCCGGTAAACTGCGGTGAAATTACCATACTAGAGTGAGGACTATCCTTACCTAATCCATTCTGGGGCGATCGCCGTTTGGCTGATGCTCACGGAAGTCATACCCATACTGATTCTATGAACACTTCTCGATTCAACACCTGGGTGCAAACCCTCTCGCTTAAAACCCTAGCCCTAGGGAGTATCCTCACCCTCAGTAGTGCAGCAATCCTGAATGGAGCACTCTGGACATGCCCTGCCGAGGCTCAACAAAAGCCTGACACCTTAAGTTATACACAACTGCTCCAAAAAATTGAGGCAGGAGAGGTAACCTTCGTCGAAATCGATCCGACCAAAAATCGCGCTCAAGTCACCCTCGCCGGATCAAAAACTCCCCATGAAGCCATGATTTTTGACCGCAATCCAGAATTGATCGAGGCGCTAAAAGTCCATAAAGTCGAGTTTGGAGAACAGGCAAGTACAGACAATCGGATGATGGTCAGTAGTGTGGCGAATCTGTTGTTAATCCTATTGGTAATTATGGGGTTAATGATGATTATTAAACGTTCTTCTCAAGCAACGGGGAACGCCTTAAACTTCGGCAAATCTAAAGCCAGATTCCAGATGGAGGCTAAAACGGGAGTGATGTTTGATGATGTGGCAGGAGTAGAAGAAGCGAAGGAAGAATTGCAAGAAGTGGTCACCTTTTTGAAACAGCCAGAACGATTTACAGCCATTGGGGCAAAAATCCCTAGAGGGGTACTGTTAGTGGGGCCACCAGGTACCGGAAAAACCCTGATGGCCAAGGCGATCGCTGGAGAAGCAGGAGTCCCCTTTTTTAGCATTTCTGGTTCAGAATTTGTAGAAATGTTTGTGGGAGTGGGAGCCTCACGAGTGAGAGATTTATTTAAGAAAGCCAAAGAAAATGCTCCCTGTCTGGTATTTATCGACGAAATTGATGCCGTAGGAAGACAGCGAGGAGCCGGTATTGGTGGCGGCAATGACGAACGGGAACAAACCCTCAATCAACTGCTGACAGAAATGGATGGGTTTGAAGGCAATAGCGGTGTGATTGTGATTGCGGCGACGAACCGTCCCGATGTGCTCGATCAAGCGCTTCTGCGTCCAGGACGGTTTGACCGCCAAGTCATGGTCGATCTGCCGACGTACAAAGGTCGATTGGGGATTCTAGAGGTTCATGCTCGTGATAAGAAGATTTCGCCGGAAGTGTCTCTAGAGGCGATCGCCCAACGCACCCCAGGGTTTTCCGGCGCCGATTTGGCTAACCTGCTCAATGAAGCTGCCATCCTGACAGCCAGACGGCGCAAGGAAGCCATGACTCCCCTGGAAATTGATGATGCCATCGATCGCGTCACCATTGGTTTGAGCCTCAATCCCCTCCTCGATAGCAAGAAAAAGCGCCTCATTGCCTACCATGAGATTGGTCACGCTCTCTTAATGACACTGCTCAAAAATGCTGACCCTCTGAATAAGGTTACCATCATTCCTCGTTCTGGAGGAATTGGGGGTTTTGCCCAGCAGATTTTTAATGAAGAAATCATTGATAGTGGATTGTATAGCCGCGCTTGGTTACTCAATCAAATTACGATTCTGCTCGGTGGACGGGCGGCTGAAGAGGAGGTTTTTGGCTATGCTGAAGTCACGAGAGGGGCGAGTAGTGACATTGAAAGTGTGGCGAAATTGGCTAGAGAAATGGTGACACGCTATGGGATGTCAGATTTAGGCCCCCTGGCGCTGGAAAGTCCTGGTAATGAGGTGTTCCTGGGACGGGATTTAATGGTACGTTCAGAGTATTCAGAGCAAGTGGCGACTCAGATTGACCGCCAAGTGAGGGCGATCGCGCTGCGATGCCATGAGGAAGCGCGTAAACTGCTGCGGGAAAACCGCCCTCTGATGGATCAACTGGTAGATATTTTATTGGATCAGGAAACGATTGAGGGAGATCAGTTCCGCGCGATTGTAGCCGAGTATCAAAAAACCTATCCTACTCCTGTAGAATTAACTAAAGAGGTGATGGTTTAGGACAGGAGGGGCACACCAATGGGTGTTCCCCCCTCTCTCTTATCGTCCTGCTACTTGTGACTGAGACATTGCCAGTAAAATATAGCCAGGATTCACCCATTGTCCGCCATACTTTAATCCCCAGTGGAGGTGAGGGCCGCTGGTACGTCCGGTCATACCCACTCTAGCGAGGCGATCGCCTGCTCTCACCGTTTGTCCTTCCCAAAGTAAAATTCCACCCCCTTGATCCATTAAGTAAGGGCGACCTTGATAAGTACCGACCCGTCCCTGAACATGACAATAGATATGTTCCCAAGGGCCAGACTCAATTACAATACCTGTACCACAGCGATTATCTTCCCAGACTTCTACCACGGTGCCTTGCCACCAATTGCGAATATAGCTACCGTAGGGGGCGGCCAAATCCAATCCATAGTGAAATCCCCCAGTGCGATCGCCAAAGGGGGACGTATATCCAGTAAAATTTTCTACAGGAAAAGAGGCTCCCTCCCAACCACTGGAAATCGTCATAGGCACAGTAGAAATCATTGGCCCTTGGTCAATTTCCGCACTCTGAGTCGGCAATTCCCACCCATTCCATCCCCAGGTTAATCCCAATCCCACCATAGCGCTGAACCAAGCCAGCCAACGTTTCTGTGCTACCATGATCGCTCTCTCTCCGTTCATCTTCAATCAATATTGGACGGTTATTCAGTCATGCTTAGAGGTTTCCGATCCGGATTTGGCCAATCCGGATTGTTTAATCTCCAAGAGGGAAATTCCCAATCTTTTACCACTTTTAAGCAGAACGGTCTGATCTTGGCGAAAAGTTTTGATAAAGTCAACTCAGAAATCTCTTTGACTGCCATCCCCAATCCTATGTCCTTTAGTCTACTCAAGCGACTGAAACGAGCTTATAGTTTACCTCCGATGCCCCAACGACGGGGGCGCTCTTCCCGTTTAAGCCAGTGGTTTAAGTGGTTATCCCCTGGTTTGTTCGTCAAGCGGTGGATGGTGATTAGTGCGGGAGGGATGATACTGGCGGCTTTGGGACTAGCGATTTGGACAAAGATGACTCCGGTATTTTATCTGATCCAATTGGTGGAAGCACTGTTGGGTAAGGTAGCGCGGTTAGTGCCGAATACGGTGAGCGGGCCGATAGTGGCGATCGCTGGAATTTTGCTCATCTTATGGGGTCAAAGTCAAACGGTCAATTCCATTACTCAGGTGTTGATGCCCCCTGGGGATGAGGAGTTGGTGGATATGCTGATTTCCCATCGTCGCTTACACCGCGGGCCGAAAATTGTGGCTCTCGGTGGCGGAACGGGTTTATCGACCCTACTGCGAGGATTAAAGTTGTATAGTGCCAATATTACGGCGATCGTCACCGTAGCCGATGATGGGGGTTCTTCGGGAAGATTGCGCCGAGAAATGGGAATTCAGCCCCCTGGGGATATTCGCAATTGTTTGGCAGCTTTGGGGGACGAAGAGAAGCTATTAACGGAGCTATTTCAATATCGGTTTAAGACGGGGGATGGTTTAGCCGGCCATAGTTTTGGTAATTTATTTCTGACGGCGATGAGTGAGGTGACGGGAGATTGGGAGAAAGCCATTGCTGCCAGTTCCCAGGTGCTGGCGGTACGGGGTCAGGTGTTACCAGCGACACTAGCAGATGTGTATTTATGGGCAGAAATGGAGGATGGGCGGCGGATTGAGGGCGAGTCTTGTATTCCGAGAGCCAGAGGGAAGATTGTGGCGATTGGCTGCATTCCTGAGCGCCCTCCAGCTTTGCCAGCAGCGATCGCTGCCATTGCGGAGGCAGATTATATTATCATTGGACCGGGGAGTTTGTATACGAGTATAATTCCGAACTTGTTGGTTCCCGAGATTGCTGAGGCGATCGCTCGGAAACGGGTTCCCCGGATATATGTGTGTAATATTATGACGGAACCGGGAGAAACGGATGGTTATACAGTAGGGGATCATATTCGGGCGATCGAAAAAGTGGTATCTGCGCCAATTTTTGATGCGGTTTTAGTGCATAAACGCCCTCCTTCAGCCTCTTCTTTAATCCATTACGCTCAAGCTCGTTCCCATCCAGTCTTTTTAGATCGGGAAGAAGTCACTCGTTTAGGGTATCGCATTGTACTCAGTAATGTGATGAGCGAAGATCCCATTTCTTATAAGGTGCGCCATGATTCTCACCAATTGGCTAAGGTTTTACTGCGTTGGTATAGTCGAGTTCAGGGATTATAAAGTGTTGGTACTCAGATGAAGATCTCTATCATTCAGAAGAGTTGGAAAATTACTCGACCCAATCAAGTATTGTTTTGGTGTTATGTAATTATTATTACCACATTAATTTCTGCAACTTTAGGGGCGATCGCCGCTTTATTAGTACCCCGACAATTCATTGCTATCATGGAACCCGCTCCCAAAGAGCGATCGCCTTTAGTACAACTCAGTTATCCTTTTCAATATCGCCTCATTCGACCGATGCACTTACTAATTATGGGGGTTGATCAAGTCGCTCATACTGAGTTTGGCGGCCATAGTGACACCCTGCTACTCTTACGCATTGACCCCAAAACACAAACTGTTAATCTCCTTTCTCTCCCTAGAGATACCCAAGTCACCGTTCCCCAACTCGGTATCTACAAACTCAATGAAGTCAACTTTCTGGGAAGCCCAGAAATCACAATTCGGACTATCTCTGGCTTACTCAATGGCATCGAAATTGACCGTTATCTACGCATAAAACCAGGAGGATTAACTGAACTAGTAAATCTCATTGGGGGTTTAGAAGTATATATTGAAACCCCCATGGCTTACCTGGACTATACTCAAGGTTTAAGAATAGAATTACTGCCGGGATGGCAAACCCTCAACGGCAAGGAAGCAGAAGATTTTGTGAGATTTCGGGGAGATGCTCTGGGAGACATTGGTCGCATTCAACGTCAACAATGGTTAATTAAAGCTCTACAACAACAGTTAAAAAGTCCGGCTGTTTTTGCTCAAATACCTCGCCTTTTAAGAAAGATAGAACCCTATATTGATACAAATTTGACTGTAGAAGAATTGATCGCTTTAGTACAACTAGCACTACCGATGGAGAGTAAAAACCTACGGATGGTGATGTTACCCGGTCGTTCTAGCTTTCCTGGAGAATATGATACCAGCTATTGGCTGATCGATCCGGATGGTCGCGATCGCATTCTGCGCGAATACTTCCATCAATTTTGGATGGGAGATGCCTGGAATATCCCCGACTACAGCGTTTCCACCGGAAGAGATCCCACTACCTTGCGCATTGCACTACAAAACGCGACTAATCAACCCGATCTTCCCGAAAAAGTGGCTCACTATTTAGAACAAAAAGGTTATCAAGACGTTTATTTTATTCCCGACTCACCCCATATCCTCAGAACCACTCAGATTGTGGTGCAAAAAGGAGATATTAGAGGCGCGAAAATTCTGCTCGATAAACTAGAATTAGGAGACTTAGAAATGATGTCTACAGGAGATTTACAATCAGACATTACCCTACGTTTAGGACAAGATTGGCTATTTAAATTTTCTGCTAATCCCTAGTAGACACAATCGCATAATCCTCTCATTTAGATCGATTCTAAAAAACCCTAAAATCTTAGATAACTATGCCTGTAGAAGCCACTAAACTCTATACTCCAGAAGAATATCTGCAACCAGAAATTAGCAGTGAAGAAAGACATCAATATATTGATGGACAAATTATCCTGATGACCGGTGGAACCCCAAATCACAACCGAATTATCCTCAGCTTGAGAGCAATGCTACATTTTGCACTAAAGCGCCAACCTTACGATGTCTTTGTTAGCAATCAACGGTTATGGATTCCCGAAAAACGCATCTATACTTACCCCGATTTAATGGTAGTGCAAGGAGATTTACAGCGGCAAGAAGGGCGAAAAGATACGATTACTAATCCTGTGATGATTGCGGAGGTATTATCTCAGTCTACTCAAGGATATGATCGGGGCAAAAAATTCCCAGCCTATCGGACAATTACAACTTTAAAAGAATATGTCTTAATCGATCAATATTCGCTTTATGTGGAACAATTTTACAGAACGGAAAATGAGCGATGGATTCTGGCAGAATATACTGATCCTGAATCTCAACTTAGGTTTCATTCTCTGCCTGGTGGAGTGGATCTAGTAGATTTATATGATCAAGTGGTTTTTGATGCGGATGATTCGGAAGTGTAGCGTTTTATAAATTTAGCCTAATCTAGAGAGGAAATCTGAATTACAGGGTGGCAGTTCATAAAAGACTTTGTTATGATCGGGACGTTCTACTCATCAAATGAGAATTTCTATGATCCAGAATAAAAAAATTGCCTCTATTTTGAATATGGGCTTAAAAGTTACTCCTGTGATCTTATCAGGTGTATTAGCAGGACTGATGCCTTGGAGCGCAACTGTTGCTCAAACCAGAGTGGCTCAATTGCGAAATTATTGTCGTAGCGGCGAAAGCTTATTTATGTCTATTGAAACTCAAGATTTCTGGGTGAATATTTGCGGGGGGGATTTGCCTGGCTCTTATGTGGGAGTGGATAAAAGTACAGGAAATGCGATTCGGCTTCCTCTGAAAGATTATGATCCTAGGGGAGGATATTTTGAAGCTGTGAATGGGGATTATACTTATTTGGTAGTGTTCAATACACCCAAGGGATCATTTTTAACGGTGACGCAAGGGAGTCGGGAGCTGTTAAGACAACCGATTGTTAATTGGGAATAGTTCTGAAGACAAGGATGATCTGATGCTGAAGTTGGAAAAATTACCTATTCTTATCCTTCTTCTGCATCAGTAGCTGTCAAACTTTCTTTTAAGGTGGCGAAAGGTTGGGGCAGATTTTCTAGTTGGAAATATTGATGGAATTTAGGGGTTACCTGAAGTCGAAAGCTGCGATCGCCCATTTTTTTTCGTTTTCGGACTAAGCCTAATTCTACCAGTTCTCCTACGTGCTGATAAGCGCCACTACCGCGCAAATCGACTAACTCAGTTTGTAAGATAGAACCGCTCAGAGCGATCGCTGCTAAGGTGCGTAGTGCGCCTACCCCTAACTCTGCGGGCAATAAATTTTCTGTGAGATCTTGAAAAGACTCTCGCAGTTGTAAACTATAACCAGAAGGAGTTTCTAAAACTTCTAGGGCACTATCTCGATGAGCATAATCAGAAATCAGCTCTATTAAGGCTTCTGCCGCTTCTTCTTTGCTACATCGAGCCAATTGAGAAAGATCGCTCAAGCTGACTGGCTGACCTTTCAGATAAAGAATTGCTTCTAAGGTAGTTGCTAAACGGGCCATTTTTACATCATATCACCTTTTAGTCTAACTGTCTACCTGTTAGTTCCACAAAGATATCTTCTAAATTAGAGGCACGAGCCATTAAGCCAGTTTTATCGGGTTGTTGTTCTAGGTAGGCATTCGCCGCCGCCACATCTGGGAAGAACAAATAATCCCAGCGATCGCCTTTTTGCTTGACCACTAATCCTTCGCCATGTTTTTGTCGTAACTGCGATAAGGTTCCTAATTCAATGAGTTTACCGCTGTCCATAATACCAATGCGATCGCAGAGATATTCCACTTCTTCCATATAATGGGTGGTCAGTAACATGGTCATACCTTGCTGATTCAATTCTCGGATAATTTCCCATAAGCGACGGCGCGTTTGCGGATCTAAACCTACCGTCGGTTCATCTAAGAACAAAATTTCTGGTTCATGCAATAGCGCTCTAGCAATTTGTAAACGGCGCTTCATTCCCCCCGATAAGGTTTTGACTAAATCTTGACGGCGATCCGTTAATTCCACATATTCCAACCACTGATTTATTTTTTCTTGGCGTAACCGATGGGGGATATGATGTAACCGGCCGTGAAACTCCATATTTTCCCATACAGTTAAATCCACATCAACGCTCGTTTGTTGTAGCACTACTCCAATTTTGCGCTTCACCTGTTGGGGTTGGCGCATCACATCATATCCGGCTACTTCCACTTGTCCTGCGGTGGGTTTCGTCAGGGTAGTTAACATCCGAATAGTAGTGGATTTGCCTGCGCCATTAGGTCCAAGCAAGCCAAACATTTCTCCAGGAGCGATGGTAAAGGAGAGGTGATCTACCACCGACACTTGATTGTAGATTTTACACACATTGTCCAGAGAAACGGCACCGCCCATAAGGTTTGATTTGAAGATTTTTTTTAGTGTATCATTGCCCAGAAAAAAAGTCTGCTTATGCAAACAGACTTTTTGAGAGGGAGAATGAATGATTCGACGCTACGAGTTAGCTGGCGATATACTCGCGCATATCGGCTTTGCGCTTGCGTAGTTTGCCGAGGGCTTCTCGTTCGATTTGACGAACTCGCTCGCGGCTAATGTTGAGGCGATCGCCAATTTTGGCTAAAGTCATGGATTGACCATCTTCTAACCCAAACCGCAAGGATAATACCTGTTGTTGTTGGGGAGTTAAGTCAGCCATTAATTGCTCTAACTCAGCTCGCAGAGAGGTATTCATCGTGAAATCTTCTGGAGATGGCCCAGTATCTTCCAAAAGTTCTCCTAATTCTGTATCCTGGTTATCTCCGACGCGCAAATCTAAAGATAAAGGAAGACGAGAGCGCTCTAAGTATTCCCGCACTTGTTTGGGAGTTAACTCTAGTTCTTCTGCTAACTCATTAATGGTTGCTGAACGTCCTAGTTGCTGGGACAGTTGCCGTTGGGCTTTTTTGATTTTATTGAGTTTTTCGGTAATATGAATCGGTAGACGAATGGTGCGACCTTTTTCGGCGATCGCCCGCGTAATTGCTTGGCGAATCCACCAGTAGGCATAGGTAGAAAAGCGATATCCTTTCGTGGGGTCAAATTTTTCTACCCCCCGTTGCATCCCAATGGTGCCTTCTTGAATCAAATCCAACAAGTCCACATTGCGTTTAATGTATTTTTTGGCTACAGACACCACTAAACGCAAATTCGCCTCTACCATCTTACGCTTAGCCCGCTCTCCGTGGGTGATCGCTTGTTTCAATGCCTCTAGAGACAGGTTACTGGCTTTAGCCCATTCTACTAACGTGGGTTCGCGATTTAGCCTTTTCCCTAAAGCCTCTTTTTGCTCTTGCAGATCGGTCAAATACTTCACTTGCTTACCCAAGGTAATTTCCTCTTCGTGAGTGAGCAGAGGCACACGGCCAATTTCGCGAAGATAAGCACGGACGGGATCGGTTGGATTTTGTGCGGTTTTCATAGGTCTGCGTCTGGGATTGACAACAAATGGGGTCTAGCTTCTTGGCTAGAGAGCAATCGTTACTAGACGATCCAAATTCTGAGAAGATAAGAACAATTACTGATTTTCGTCGGTTTTTACGGGGATGGGAGCCGCCTCTGTTTCTCCCTCTGCTTCATTTTCTGCTTGGTTCAGCCATTGTGCTGCCAGAAGACCGACAATCGATGCGCCTGTCAATAAAATCACTTCGTTTGTCATAGGATTATCCCGCCAAATTCTATTATGTTAAGTATTGTAACATTGTTTTAAGTTAGCGTCTACTGGTTAAGGGCGATCGCCCCAATCAGACTATGTGAGGGATCAAAGCGATCGCCCATAGGCTAACTTAATCAATGGGGGTTCGACCTAGGTTACCCAGAACTTGTGTGAAGAAATGCATCGTTTACAACAATTTTGTAATAACACCGATGAGTTTCCCCGCTCTGGAAAGGGCAGACTCTAGATCTGCCTCTAGGGTTAACGATACCCGATCCAATCCTGAATAGCCTTGACTTCTAGGGGAGAAGACTTCAGTGAGCGAATTGCCTCGGCTGTAGCCTTAGCCCCAGCAATGGTAGTGATAATAGGGAGTTTATAGGTGAGAGCGGATCGCCGCAACAATCGTCCGTCTGCGGCTGCTTCCTCACCAGAAGGGGTATTAATCAGCAACTGAATCCGCTCATTTTTAATCTCATCCAAGACATTGGGTCGTCCTTCGTGCAATTTATACACCCGCTGGACATTCTCAATCCCATGTTGCTGGAGCACTCGTAAAGTTCCTTGGGTTGCCATAACAGAGAAACCCAGGTTAACTAACTCACGAATAGCCGGAACTACAGCTTCTTTATCGCGATCGCTCAGAGACACAAACACACAACCAGAGAGGGGAAGACGCACGGAGGCCGCAATTTCCGCCTTAGCAAAAGAGGTAGCAAAACTGGCATCGATCCCCATCACTTCCCCCGTAGAGCGCATTTCTGGGCCGAGGAGAGTATCGGCTCCAGGGAACTTCTCAAAGGGTAACACCGCCTCTTTCACCGAAATATGCTCAGGAATCACTTCCTCAGTAAACCCAACTTCTGCCAAGGTTTCGCCCGCCATTAACCGAGAAGCCAGTTTCGCCAAGGGAACTCCAATCGCCTTGGAGACAAAGGGTACAGTCCGAGAAGCACGGGGATTAGCTTCCAGAATATACACTTGTCCTCCTTGCACGGCAAACTGGATATTCATCAAGCCAATCACATTCAAGGCATTGGCGAGATCTTTCGTCCAGGTGCGAATGGTAGAGAGGACCTCTGGGGGAAGGCTCAAGGTAGGTAAGGAGCAGGCGGAGTCGCCTGAGTGAATCCCTGCTTCTTCAATGTGTTCCATGATACCACCAATAACGACTATTCCTGTGCGATCGCGCAATGCATCCACATCCACCTCAATCGCCCCTTCCAAGAATTTATCAATGAGAATAGGATGATCCGGTTCCACCTGTACCGCCGTATTCATATACCGATCCAGATCGCTATCAGAATATACAATTTCCATCGCTCTGCCCCCCAAAACATAGGAAGGACGCACCACCACTGGATAGCCAATTCGAGGGGCTACGGCTAGGGCTTCTCCCACACTACGAGCCATGCCATTGGCAGGTTGGCGAATTCCCAGTCGCTGACAAATGGCTTCAAACCGCTCCCGATCTTCAGCGGTATCAATTGAATCCGGGGAGGTTCCCCAAATCTGGGTCGGGCCGTTTTCTGGCAGTGAGTTTTGCAGGGGCACTGCGAGTTTTAGGGGAGTTTGGCCGCCAAACTGAATGATGATCCCTTCTGGTTGTTCGGCATCAATGATGTTGAGAACATCTTCGAGGGTCAGCGGTTCAAAATAGAGGCGATCGCTGGTATCATAATCCGTAGACACCGTTTCGGGATTCGAGTTCACCATAATCGTCTCAAACCCTTGATCTCTCAGGGCAAAGCTGGCATGACAGCAGCAATAGTCAAACTCAATCCCTTGGCCAATCCGATTCGGCCCACCACCGAGAATCATCACTTTCCGGCGCTCAGAAGGCATCACTTCTGTTTCTTCCTCATAGGTAGAATAGTGATATGGGGTGAAGGCTTCAAATTCCGCCGCACAAGTATCCACTGTTTTATACACCGGAATTACGTTTAATTCCTTACGTCTGGTGCGTACCTGCGCCTCAGTGGTGTGGGTGGCAAAGGCAATTTGGCGATCGCTAAAGCCCAACTGCTTCACTTCCCGCAGCTCTTCTGCCGTCAACTCCTCCAGTTTCCGGCGCTTGATCAACCGTTCTGCCTCCAGCAGTTGTGTGAATTTATCCAAAAACCACGGATCAATTCCCGTTAGTTCGTAGATTTCCTCCGGTGGCATCTTCGCCATCAAGGCATGACGCACCGTAAAAATTCGTTCCGGGTTAGGGGTGCGTAACCCATGGCGGAGAGTTTCTAAAGAGGGTAACACTTCCGGGCGATCACAACCAAACCCCGCCCTTCCCGTCTCCAAAGAGCGCACCGCCTTCTGAAACGACTCACAAAACGTCCGCCCAATCGCCATCGCCTCTCCCACCGACTTCATCTGCGTCGTCAGCACCGCCTCCGTACCCGGAAACTTCTCAAAGGCAAACCGAGGAATCTTCGTCACCACATAATCAATCGTCGGCTCAAACGAAGACGGAGTCTTTTTGG
>CAZTRW010000047.1:0-21998 GCA_964616725.1 uncultured bacterium
CGACACCACCCCCATCGGTAAAAGCGAAGAAGACAACCGAGAAGTACGCCGTTGGGGAGAAGAGTATCAACCCCAAACCCCTGAGATTCTACCCCATTGGGAAATCGGGGAACAGTTGGGAATTCTCAACTTTGAACGCTCAGTGCGCATTGCCCAAAGTCGCTTTGTCACCCTTTTAGGAGCCGGAGCGGCCCTAGAGCGCGCTCTGATTTCTTTTATGCTAGACTGGCATATCCGGGCAGGCTATACAGAAGTTCTGCCTCCTTTCCTAATTAATAGTGACTCTCTCACCGCTTCTGGTCAACTGCCTAAATTTGCGGAAGAAAGCTTTAAATGTGATAAAGATGATCTGTGGCTGACTCCCACAGCAGAAGTCCCCATTACCAGTTTGTATCGAGACGAAATTCTCAATGGTGAAGATTTGCCAATCTATCATTGTGCCTTTACACCCTGTTTTCGTCGAGAAGCGGGAAGCTATGGACGAGATACGAGAGGCTTAATTCGCCTGCACCAGTTTAATAAAGTAGAGATGTTTAAGTTTGTCACGCCAGATACTTCCGCTGCGGAACTAGAAACTTTGGTGGAGCAAGCCGAATCCGTACTGCAAGCGCTTAAGCTCTCCTATCGGATCATTGAGTTATGTACAGGAGATCTGGGTTTTTCGGCCAATAAAACCTATGATTTGGAAGTGTGGTTACCTTCGGCAGGGAAGTATCGGGAAATCTCTAGTTGTTCTAACTGTGGGGACTTTCAAGGACGACGGGGTAATATTCGCTTCCGGGAAACGGGGAAAAAAGGGACTCAGTATGTCCATACCCTGAATGGTTCAGGATTGGCGATTGGGCGGACGATGGCGGCAATTTTGGAGAATTATCAACAGCCTAATGGCACGGTCAAAATTCCAGAAGTGTTGCAACCGTATTTGGGGCGGGAGGTGTTGTAGGGAGTAAAACGCCTACAATAGAGAAATATTGTTGTCTAGTGGTTAATTGTGTTAGTGGCTATGGGTTATTTGGCGGCGATCGCCGTTTTGGTTATTTTGATTATTGTCCATGAATTGGGCCATTTTCTTGCCGCTCGTCTCCAAGGCATTTATGCCAATCGCTTCTCTGTTGGCTTTGGCCCGATTCTCTGGAAGTATCAGGGATCTCAAACCGAATATGCGATTCGAGCCATTCCCCTGGGTGGGTTTGTGGGATTTCCCGATGAAGATCCAGACAGTGAGATTCCTCCGGATGATCCTAATTTACTGAATAATCGCCCCCTTCTGGATCGGGCGATCGTCATTAGTGCTGGAGTCATTGCCAATTTGATCTTTGCTTATCTGGTATTAGTGCTTCAGTTTGGCTGGCAAGGGGTTCCCAATGGGATTAATTATCAGCCAGGAGTCTTAGTACCCCAAGTGCTATCGGCAGATAGTCCTGCCGCTCAAGCAGGTATTGTGCCGGGAGATGTGATTGTGGGGATTCAAGGTAAGCCTCTGGAGGCTTCAGCCACGGCGATTAAGGTGGTGCAAGAAACCATTCAGCTTTCGCCCAATCAAGCCCTGAAGTTAATCATAGAACGAGGCGATCGCCAATTTCCCCTAAGCATTACCCCCAAACTTGGCCCCGATGGCAAAGGACGCATTGGCGTACAACTCTTTCCCAATGGTACACCCACCTATCGATCCCCCCACGGACTCTGGGAAATCCTTACTCTCGCCGCCGAACAATTTCAAGATATTGTCATTCGCACCGTAGTAGGCTTTGGTCAACTAATCACTAATTTCCAGTCTATGGCCGGCCAAGTCGGTGGTCCAGTCAGAATCGTAGAAGAAGGAGCCAAATTAGCCCGCTCAGATTCAGGCAACATCCCCTTCTTCGCAGCAATTATTAGCATTAACCTCGCCATCCTTAATATTTTGCCCCTACCTGCCCTCGATGGCGGCCAACTCACCTTCCTCCTCCTCGAAGCCCTACGCGGTAAACCCCTTCCCAGCAAAGTCCAAGAAAATGTCATGCAAACTGGTATCATGCTCCTCCTTGGCTTAGGGATTTTCTTAATTATCCGCGATACCGCCCAGTCCGAATTTCTCCAAAAAATAGTGGAGTGGAATCAATATCGGTAACTACCCCATCATGACTATCTCCCCCCACAAAAGAGGAAAACGCCAACGAGCCAGAGAAATTCTCATTCGTCTTCAGCATCTCTATCCCCATGCTTCCTGTACCCTCACCTATGAAACCCCCGTACAATTGCTCGTCGCTACCATTCTCTCCGCTCAATGTACAGACGAACGAGTCAATCAAGTCACTCCAGAACTATTCAGACGTTATCCTGATGCCCCTGCACTCGCCAGTGCTCCTCTGGAAGAGCTAGAAACCTTGGTGCGCTCTACAGGCTTTTATCGGCATAAGGCGAAAAATATTCAAGGCACTTGTCAAATGATTGTCCAAGAATTTGACGGTAAAGTACCTCAACGAATGGAACTATTGCTCAAGCTGCCAGGGGTAGCCCGCAAAACAGCTAATGTGGTATTAGCCCACGGCTTTGGGATTAATATGGGAGTTACTGTTGATACTCACGTGAAACGTTTAAGTCGGCGTTTAGGCTTAACAGAACATGAAGATCCGATTCGGATTGAGCGCGATTTGATGGCACTTCTGCCCCAACCTGACTGGGAGAATTGGTCAATTCGCTTAATTTATCATGGTCGAGCTGTTTGTCAGGCCAGAAAACCTGATTGCGAGCATTGTGTCTTGTCTGATTTATGCGAGTTTTTTCAGAGTTCAGGAGGTCGATGTTCATCAATTTCCTGATTCTGATCGCAAAACTCGGTTAAAACAGACTACAAAGTCTCAGAAACCGAGTTTCTTCTGTGATCAAGCCGGTTTCTTTTTCCCTATCCCTATCTCAGACTCAGGAATTCACCCTCACATCCAAATGACCATGATAAGCGTCTATCAGCAATTGTTTCAAATCACTAATCAAAGGATAACGAGGATTTGCACCGGTACATTGATCGTCAAAAGCTTGATCAGCTACTTGATCCAAGTGAGCATAAAAAGAGCGCTCATCTTCCGGAATTACCGCTTGAATACTGGCCGGAATTTCTACCGTTCGCTTCAATTCTTCTACCGCTTCAATCAGCCGTGACACCTTCTCATCTTCAGTCTCTCCTCCTAAATTCAGATAATCAGCAATGCGAGAATAGCGCCACTTTGTATTCGGATATTTGTATTGAGAAAAGGTGGCTTGCTTAAAGGGTGCATCTGTGGCATTGTAACGGATCACATGGGAAATCATCAGTGCATTAGCCAATCCATGGGGAATTTGGAAAGTACCACCTAGCTGGTGAGCAATGGAATGACAAATCCCTAAAAAGCCATTAGCAAATGCCATACCTGCCATCGTAGAAGCATAGTGCATTTTTTCCCGTGCTTTTGGAGCCTGAGCGCCTTTGTGATAGGCATCGGGGAGATATTTGAAAATCAAACGAATGGCTTCTAAGGCTAATCCATTGGTATACTCCGAGGCTAACACAGAAACATAAGCCTCGATCGCATGAGTTAAAGCATCAATTCCCCCAAACGCTGTCAAACTCTTAGGCATATTTAACACCAGTTCTGGATCGACGATTGCCATATTCGGTGTTAAGGCATAATCCGCTAAAGGATACTTGATCTGATTGCGCCGATCCGTAACTACCGCAAACGGAGTCACCTCAGAACCCGTCCCGGAAGTTGTCGGAATTGCTACCAAAAGCGCTTTCTGTCCCAAAGGTGGTAATTCATACACCCGCTTGCGGATATCCATAAACCGCATCGCCAATCCCTCAAACTCAATCTCTGGATGCTCATACAACAACCACATAATCTTCGCCGCATCCATCGGTGAACCACCCCCAATCGCAATAATCACATCAGGGTTAAAGGTTTTCATCAGAGTTAAACCGCGATTTACTGTATCCAAAGAGGGATCGGGTTCCACATCATAGAAAACATCATACTTCAGACCAATTTCTTCTAAGGCTTCTTCCAGTGTATTGGTCATACCCAAATCATACAATGGCTTATCCGTAACAATAAAAGCTCGTTGCCGTCCCGCTAACTCGCGAATTGCTACCGGTAATGAACCATACTTAAAGTAGATCTTCGGAGGAATCCGAAACCACAGCATATTCTCCCGCCGTTCAGCCACCGTTTTGATATTCAATAAATGCTTCGGCTCCACATTTTCACTGATAGAATTTCCTCCCCAAGTCCCACAACCGAGTGTCAGGGAGGGATCAAGACGAAAATTATAGATATCACCGATCGCCCCTTGAGAAGATGGAGTATTAATTAACACCCGCGCTGCTTCCACCCGATCTTCAAACCGTTTGATATGCTCCGTATTTGAGGTAGCGGTATATAATGCTGCCGTATGACCACGCCCTCCGAAACCAACCAAATCCCGTGCCTTATTCACCGCATCCTCAAAATCTTGAGCGCGATACATTGCTAAAATGGGGGAAAGTTTCTCATAGGAAAAAGGCTCTTCTGGGCCAATTTTTTCTACTTCCGCAAGAATCACTCGTGTTTGTTCTGGTATAGAAAATCCTGCCATTGCCGCGATTTTTTCCACCGGTTGTCCTACAATCTCTCCATTCAATCTACCATTCACTAATACCAAATTGGCTAACTTTTCTCGCTCTTCTGAAGTGACAAAATAAGCTCCTCTGGCGATAAACTCTTCTCGTACTTCCTCATAAACAGAATCTTCGACAATCACCGATTGTTCGCTGGCGCAAATCATGCCGTTATCAAAAGTCTTACTTAAGATAATCGAAGATACTGCCATTTTCAGATGGGCAGAAGCATCAATTAAAGCTGGGGTATTTCCGGCTCCGACTCCCAGGGAAGGATTGCCTGAAGAATAGGCTGCTTTCACCATTCCTGGCCCCCCCGTTGCTAAAATTAGCTTAATATCAGGATGCTGCATTAAGGCTTGAGATAAGGGAACTGTTGGCTCATCAATCCAGCCAATAATCCCTTCTGGTGCACCTGCTGCTACAGCGGCTTGCAAGACAATTCGAGCCGCTTCTACTGTGCATTTTTTGGCTCTGGGATGGGGGGAAAAAATAATAGCATTGCGCGTTTTTAGACTAATTAATGCCTTAAATATGGCAGTGGAAGTGGGATTCGTTGTGGGGACAATCCCGGCTAAAATCCCCACGGGTTCGGCAATTTTCTGAAAGCCAAAAGATTTATCTTCTTCAATGACTCCGCAGGTTTTTTCTTCCTTGTATTTGTTGTAGATAAATTCTGAGGCAAAGTGGTTTTTAATGACCTTATCTTCAGCGACTCCCATCCCTGTTTCTTCTACCGCCATTTTTGCTAAGGGGATACGAGCGGCGTTAGCGGCGAGGGCTACCTTTTTGAAGATATAGTTCACCTGCTCTTGGGTATAGGTGGCATACTGGGTTTGGGCGGCTTTGACACGAGCAATTAAGGCTTCAAGTTCTTCTCGATTGGTTGTACTAGCTTGGATGATCATATCATTCCTCTTGATGGGTGATTCTCAATTTCTATTAACACCAGATCCTCTGGGGAATTAGTCCATATCTTTAGGAAGTCTTAAGTTTTTTGCCTGGTGAAATCAGGATACAGTGGGGGGAGACTCAGGCGATCGCCTCATCGACTCTGATGCTAAAATCACCTCTATCCACAAGATAACTTATCCTTAACTATGCTTAATCTTAATTCTATCCAACTTGACCTCACCGGCTGGAAGCAATATCAAGCAAAAGAGTTTGAGGCGATTTGGTTTGATTCAGATCAAGATGTTCTCATGATCAGTTTTTTTAATGCTCAACCAGATATTCCTCCGCTGGGAAAGGGGACTACAGAATTACGTCACTTTTTTCGCCAAGGCGCTCTTGCTCAGAGCGCAGGAATTGTACAAGTTGATGTCGTTCAAATTCATCAGATTGCTGGTGTAAGTCTCATTATTAAAGCACCTCAAACTCCCACAGGATTTAGTTACCAAGGCACGTTGGTGATTCCTCGACAAAATTTTAGTTTTGTGATCCGGGTACAATGTTTAGAGCGTGGCACTACAGGCAGTCGAGAAGCCGCAATTATGCTGGTGGAAAAGAATAATTTATCAATAGAAGCCGCAGAAGAAGAGTATGTCGATCATCCCATATTTGGTGGAGTTTTAAAAACAGCAGAAATCCAAGGATGGAGAAAAGATCCCTATGAGGCTCAATTTGACGATCGCGCCTTATTCACTTTAGCCGATCAAGAAAAATATGACCCCCCATTTCCCCATCATCCTCTTAGTCGAGCCAGACAAAAACTGAACCATATTATCAACACCATCCAGTTTAATCCTGAGATTTTCCAGGCTCGGTTTTGGTAGTGAATGCTAAAGCCAAAGCATAATAAGATCTATTGATTATGGTAAAATTACAATAGATTTTCAGCGAACTGCCACGCCTTGAAGAAATGACCTTGCATGGCGAGAGCCACTGCTTGTAGAGCCTGAAGCTCTGCCTCGTCTGGCTTGAGTGTTAAGGCGGTTTCGAGGAGTTTTTGCGCTTTTTGAGGTTGCCAGTTGTAAAGATAGACTACGGCTAAATAAGCGTAGGGATAGGGGTTATTTGGCTGGAGGGGGATGAGGCGATTTAAGGCGGCGATCGCCCCTGGTACCTCTTGACGCAACACTCGTGATAGTACCACAGCATAGAGCCAGTCTACCCGATCGGGAGTGGTCTCTAGGCGATCGCTTAAAGTGCGATCAACTTGCCACAAATAATCCTGAATCGGATCATACTGGTTAATCCGCCCCACTTCGGCAAAAATTTGCGCCAAAGCCACCGAGCCTTGTGATAAAGTCGCAGCTAATGTGCGAAACTGAGTGAGCAGATCTAGCTCTACCGCTGGTTGGGGAGGTGCTTGCAGCGATAAAGTCATGGTAATCGGAGGAATCGGTATTACCTCGGCTTGAGTCTCTGGTGCACGATTCTTCAGATATTTCACTTCCAAACGATAGTTGCCTGGTTCTAGATCGGGCGGTGGTAACATGGAGGTTAACTCAGTTACTTGTACCGTTTGATTCGGATCAATAGATTGACCAGTATAGAGATTACCCATACCCAACCCATGATCGTGAATCCATGCCACTTTGCCATCTGGCTCTCGATACCAAGTCACTAAGACTAACCCGGATTGGAGATCTTGCCATTTTCCCTGCCATTGATACATGACGGGTACTGGACTTCCTGGAGGTACGGGACTAGAAACAAATAGATTAGATAATTGAAGAGGTTGATTAGCCTTGATGGGAATAACTTGGACAGGGGGAGTGGTTTGATGATAGAGATTGAGAGTGCTACCATCTGGTAAAGGCCAAGTGCGGTGGAGTTGGAATGTACCGCTGTTTTGGATAAACTGGTCTAGCTGTTGTTGGGCTTGGCTAGGAACTGATCCTTGCTCGCCGGTTTTGGTGATAAACCAGGCAAGCGATCGCCCATCATGCACCACGTACTCAGCCTTCACCCCTACTTGACGAGCATACACCTGAAAGTTGTGCAATTGGCCATAGTAATTAAAATTATGTTGATTGAGAGTCGGCGTTGAGGGTAACACCCCCACATTAGAGCGTAGATAAGGTTCCGTTTGGATAATTTCCGCAATCACTTCCGCGTGGGAAAAACCAGAGGGAGGCAGGGGATAATGGGGAAATAAGCGACTCCTGTAGCTTACTCCTAGGGGATAAAGATGGGTGAACATCAAGCAAGCGGCTAATCCTAGAGTTCCCCAGCGGATTGGGGATGCCCATTGGGGCACCAGTAAGTCCCAATGACAGAATCCTTTGGCTAAGAATACCGCTAAAATTGGCAAACAGGGGAGAATGTAGCGAGGATCTTTGTTGATATTGATAGCACAGAGAAAGTAAGCGCCGAGGAGAAACCAGAGGAGCCAAAGGGTATTGGCGTGAAGAGGAATCGATGCCTGACATGAATGTCTTGTTTCAGTCTCTAATGTGGGAGAACCCACCAAGGAGCGGAACCGCTTTTTGGATGATAGATGTTTCCATCCCCAGAGGATCACGCCTATCAGGGGTAGTAATAAGAGAGGCCAGGACACCATCTCTGGGATAGCTTTAGGATAGTATATCCATGCTTGTAGGGTATGGAGGGGGGGATCTCCTTCGGCAATGGCTGCGTCTACTGTGGCGTGTTTGCCAGAGGTGAGCATCAGTAACCAGTTGGTCTTTACCCAAGGATAGACGATCGCAGTGGCGATCGCTATTCCCGTGAAGTGTTGGGCGAGAGTTTCCCAGCGTCGATGATAGAGAGAGGTGATGCCGGAAAGGGCGATCGGGGTAAACAAAAATAAAATTGCCGTTTGTTTGGTTAAAAAAGCGCATCCGATAGAAATCCCCACTAAAGTCGCTAATCCCCAACGCCTCAGTCGAGCGGTAGAGGCAGAAAACTGCCAGAGGGTAAGGCAACAGAAGCTGAAGGTAACCATGGCGGCGAGAGGATAATCGAGGAGAAAATCCAGGCGATAGCGATATAATCCTGGCAAGAGTAGGGAAATTAGAGCCGCCCAGATGCCGATTCGAGGATGATAGAGTTTTGCACCTAACCCATACACTGAGCCGAGGAGAAGGGCTGTATACAGTATCATCACTAGGGTAGAGGAGTCGGGAGAGCGACCAAAGAGATTGAGGAAGGGAGCGGTGGTGACGTAAACTAGGGGAGGAATTTTGGGTGACATTAGCCAAAAGTGATGCCACCATTCGCCTGAAAACCATTGGGGAGTTTGCAGAATTCGCCAGTATTCTAAAACCCAGTTGAGGTAGTCGGCTTGATCCCAAGCGGGGGGACGATAATCTAGGATAAACCAAAGGCGATCGCCCAAGATGGCTCCTAAGCACATTAATCCTAAACTGAGAAGGGGATGATTTTTGTCCGGTTTTCCCAAAGTTTTCCCACCTATGCAACACTATCCAGTATGAATGGTAATGGTTAATGGCTCATCGATCATCCATCCACCCCATCCCTCACTATGTTGACTCAACCCGATCCTACTTGGATCAGTATTATCAAACTCTTGCGCTGGCATAAACCTGCCGGCCGTTTAATTCTGATGATACCAGCTTTGTGGTCAGTGGTTTTAGCGGCGCGAGGCACTCCACCCCTCCCTCTGGTAGGAGTAGTGATTTTGGGTTCTCTCGTTACCAGTGGCGCAGGTTGTGTGATTAATGACCTGTGGGATCGGGATATTGACTCAGAGGTGGAGCGGACAAAATCTCGTCCCTTGGCGGCTCGTGCCTTGTCGATGAAAGTGGGAATAGCGATCGCCCTATTAGGCATGGTCTGCGCTGCCGTGTTAGCCTTGTATCTCAACCCGTTTACCTTTAGTCTCTGTATCGCCGCCGTCCCAGTGATTGTGCTTTATCCGACTGCAAAGCGCGTATTTCCCGTACCCCAGTTAGTGTTGGCGATCGCCTGGGGATTTGCCGTACTCATCAGTTGGAGTGCCGTCACCCAACACCTAGAAACCCCCACCTGGTTCCTCTGGGGCGCTGTAGTCCTCTGGACCTTAGGATTTGATACCGTCTACGCCCTTCCCGATCGCCAAGATGACCAGCGCATTGGCATCAACTCTAGCGCCCTATTTTTCGGGGATTACGCCCCCATCGCCGTAGGGATCTTTTTTGCTGGAACCGCCCTATTACTCGCTACAGAAGCCATCTGGATGCACTTACAATGGACATTTTGGCTAGGGTGGAGCCTCGCCGTGATCCTCTGGATCAAACAAGTCTACACTCTCGGGCAACCCGATCCTCCTCCCACCCTCTACGGCAAAATATTTGGTGAAAATGTTACCATTGGCTTCGTAATATTAGCCGGATTACTGGCTAGTACCCTTTTCCCTTTTTCAGCATAATCAAAGAATGGGAACTTCCAGAGGATAAATAGTAATGAAAACTTTCCTCTCTGCCAAAAAGGTTTCTAATTTTTTGATCAAAATCTGGAAAAAATGAAGATCCCCACCCATCCGGGGATCAGAAACTGGGATCACTAAACCGTAGGATTACCAACTCTGACGCTACAAATTGGACTCAGGGCAAAAAAGGCGGGGATCATGGCCAGGATTGGGTTTGCGTTCTCAGAAAAGATCGGTTATGGTAGCAAAGGGATAAATCTCAAACCCGTAAAAGATCAGTGCTTCTTCAGCCTGCTCTAGGTAGTCCGATCTAAAATTCATCCTCAAAGGCGTGCAATTATGTACATTACTTTTAAGTCTCCCCAAGTTATCGGTGCAGGCTTAGTGAGTTTAGTGGCTACCCTAGGCTTGGAAGCAATCAATCATCAGCATATCATCCCTCGCGAGAGGGATGATATGCTGACTTTAGCTCGATTAGATTCTGATGCCCCAGAGAGATTAGAGTCTCTGAACCCAGAATCTTCTGAAGCTAGTTGGGTTTCTATGGGTACCAATCCCCAATCGTCAGAATTGAATCCTAGTGGTGAGGGAGAAAGGAAATCTTGGGGCTATTCCTCATGGGTAAGTTCTCAGGGGGCAACAGTACGGGAGTTGGAATACTGTTTAATGAGTATGGCTCAGTTATCTACAGATCAGTCACCTTTGTATGTGCGATCGCATCCAGACAAAAAGGGTGAAATTAGAGGAGAATTGGAGAGCGGACGCTGGATTAGCATTATTGGAGCAACGAACGACTGGTTCCAAATTATTGATCCTACCAAGGGTTGGGTAGAGCGCTCTCAGGTAGCCAGTGGTTGTAATGAAAAAGTGGAGCGCTTACATTTGAGTCCAAGGCAACAGAAAGTGGCGATCGCAGAGGCGATGGTTGGAGTGAGCGTCCATCAATATACCATCCATGTCCCTCCTGGAAAAACCCTAAACCTCAAACAAGTAGCAGGAACCCTGCCTAGAGTCCTTGATCCTGACGGTAAACTCCTTACTGAATTTTGGGAGACTCCCGATGACGGTTACGCTACCTGGATCGGAGAAACCTTAACATCAGGAGACTATACCCTGGAAGTAGTCTCCCATGAAGAACGTTTAGAGTATTCTTTTACTGTAGAAATCACCACCGCTCGGAACTACGCTCAGATACTCAACCGCTGATAGATGGTATCCAGATGGCTCAGAGCACGCCAAGGATCAAAACAAGCATCCAAATCGGCGGCAGAGAGAGAATTACTCACTTGGGGATGCCCGCTAATGAGAGCGCGAAAATCTCCCCCTGGGGTATTCCAGGCTTGATGGGCACAAGATTGGACAATTTGATAGGCTTGTTCTCGCTGGAGTCCTTTTTCCACGAGAGCGAGTAAGACTCGTTGAGAAAAAATTACCCCCCCATAGAGATTCATATTACGCTTCATGTTTTCTGGATACACCAGGAGGGTTTTAATCAGATCGGTAATCTCATGGAGCATGAAATGAATCAGCACACAAGCATCGGGAAACATCATTCGCTCTACAGAACTATGGGAAATATCCCGCTCATGCCAGAGGGCAATGTTTTCTAAGGCAGCAATGGCATAACCTCGGAGCATTCTGGCTAACCCGGTGAGTCGCTCGGAACGGATGGGGTTACGCTTGTGAGGCATGGCAGAAGAGCCTTTTTGTCCTGGGGAAAAGTATTCTTCGACTTCGAGAACATCGGTACGTTGCAGGTTACGAATTTCTACAGCAAATCGCTCGAGGGATGATCCAAGGAGGGCTAAGGCTTGCAGATATTCGGCGTGGCGATCGCGTGAGATGATTTGAGTTGAGGCACAATCTGGTTGGAGACCAAGTTTTTGGCAAGCCAGTTCTTCTACTTTGGGATCAATATTTGCATAAGTGCCCACTGCGCCAGAAATTTTGCCGACGGCAATTTGAGATTGGAGGCGACAGAGACGCTCGCGATGGCGTAATACTTCCGCTAACCATCCGGCTAACTTAAAACCAAAGGTAATGGGTTCGGCATGGATACCATGCGATCTCCCTACCATCAGAGTAGATCGATGTTGTGCCGCTTGATAGCGAATCGCTTGGATCAGTTCCTCGACTTGATGTTGAATTAAGTCTAAACTAGCTACTAATTGCAAGGCTAAGGCGGTATCCAAGACATCGGAACTGGTTAAGCCCAAATGAATATACCGGCCAGCATCTCCTACATATTCATTCACATTCGTGAGGAAGGCAATCACATCATGGCGCACTTGGGCCTCAATTTCCAAAACCCTTTCACGATCAAATTTGGCTTTGGCTTTGATTTCTGCCAATGCTTCAGCAGGAATATACCCTAATTCTGCTTGGGCTTCACAAACCGCGACTTCAACTTGTAGCCACGTGCTTAGTTTATAATCATCTGTCCAAATGGTGCCCATCTCGGGCAGAGTATAACGCTCAATCACAGTTGGTGTCGTACAGTAGTATCGGTATGGGTAATCACTGTCCACTGTCCACTGTCTGCTGTCTACTGTCAACTATCCCTTATTTCTCTATTCTGAATGGTTTGGCAAAATACTACTGATTGGTTCAAGCGAATTCCCCTACGTCTGGTTCTAGTCGTGCCTTTTGTGTTACAAATTGTCAGTGCTGTTGGTTTGGTGGGTTATTTGTCTTTTCGGACTGGACAGGCAGCGGTGGAGGATTTAGCGAATCAACTAATGACGGAAATTGGCGATCGCGTTGATCAGCATTTGCGTACTCATCTGAGCTTACCCCATCTGCTGAACCAAACCAATGCCGAAGCCATTCGTTTAGGCTTGCTCGATCTAGCCACCCCTGAGTTCCTGGAGCGCCAGTTTTGGCAACAAAGTCAGGTGTTTCGTTCTGTCACGTTTATCTATTTCGGCAATCCTCAAGGGGGACTGGTGCTGGCAGGAGAAGGGAATGATGGCAATGCTATTATCCGAGTAACGAAGGATTTTGTAAAGGGGGAGTATTATAAATATTCTGTCAACGAACGGGGCGATCGCCAAACCCTCTTAGAAACCAAAACCTACGATGCTACCATTCGCCCTTGGTTTCGAGCCGCGCAACAAGCTAAAAAAGCGATTTGGAGTGATATTTACCTATTTGTTTCTACTCAAAGTTTAGGGTTGACTGCCAGTCAGCCAGTTTACGACAATCAAGGTCAGTTTCAGGGAGTCTTAGGTGTAGATCTTTCCCTAGCTGCCATTAGTGATTTTCTCCAAGAGCTGAAAATCGGGCGATCGGGAAAAGTCTTTATCATAGAACGCTCTGGTGAATTAATCGCTTCTTCTACGGATGAAAAACTATTTTCTGATGACAAAAAAAATCAAATTAAAGCAAGCCAAATCCAAGATGATATAATCAGAAATACCGCCCTATTCCTGGAAAAAGAATTTGTAAATTTTCACAATATTGAACGAGCACAAAAGCTCAAATTTGACTTAGATAATCAACCAAGCTTTTTACAAGTTTTTCCTCTGAAAGATCCCTATGGACTCGACTGGTTAATTGTCGTTGTTGTGCCAGAATCAGAATTTATGGCTCGGATTCATGCCAACACCAAAACTACCATTAGTTTATGTTTCTTAGCTTTAGGATTTGCTGTAGTTATTGGAGTGTTTACCGCTCGCTGGGTAACCTATCCCATTCTGAGCTTAAATCGTGCCGCCAAAGCCTTAGCGGCTGGATTGTGGAACCAAAGTGATCCGGCACTACCCAATCGCTCTGATGAATTAGGACAATTAGCAATTTCTTTTCAGAGTATGGCAGAGGAACTCATTCGTGCTTTTTCTGTTTTAGAACAAACTAACAAAGACTTGGAAAAACGAGTAGAAGAACGCACGGCATCTTTAGCGTCCGCAGAAGCGGAATTGCGAGGATTATTTGAAGCGATGACCGAATTAATATTCGTGTTTAATCGGCAAGGAGATTATCAAAAAATTATGGCAGGTAAAGATGATTTGTTAATTCATTCTAGAGAATTTTTGATTGGCAAAAATGTTAGAGAAGTCTTGCTACCAGAGATAGCCGCATGGCATATTGAGCAAATCGAAACTATTTTAGCGTCAAAACAGACGCGAAGAGTTGAATATGAGATGTGCATTCAAGAAAAAACCCGATGGTTTGCAGCCAATATTTCTCCGATTTCTAGCGAAGCAGTCATTTGGGTGGTGCGAGATATTACAGAGCAAAAAAAAGCACAGATTGCCTTGGAAAATGCTTTGGCATTGCAAAAAGCAGTCCTAGAATCGATTGCGGATGGGGTAATTGCCATAGATTGTTCAGATCGAGTGATTGCTTATAATGAACAATTTGTCAAGATGTGGCGAATTCCCCCGGAAATTTTAGGGTCTAATAGCACTAGGGAGCAGCGCTTATTTTTAGCGGAACAGGTGGAAGATCCAGAGGCATTTTTACGGCGAGAAGCTGAAATGGTTAACCATCCCGATCAAGAAGGATTTGGTTTAATTCCTTTCAAAGATGGTCGAGTTTTTGAACAGTTTAGCCGTCCCCAAAAAGTGGGGGATCAAATTATGGGAAGAGTTTGGGGATTTCGAGATATTACCCAACGCAAGCAAGCAGAAGAGGCATTAAAACAAGAAAAAGAGCGATCGGAGCATTTATTGCTGAATGTTTTACCGGCGGCGATCGCGGAACAATTAAAACAACAGGAAGGTTCCTTTGCTGAAAACTTTGAAGATGTTACAATTTTGTTTGCAGATATTGTCGGATTTACGCCAATGGCAGCTAAAATAGACCCGATTCGGTTGGTGGATTTACTCAATCAAATCTTCTCAAATTTTGACCAATTAACCGAAAACTATGGTTTGGAAAAAATTAAGACGATTGGAGATGCTTACATGGTGGCAGGAGGACTTCCCGATCCCCTGCCTCATCATGCGGAAATTATGGCGCGTATGGCTTTGGCGATGCAAGCTTATATGGGTCAGTTTAGCACACCCACAGGCGATCGCTTCCAAATTCGCATTGGGATTCACACCGGCTCTGTTGTCGCGGGAGTCATTGGCAAGAAAAAGTTCATCTATGATTTATGGGGAGATACAGTTAACGTTGCTTCTCGCATGGAATCCTCTGGTGAACCGGGTAAAATTCATGTCACCGAAGCAGTTTATGAGCGATTGAAGGATCTTTACCTGCTGGAGAAACGAGGTAAAATTCGCATTAAAGGTAAGGGAGAAATGACAACCTATTGGCTGATTTCTCGCAAGTCTATTTTTAAGTCATAGCCTCCTCCTAATTTCGCTAAATCCACTGGAATGAATGTTATTTTATCTGCTTTAGTCCCGGTTAGTTTCATTATTTTGATGGGTGTAATTGCGGGGCGAACTTTGAGGCTAGAAAATTCTACACTCTCTCAATTGGCAGTTTATATTCTTACTCCAACCCTCATTGCCAGCAATCTCTACAAAACGACTCTATCCACTGAAAATATTCTGGATTTGGTGATTGCCTATGGTGCGATCTGCGCATTAGTTTATGCGATCGCCCTCGCTTTAGTCAAGCTCCTGAACGTCCAACAGGAACAACAAAAAAGCTTAATTGCTAGTGCTGTCTTTGCCAATACCGGCAATATGGGATTACCCCTCAGCCTGTTTGCCCTAGGAGAAGGAGGATTAGAGCGTGCCATTGTCTGCTTGATTATCTCCAGTTTAATTATCTTCTCTATAGGGCCAGCTTTACTACAAGGGGGAGGATGGCAAGATAGTATCCGCCTGACATTGAGATTACCCTTACTCTGGGCGATGCTGGCAGGGATGAGCTTGCGCCTATTCTCCATTCGCCTTCCCTTGCGCCTTGATGATGGCATCCATTTACTCGGGGGCGCAGCCATTCCCTTGGCACTCCTGGTGTTAGGGATTCAGTTAAGCCACACTGCCTTGAAAATTGGAGGTTATGAGGTGCTCACGGCAACGATTCGTTTGCTCGTCGCTCCCGCAGTTGCCTATAGTGTGGGTCGAATCTTAGGATTAGAGATGCTGGATGTGCAAGTTTTGATCTTGCAAAGCGCTATGCCAACGGCAGTAAATACAGTGGTTTTGGTGACAGAATTTGGGGGAGATGCCTCATGGGCAGCACGAGCAGTGGTAGTGTCTACAATCATGTCTCTGATCACCCTGCCTTTAGTTCTTTGGGTGGTACTGATGCTTTAGGAGTATGGCATTGAAAACCCAGGAAAAAGTGTTATTCTTAACGAACTTGGCTGAGTTGCTCAAGTCTGGCATTAGTCTCAGACAAGGACTTACTTTAGCAGGACGAGAGGGCGATCGCCACTTTCAATGTTATCTGCAAGCGGTGAGTCGTGCCCTTCGTAATGGCCAAGATTTAGCCTCTGCACTCCAAGAAGCGGCTGCTTCCCAGCGCAATCAGCAGCCTTACTTTGATCCTTGGGCAATTGCTCTGATTCGGTTAGCTCAAACCCAAGGCACTCTCCCCGAAACCTGCCAACTGCTCGCCGAGGTGACTCAAACTCAAGCTCAATGGCATCGGCATTATCGCTCGATTCATCAGAGTAGTTTGATTACGGTTTGGAGCTTATTGACGCTGATGGCAGGGGTTTTGAACCCAAACATCACTGCCTTCCTCACGCCTCAATTTTGGCTCACCAGTGGGGTAATTGCTCTACTACTGTGGTTTGTGGCTTTTTCTGTTCCCCGTTATTTGGGTTCTGCCTTATTGCGTCTAGGGATTCATCTGCCTTTGATGCGCCAATTTATTGAAGCTTATGCCTTGTACTACCTTGCTCAACTGCGTCTCCCCTTAAGTTGTGGAATGCCAATTGTAACTGCGGTTGAATTCATTCAGCCCCAAATCCCCCATGGGGTGATGCATAAACGACTGACGACGGCTACCCGCCAACTGCGTCGAGGACAAACGTTAACGGAAAGTTTTCAAGGCAAGATTCCTCCCCTGGCTTTAGAGTATTTGCACGCTGGGGAGGAAACGGGAAATGTTACCGAGGCTTGGGCACAAATTTCCCGGTATTATCAGGAGGAGTTAGATAAGGGGTTAAGCTTTGTTTCCAGTAGCTTACGATTAATTAGTCTGTTGGCGATCGCCAATCTCATTGTGATTATTTGTATTCGAGGCATGATACTCCTTTTGAACCCCATCACTGTCCCCTAGAACACACGGCTTTCAATGATATCGAAAAGCATTGTCCCAAAGATAGTCTACAATTTCTAAGGATTCCGCTAAAGAACGCACCTGGCATTTTCCTTGCTGATCATAACTCAATAAAGGTACATCTGACTGAGATTCTCCATTACCATTTTTCAAAGCTCCCTTAATCTTGCTTAAATTGTTTAAGGGACCCTGAATATCAAAATCAATCTTCGTCTTCCAAGATTGTTCCATCCAACCTTCAATTTGATTATCCAATTCCTCTGGAGTCATCAAATTTCCAGACGTTAAGAGATGGTAGTAGACGAGAATAATCTCTTTACACTCTTCCTCTTCAGCCGCATCAATGAGAGCATGAAATACCGTCGCATTGGTTGCTAAGTTTTTAAAAAATAAAGTTTCTGTGACACTTTTCTGAAACTTTATTTTCTTGTTCTTATAGCTATTATACTGCTTAAAACCAAAGGCACCAAATGTCACTAATAAGGAGAAGGTTGCCAGCAAAATCCCCGTTAAATTCCTCACATCTTCATCTTTGATATTGAGTCCTTCTAAACCAGACAGGGAGCCGGTTAAAAACAGAATAATTCCCACAATCAATATGACCTTAGGCAACAGCTTGATCGCCATGGGAATTCCTGCTCCCAAAGCTGAACCGGTCAGAATCAGACGATCTTTCCAGGTCATACTCACCTGCACATTAGGAAAGATAAATTCTAAATCAAATTTAGGAATGTTTTTGTAAAAGAAAAGGTAAATTTTTCCCGGTAAAAAGTTTTTCTTTTCTAGCTTTTTACTGGGTTTATTTTTTTTGTTCTGATCCAAAAAATACTGTTCATCTTTAAACTTCAGTGCGACAACTACTCGTTCAAAAACATCGATTTTTTTCGGGGTCTTGCGAAACCATCTTTTGACATTTACGGACTGATCGACATCGCCACGAGCATAACAGAGGAATTGATCGAAGTCATTAAAGTCGATATCTGTTTTCAATTCAATCAGCGATCGCTGCTCAAAAGCCTCTTGAATTGTTTTTTGGGAAACCGGGAAATAATTGGCTCGTTTTAAGACTTGCTCTAATTGGGCAAAAAAGTCAGATTCCATCTGCTTTTTCTCTGCTGCTGTAAACGCTTGAAAATCAGAAAGATCTTCATGGGGATTAAACAGAGTGTAATAGGTTTTCAGCTTTTCTAGGATTTGATGAAACTGAAAATGATAATAGGCAGACAAGAGATCGCAAAACTCTCGAAACGTTTTTTGATCACCCTCTAAAAGTTTTTCTTCTCTCAGGCATAAATCGATCAGTTGTTGACGCTGAAAGGGAATATAAGCTTCGCGATCGCTATAAGTAGCCATAACTCTTGAATCTGGGAAACAATAAACCTCAATTGCACAATATTAGCACACTATATCATTAATTAAACTATCCCATCTTTATAATTCTCTCATCACCAGGTATAATAACTCTAGCATGGCGAGAGAGTATTGAGCAAAATCCACAACACAGCTAGCTAATTCATCATCCACATTCTGCTGGAAAACCATGAAAACCGACACCCTCTTCTACAAAATCTTCCAAGACTTTCCTCAATTCTTCTTTGAACTCTGCAGACTTCCCACTACCAACACCGATTGGTACACTTTTACCTCAGTAGAAGTCAAACAACTTGCCTTTCGTCTCGATGGACTATTTCTTCCCACTACTGATAATCCCAATCTCCCCAGTCGGGAGGAAATTGAAACGATGCTAGGATTGAGCGAACTCAAGCAAACTAAGGTATATCAAGAGGCTTTTGCTGAGGGCGAGCAGATGGGATTGCAGCGCGGCGAGGAAATTGGTAGACAAATCGGACAACAGGAAGCGAAACTACAGGCTATCTCGCGCAGGTTCAGCTATGGGTTGGCTCCAGAAGCGATCGCCCATCTGCTAGACTTGCCTCTAGAAATCGTTATTGACACTATCCACAAATAAGCTAACCTCGCTTACCTCTCTTTCCCTTCACAAAACTTAACTTGATTTTATTGAGAATCTTTCTAAAATGACATTGTCAAGTTTTAGGAAGTATTCTCAACAAATCAGAATGGATGAAGGAATTTTCTGGAAGCCCGTGCTGCGAATGCTGGGCTGGTCTTCTGGAGCACCCCTGCTCGGAGGCAATGCCCAGTTTATCAACCGCTCAGGAAGACTCCTGGGAGCGCATATCGCCCATGCTGGTCTCATCATGCTGTGGGCAGGAGCAATGACCCTATTTGAACTCTCTCGTTTTGATCCCCACTTACCCATCTACGAGCAGAACCTAATTCTATTACCCCATTTAGCCAACCTAGGATTTGGCATTAACCCAGCCGGACAAGTTGTAGACACCTACCCCTATTACCTAATTGGGATGTTGCACCTGATCAGTTCAGCCGTTTTAGGTGCAGGTGGGATTTATCATGCCGTACTTGGGCCAGAAACTTTAGACGAAAAAGGCTTCGGCTACGACTGGCAAAATGGCCATAAGATGACCACCATCCTAGGAATTCATCTCGTGATCCTAGGTCTCGGAGCCTTACTACTAGTATTGAAAGCCACTCTGTGGGGAGGAATTTACGATCCTCTCGTTGGGCAAGTGCGGGTGATTCAACCCAATTTAGATCCAGCTCGGATCTTTGGATACCTATTTGGCTTGAGTCCCCAAGGGTGGACAATTCTAGGTATGGCCAGCGTAGACAATCTCGAAGATGTAATTGGTGGTCATGTTTGGGTGAGTATTCTCTGCATCACGGGAGGCATATTTCACATCATCTCTGAACCCATGGATTGGGCAAAACGGGCGCTAGTTTGGTCAGCAGAAGCCTATCTGTCTTACAGTTTAGGTGCTTTGGCGATCGCCGGATTCAGTGTCGCTTGTTTCGTCTCCGTCAATGACATCGTATACCCCAGCCTCTTCTACGGCGAAATCGGTACCCTCACCCAATCCACTCGCAGCGCCCTCGCCAGCATTCACGCCGGTTTAGGATTTCTTGCCCTCATCGGTCATCTATGGCATGCCTATCGCGCCAAATCCGCTACCCAAGGTCTCAAATTCGCCACCTTCTTTGACTTCATCGCCAAAGAAGTCACCCTCACCGTTCCCGCCAGTTTACCCCTCCAAAAATAAACAGGGAAAAAAATCAACCCATCTTGTAATCAGGAGAAATATTAATCATGGCAATTGCCTCTGACTTCATCCCTGCCATTCCCTGGAGGGCAGGAAACGCTCGATTCGTAGATCTTTCGGGACTCTTGCTCGGTGCTCACATAGCCCATGCCGGACTAATAGTCGCCTGGGCAGGATCAATGACTCTACTAGAACTATCCAACTTCGATCCGGCCCAACCCATGTACGAGCAAGGTTTAATTTTACTCCCTAATCTAGCCCGACTCGGATGGGGGATCGGAGAAAATGGAGCCATCATTGATACCTATCCCTACTTCGTCATAGGAGCACTCCATCTGATTAGCTCCGCTTTTCTGGGAGCCGGTGGTCTCTTTCATGTGTTCAAAGGGCCACGCCAACTCGAAGAGAAATTTCCCTTCTTTGGCTATCGCTGGAATGATGCCAATCAAATGACCAATATTTTAGGCTTCCATCTGATTTTACTGGGTCTAGGGGCCTGGCTCTTAGTGATTAAGGCGATCGCCCTCGGCGGACTCTACGATCCTCAACTCCACAGCCTCCGTCTCATCACCCACCCCACCCTAGATCCCCTCAAAATCTTTGGTTACTTCCTCGGCACCCAAGGCAAATTCTGGTTAGCCAGCGTCAACACCCTAGAAGACGTTGTCGGCGGTCATATTTGGATCGGTATCCTCTGCATTCTAGGAGGAATTTGGCACCTGCGTACCCAACCCTTCCCCTGGGCAAAAGCACTATTCGTTTGGTCGGGAGAAGCCTACCTCTCTTACAGCATCGGCGCTCTCAGCCTCATGGCCTTCATCGCCGTCCTCTTTGTATCCGTCAATACCACCGTCTTTCCCACCGAACTATTTGGCCCCACCCTGATCCTCAACTTCGATCGCTTTCCCGTATTTATCAGCCCAGAGGGAGCCTTAACCTCACGAGTGTGGCTAGCGAATGCCCACTTCTGGCTCGGATTCTTCTTCCTGCAAGGCCATCTCTTTCACGCCCTGCGCGCCGCCGGTTATAGCTTCACTCAAGGCAGAGTCATTGCATCCCCCAGAGGACAAGTAGGTTAACCATGACAGTTGTTCAAGAAAATCCCCTGAAACCCCTAGGTTTCTCCACCGATCCAGCAATCACCACCAATTACGTCATTGATTCCGTTGATCCTTACTCTTGGTGGGCAGGAAACTTCCGCTTTGTCAACCTCTCCGGCAAACTCCTCGGTGCCCACATTGCCCATGCAGGCTTAATTGTCCTCTGGGCAGGTGCCATGACCCTCTTTGAACTGTCCCGCTTTACACCCGACTTGCCCCTGTCCGATCAAGAGTTAATTTTATTACCCCATCTCGCAACTCTCGGTTTTGGGGTCGGAACCAAGGGACAAATCATTGATACCTATCCCTACTTCGTCATTGGAGTAGTACACCTGATTAGTGCTGCCATTTTAGGCGCGGGTGGCATTTACCATGCGGTGTTAGGCCCAGAAAAACTTGATCCGAAAGGATTTGGTTACCAGTGGGAAGATGGTCGTAAAATGACCTCAATTTTGGGCATTCATTTGGTGCTGTTGGGCATAGGAGCCTTGTTGTTTGTCCTGAAGGCGGCAATGATAGGCGGAGTTTACGATCCCGCCCTAGAGAATGTCCGGCTGATTAGCGAGCCAACTCTAAACCCCTTGAGGATTTTTGGCTATCTGGTGGGGATTACCCCGCAGGGCTGGACTGGGCAGGGA
>CAZTRW010000048.1:0-21893 GCA_964616725.1 uncultured bacterium
AGCACTAGGGTGGGAACTTGTTTTTCGTGCCAGAGAACATAGGATAAGCGTAAACTTTCATCAATGATTCTGGGGACACCCATACTCAAAAAAACATCGGGGACAATGGCAGGTTGGTTGGGTTCAGTGTATATTCCCATATCTACACCAAAAAACCAATCCATGCGCTCTGACCAAATCAGTGCGAGCATGGCTTTGAGGAGTGTGGGAATTAAATCTTGCAGTTCATTATCCACAGGAGTTTCATCTGAGTCGGGTAAATCTTGTGCTGAGGGGTAATAATCTCTGGGATGGTATTCGAGTTGCATAGGTTAGTGAGGAGTTTCTCTTGATTTTATCATGGTGTTTTTTGGGCGATTTTACAGTCTAGAACACCACCCCAAATATGACAGCACCCCGCGATCGCCCACCGACTGAGCAGGAGGATCGCAGGGTGCATTTTGACTTACCTTTTCTTCAAGGATGGAACTATGGGAGAGCGTGGGGACTGAGGGGGACGAAATCGCCGTGATGGGTGAGGCCGAGTAACATAGGTTGATTGGGGTGAATGGGATTGCCAGTAATGGCACAGCGTTCTTCTTGGTGGGCGATCGCCTCGACGGTAGAGCGAATATCTTCTACATGATACTGATATTGGTACTTTTGCGATCGCTGCTGCACATAATTCCACAAAATGTCTCGCACCATGGCTTGATAGCCTTGATTGCCTGCCAGCTTCTTGAGTTGATCCTTGAGTTCCCGCTCTAAGCGAATGCTGGTAACTTCCATGTCTGTCGTTGAAGTACGTGGGAGTGTGTACATGATTTTTTCTCCTCGATGGGTGGACATATCTGTAATATCAGTGTAGTATTTAAAAGTCAATCTTTACTGGTTAAAGCCAAAAATTCCTGTGATTCCTGATTTTGCTAGATTTACAAACCTCAGCTTCAGCCGCCTAAATGGCGGTTGGACTCTCCTCGGCATCAGCACAGAGAGAGGACTCGATCTAGCTCAAAGTAAAGGAATGGAGGAAAATTACAGCTTTAGAACCAATTGTGCACCCTCAAATCCCATAACCTTAGATCTGCTGCCAGCAGATCGCCGAACCGATCAGCGAAGCCAAAGGAACAGGTACAAGCTCCAGAGTGTACCTGGGTAAAACTCAAAATAGTCACTTTTGTGTTTACCCCCGCTTCGTTCTCACCCCGAAGCGGGGGTAATTTTATGAGGAAACCAGTTGTGAGCAGCGTAACTGATGTTTTAAGTCAATCGGTGGTGGTATTTTCTAAGAACTACCTGCCAGTCAGTCGGGTTGATCTCAAGCGGGCGATCGCCCTTTTAGTCACGGGTAAAGCTGAACCCCTGGATTTGGACAACGGCCAAGGATGGACGGTTCGCTCCCCCAATTTAGTGTTGAGTGTCCCCGAACAGATCCGATTGACTTTTGCCGGTGGAGAGCGCCTTTGGAAACTCCCTCCAGTTAACCGGAAAGAACTCCTACGACGGGATAAACATAGGTGCCAATACTGTGGCCATAGAAAGGATTTAACGATCGATCATGTCATCCCTCGGTCGAAAGGAGGTCAACATACTTGGGATAATGTGGTGATTGCTTGTGGATCTTGTAATTCCCGTAAAGGCGATCGCACCCCCACAGAGGCCGGCCTCAAATTGCGAACTCAACCGAAAGCTGCTATGCATCCAGCGGTGGCTTTTGCAGAAGAGTTCTGGCGCGTTTCATATCGGCAGATGCCGAAACATCAACCCGATCAGGAGGCTTATGGAGGCTAGGAACCATGTTGAAATTAACGTATCTCGACAATGATTTTCAGTTAGAGCGGTTTGCTTTATCCCTGGAAGATTGGATGACGGCTCGTTTAACGTTCCTGTTGCGGGTGAGCCAACCGATTTCTCTGCAAAAAACCACTGCCTACTTTCTGTTGCCTGCTGATTTGCCTGAATTGCGGTTGTTGGAGGCTCAGGTGCGCCATGAGCCTTCTGAACGGATTACCCTATCTCATGTGGATCTCGATTATGTGGAAGTGAGTTTAACGGGAACTTGGTTAAGCTGTGATCCTCAAGCTGAGGAAGGGATTTTCTTGGTAGAATTGGGTGATCGCACAGAGTTTTTCCTCTATCATCTCTGGGTGGCCTCTAAAACCCAAGCTGCCATGAAAAATTAAACCAGGATGCACTCTGCGATCGCCCACCGACTGCACAGGAGTATGGCCTCTTCTGCTATAGTAGAAGAGGCGATCGCCTTCCCCACGATCCCCAATAGCATCAACTCACCCAAGGAACCCGCCGATCCAGGCACTTTGGTGACGGTGCTTGCATCGAGATACCGCTATCAACAAAAACTGCTATTTCGGGCAGAAGTTTCCCTCAATTGAGGATTAAAATAGTTTATAATCAAGGCGTTAGCCTGATTCCCAGTAAACCATGCCACAACTCAATCTCAGTAACCAACAGGTGATTGATCTGGTTAAACAGTTACCCTATCAACAACAACTGGAACTGTTTCAATTTTTACTGAGCCAGCAATGGGGAAAGTGGGAATCCTTGTCTGCTTACGGTGTTGAAAAAGTGAGGTTAGTTGCCCAAGAGCGCGGTTTTGATTGGGATTTGATGACAGAAGATGAAAGAGATGATTGGATTGATAATATTTTACACGAAAACTGATGTCATATATAGCTGTTTTTGATACTAATATATTAATCTCTGCTCTTCTCTCCACCACCAGTTATCCTTTTCAATGTCTAGGTCTAGCAAAAACCGGGAAAGTTCAATCGGTAACTTGTCAAGGAATTTTGGATGAGTTTAAAGAAAAGTTGTTGTTGAAATTCAATTTTTCGGAGCAAATAGTGAAAGCAGCAGTAGATGAAGTTCTATCTTTTTCAAGCCTGGTAAGAATTACTGGAACTCTCAAAACCATACCAGCAGACCCAGATGATGATATGGTTATAGAGTGTGCTGTTATTGGTAATGTCAGCCATATTGTTACAGGAGATAAGCATCTCTTAACCTTGAAGCAATATGAAAATATTTGTATTGTTAAAGCAGCAGAGTTTATACAACTTTTGTCTTCTAACTCAAGTGATCAAATTACTAGATGTGGTTGCCCTGACTGTTGACTTACAACCATCTATCTGCGATGGCTGTATCTGTAGTGGGGAAAGATCTTTCCCCACTACAATCTGTCCGATTGTTATTTGAAATTACTATATAATCGGGAATAGACTCTCAATTAGACAGGTAAGTTGAGTATTAAAGATCATCCATCAGAGTCTACTTCTCCAGGATCTAGGGTAGAGAATCGGAAAACCTTCTCAAGTTAGATTTAGCCCTGTTTCCGTTGACGCAGAGAACCCACACCCAACACACCGAAGGCTAATAATCCTAAAACCGAAGAAGGTTCTGGTACTGATGTTACAGGTACAATCGGCTTACCATTCGTTGGAGATGACGCTGCTCCTCCCAGAAATCCAGGTCGATTGGATATATTTTGGATAAACTGACCTTGACCGGTAGTCATATCAATACTCAACTGTTTCCCATCATAGGTATATCCCAAAAGAGTTTCTGGAGTGCTGAAGACTAAACCAATCACACCGCCATAACCAATAGAACCAATCTGAGTCGCTCTCCCATCCAGTTCAATTGACCACAAACTGTTTACCGCACTTACTCCTCCCGATGCACCTAAAAATCGATCATTCACAGAGTCAAATACAACGTCGCCGGTACTATAAAATCCGGGAATAGAGGAGACTAAGGAGGTTTGACCGGTACTCACATCAATTTGATAAAAACCATTATTTCCGGCTCCATATAAATGACCATCATCCCTAAAACCCAAGGCGTTCATATAAGCACCAACTGCACCAATAGGGGTTGATAAACCTGTATTGGTATCAATAGAATACAAGTGAGAAGAGGTGATACCAAAGAGCGCTCCAGAGTCAGTTAGAGCAATATCTGTCATCAATGGGGTATTGCCAATAGTCTGGTATTCTCCAGTCACTTGATTAATCAGTCCAACGCTGTTGTTGCTATATGTTGAGGCGTACATTAATGTCCCTGCATGAGCGGTTTGTGCTGTAGCCAGGGCGGCAAATCCAGCTAAAATACCTGAAATCAAGGCTTTCATAAAATTTCTTGTGATAATTGACTGACGAGGAACAAATCGCACTCCTATTGTTTACTCAGTTTTTTGGGGCGGATTTTATGCAAAATTAGGGATCTTGTCATAAAACGTTACATTTCGATTCTTTCTAGCTTTCTCTATCTCTACCCAACCGATATCCCTCTTCTGTCACTCTCCGGTTTCTTCTATTATTAATAATTTCCAGATCTAAGGTATACTTAGGGATACAGAGTGTAGCGATCGCGCAGCGACTCCGCAGGAGTATCGCCGTTTAGCCCCTAGGCAGACTCTTTAGCTTTTTGGAAAGTGACAGAAAAGGGATATGGCCGATCGCCCACCGACTGCACAGGAGTATGGCCTCTTCTGCTAAAGTAGAAGAGGCGATCGCCCTCAAGTTAGACTTAGCCCTGTTTCCCTTGACGCAGAGAACCAATACCCAACACACCCAAAGCTAATAATCCTAAAACCGAAGAAGGTTCTGGTACTGATTTTACAGGTACAATAGTCTGACGTAGATCGAAATCTAGGTATTCTTTATGACCTTTGTATGTTGCGGTGAGAGTTAGACCATTACTATACTTCTACTTACCCCATAAGTTCGAGCCACCTGGGTAACACTCCCACCATTTTCAAGATCACTGATTACTTTTTTCTCAAGTCAACACTATAACTCATAGCCGGATTTTAGTGAAGGAATTACTGACTTTCTCATTTTACCACAGGATGTCGGAATATTAAAGTTAATTAATATAACAACTATAAACCTCACTAAAAACGTTTGTGAGAAGGAAAAGCTTTGCGTTTATTGTGGTATTTGGATACCTAGAATAAAGCCGCTCAATTATTCAGGATTAACAATTGATCCCAAGAATAAAGGGGTTTGAGTTTCGCTATCGTAAATGGCGCAGAAAAAGGGACGATCAACAACCATTTCAAAGGGATTGATCGGGGGACGAATAGACGTTGCTTGAATCCCTACAGAGGTTACCGCGGCGGCTTCTGTCCCTTTTTCATTCACTTCGACAAAGGTTTGATGTTTCACCCGATCAATTTGCACAGAGAGATCGCTAATGCCTGCAAAATTGGCCTCTTGACTAAAGGCAACTCCCATGCCTAAAGCGGATAAAGCTTGCTTGAGTTCTACCCCATATTCGATCTGAAAACGAGGAAGGGTAAGTGATCCTTCTCGCTGCTGAAATTGAGACAGCCAAGCACTCCAACGGTTAGGATTAAGTTGGGCATAAAATTGGGGTAAGCTAGAGTTAACTTTGGGGAGAAATACATAAAAGCTAAATCGACCTTCTCCGTAGGGTAAGCGAATGGCTTGAAATTGGTCAGTTTCTAGATAGTCATAACTGCTGGCTTGAAACATCATGGGGTGAGATTTGGTTTCTCCATTGGGAAGATAAAAGAGTTGCTCTTTGGTAAAATTGGGATTAAATTCTTCTTGCCATTGACCTTTAAAGTAAGTGGCGTTAACTAAGAAGAGAATATCCTGGTGATCGAGGCGATCAACAATTTGGTGAATCTTACCTTTGGTTTGCTGTTTTACCCAGTGGTTAATGTGTTTGACGGTGGCGGGATCGCTGAAGTCTAAAGAGTTGAGTTGTGCTTGATAAAATTTGCGGTTGTGTTCTAGAAAGTCGGGTTTAAACTGAACTTGGTGGCTGCCCCACAGGGAGTTTGCTAAGGTGAGTTGAATGGATTTTTCTGGTTTTTCTAATTCTTGTTTGAGATGGGCGTAGGCTTGATTGATATCGGCTAAGCTCATGCCTTGTAATTCTAAAGCATTCGCCATGGCGGTTTGAGTGTTTCCTGATGCGCCATTGTAGGTCATGGTGAGGGCGATCGCCACACTGGCTGGAGAGATAAATATATTTTTTTCTCCCTCCTGTGCCCACAATTGTTGCCATAACTTAAAGGTAAATTGAGTATTGGCTTGACTCAGGTGAGTATTCCTAGCAACCGAAGGCGGAGATACTTCGGAAGAAGAGGCGATCGCTCCTGGAGTCGTTGGACGAAAACACCCCCACAATCCCAATACTACTAAACTAGCTGTCATCAGCATACCAAGTTTTTTCCGAGTCAGTGTAGTCATCATCAGCGCTCCAGAATCAGGGATCTATAATTTCAGCATGTCACAGGGGTTGATTGCTAGATGAGGCGTTACCCTTTCTGTAACCGATGTGGTGGGAAGGGGATTTTAGGGCGATACGCCCATTTTCCAGAGGTATCCCAACCTTTAAATCCAGTGAGATGGCTCCCGGCGAATATTAAAGCAACACCATTCCTTGCGTCTCCAGAGAGTTGCTACCATCCATCCCTGCTGCTCTAAGGTATCAGCAACTGCTTTTGCCTGCTCTAGCAACACCCCACTAATGACTCCCCAGGTGCTCGGTTGAGAGATGGCTTGAAACTGAGGAATTAAGTCAATGATCACTTCTGCCAAAATGTTACAGACGATGCCATCAACGGGAGTGGGGAGGATGGCACTGAGTTCATCAATACTGCCTTGAGTGACGATGAGGCGATCGCTGCCAAGATGATTGAGTTTACCGTTGGCGATTGTTGATCGCACCGCTAAGGGATCGATATCGACAGCATAGGCTTGACTAGCGCCTAAGAGTAAAGCGCCAATGGATAAAATCCCTGAGCCACAGCCTATATCAGCGAGAACCATGGTTTCTGTCTCCGGGGAATGGTAACCCAGGCGCATTTCCAAGGACTCTAGGCATAACTGAGTGGTGGGGTGATCGCCTGTACCAAAAGCAACTCCGGGATCTAAACGCAGGATCAGGCGATCCGTATTTTCTGGGGGAGATAACCAAGCAGGACAGATCATAAAGCGATCGCCGACGGGTTCGGGTTGCCAATATTTCTTCCAACTACTGGACCAATCCTCCTCATCAATCAGATGCCAATGCACTCCCGGCACAGGTAGGGATACTGTAATCGCATCTTGACGAAACCCCAAAGATAAGGCTGCTAAATCTAATAACTGGGCATTTTCTTGAGGTAAATAGGCTTGTACCAGGCGAGCATTTCCTTTCGCTTCGCTACTAGTTCCTTGACAGCCGAACTGATCTAAACGCCAAAAAATTAAATCTTCCAAAGCTGGATCGCATAAAATCTGAATTTCCCACCAGTGATTCGCCAAAATTTCTCAACCCCCTTTACTTTCAGCTTTTTGATCTATTGCTCACCCACTGCCCTTGGGCGATCGCTTTCTAGTTTACCAGAAGGCGATCGCTTTTTCTTTTAGCCATTGTCTCTCTCAGGATGTTCCCTCCTTTTACGCTTAACCTTGGAGTTTTTGAATCAATTCCTGCTTAACTACCTCTACTTTTTCATTTTCAATCTGACAAGTTCCCGCATTAGCGTGTCCACCACCGCCATACTGAAGCATCAATTCTCCAATCTTGACTTCTGAAGTCTTATTGATAATTGATTTACCCACAGCAAATACCGTATTTTGCTGCTTCAATCCCCACATCACATGCAGAGAAATATTACACTCAGGATGCTGGGCATAAATCATAAACCGATTGCCCGCATAAATAGTTTCTTCCTGACGCAGATCAATCACTACCAAATTTCCATACACTTGCGAGCAGCGTTGTAGCTGTTCCTGAAACTGCCTTTGCTGATCCTGATAAAGTTCCACGCGCTCCTGCACATCAGGCAAGGCTAAAATCTCGGCGATCGTATGATTTTTACAATAATCAATTAACTCCATCATTAATTGATAATTAGATATTCTAAACTCCTTAAATCTACCCAAACCAGTGCGGGCATCCATGATAAAATTGAGCAGCACCCAAGCGGTAGGATTGAGGATTTCATCAGCAGAAAATTGGGCAGAATCAGCCCGATCTACAGCGGACATCATTTCTTCAGAAATTTGTGTAAATTTCTCTGCTCCTCCATAATAATTATAAACAACCCTTGCCGCCGAAGGAGCATGGGGATCAATGATGTAATTTTCCGGTTTAGATTGTATCCGCAGAGTTTCGCTTAAGTGGTGATCGAACACTAAATAAGCACCAGGCACATAGGGTAAATTAGTGGTGATATCGCGAGAGGTGATTTCAATTTTTCCATCTTGCATATCTTTGGGATGCACAAACTTAATGTCATCAATCAAATCAAGCTCTTTGAGTAAAACACCACACACTAATCCATCAAAATCACTTCGAGTTACTAATCGGTATTTGGAATTAGCCATCACAAACCTCAAGGGGATCAGAACTTTTTGCACAGAGGACACGCAGAGATTCTTGGAGAAGAATCGAGTATATTATAGTCAATAGGCGTACCTCACACAAAACCCAAACTGGCGATGAGATTGTGGATTAGCTCTTTTCTGATCTTATTAGTGTTAGCTGAACTGTTCCAGTGGCTGAAAAGCTTGTCTATCCCGTTACCGGTGTTGATTGTGGGAGGAGTGCTCTTGGCGGTTGCCTCAAATTTGCATCAACTCCGTCTTGGGGATCAACCTCAAAATCTACGTCCTGAACCTCCTTCTTCAGAACCTCTTGACGCAATTGATGTGGCTAGCTATGAAGTGGTAGATTCTTCTGCCGATTCTTCTAGTTGACAGGGGTAAAGCTGCCGTCAGGAATGGAAGGCTAAACCCCTGTATCTTTAATCTACACGCTCTAACTGCCAGAGGATTTGATTGCCTTCTCTGCGTACTCTAGAGACTACCCAATTCCGCCAAGCCCAGCGATCGCCCCGACTGGTGACAGCACTGGCATTGACATCCATTAAGTCCGCCAACTCTGAGCTAGTGATTAAATAGCCCTGATTAGCGACTTCATCGGCAATTCGCAAGGTTTCAATCAGATTTCGCAGTTGGGTAACCCGCACATCACGGGGTAGATTCTCACTCCCTTCGGTAGAAAGGGGAGTGGCGGAAGCCGTTAAATCTGTCATGCTACTGTCTAAAGCAACATCCGTGGATTGTAGCGCGTTCTGCTCGGTTGGGGGGGAAAGACTAGATAAACCGTTGGCGATGGAACTTTGTGTTAGGGAAACCGATCGTCCCTGGGCAAAGGCTTTGGCGATCGCATCACACCGTTCATTATTCGGATCGCCTGTATGGGCAGGCACATATTCCCACAGAATCATCTCGGAATTCAACTGATCCAAACTTTCCCATAAATCCTGGTTTTGCACGGGTTTTCCCTGGGAGGTTTTCCACCCTTTCTTTTTCCAGGTTTGAATCCATTGTGTAATCCCTTTCCGCAGGTATTCGCTATCTGTAAATATAGTGACTGCTTCGGTTTGACCAGAGGCGACGACTAAACGTAAAGCAGCGATCGCTCCCTGCAATTCCATCCGATTATTGGTGGTTTCCGGTTCTATACCGCCCATTTCATAGACTGAACCATCTGTAAAATGAACTACTACTGCCCATCCTCCTCGCCCAGGATTCCCTAAACAGGCACCATCCGTATACACACTCTTCACTTTGCGCTCAGATTCAATCAATTGATTCCACATCCTCAGTCAGACCTTTACGACACGATGATTGAGTAGCCGTTACTCTCTCCTCAATGGTAAAATTTTTTTCAAAAGTTTCACCGTTTCCCCATCGATGACTACCCCACCTTCCCGTCGAAAGTCTTCTCTGACTCCAGAAAAATATGCTCGTCTCAAAGCTGAAGCCCAAGCACCCTATCGAGGATTGCGCCAATTCATTTACGCTACCTTTGCTGCATCAGGTTTAATTGGGGCTTTTGTTTTTGTGGCTAAACTGGCTTCAGGAAATGACCTGGGGACTACTTTACCCAATTTAGCCTTACAATTAGGGGTGGTTGCCTTGATGGTGTGGCTATTTCGCCTGGAAGAAAAAGCCAAGTCTAAGCTATAGTTATGATCGAGAATGCCTGTCCATGTCCAGCCGGTGGCTCAAGGCGATCGCTATCGTGCCCTTCGGGAAATCAGCGCCGGAAGCGATTCAGTAAATTCGCTACCTCTGAGTAGAGTTATTCTTAATTCAGATTCGCTTGTTCGGGTAGTTTTTCATCAGCAGGAAGTTTTTTTTCCCCAGAAGCCACTAAAATTAAGGGACTCAAAACTGCTTGACGCAATCCCTGGCGCACTTCCTCATCTAAATACCGTTGCTGTAACTTGTACCATTCTTTCCAAGCTTCATAGCGCTGTTCACCTAAAAGTTTCGCCAATTTTGGCCCCTCTTTTGCCCAAGTTGAAGACAAGACTGCATTCAAAAATTCCTCCAAAACCAAGGTATCTTGAATGGTGCCTAAAACCTCCTGAATTTGTTTCACTTCCTGAACATATTCCTGATAAAGCGGACCATAATTGGGGGTAAACAAACTCATTTGATAGCGAACTCGCTTGGCTACTTTTCGTAGATCGTGTAAGCTTTCTCCCTGTTGGGCAATTTGCGATTCAGCCCCTTTCAGAGTTAATCGAGTGCTGCGTTTAATCTGGCCATTGTCTATCTTTACTCCTACCCACCAACCAGAGTGTAACAATAGTTGATTGATACAAGGAAGCAAGAGATCGGGAAGCACAGTATTGACTGGTAAATCAGCCCAATCTTGATATTGCGGATCTTGTAACCAGGTGGTTACTGATTGCTTAAATTGGTGATATTTCTTGCTTTGGAGCAGATTTTTCACCTGTTTGAAAGCTTTAGCGCGCTGTTTGGTTAGGGCTTCTAAGGCTTGAGCGAGTAAGGGTTGTTCTGGCGAGGGGAGTTGGGGTTGGTATTGCTGTAGGGTGGCTTGGAGTACGTCTAAGTCGCGCAGTTCACCGAGGATAGCCGCCATTTTGCCAATGGGTTTATTGCCCATGGGGGTAGGGAGGTGTAGGGCGGGCGCAAATCCTGTGACGGCACTTCGCAAGCGTCGCATCCCGACTCGCATCTGGTGTAAATCTTCTGGATCTTGATCGGCTAAGACTTTTTCTTCGTATTCAATGGTTTTTTGGAAATACTTTTCAATTCCCAGATAGGCCCAATCTCCAAGGGCTTTTTTCTGGGAGCTTTCGGAGTTTTTCATGGATGATACCCCCTTAATGCAGAGTGGATGGTTTTAGGTTAATAATTGGTTAACCCGTCTTTAAGATTCTAGGTTAGCATAGGGACTGGGGCGAGAATGGCTATGAATACAAAAATTTAAGAAATGCTTGTCGAACGGCTTGATATTCGCGATCGCCCTCTCCCTTCAGTCCGACGAGAGCATAAATTCGTACCTTCTCTTCCCGTCCTTTCACCTGATGTTCTTGCAAATCGATCGCCTCTACTCGATCTTTCACCAATTCATACACCGCTTCTGTGATTAAAATATCAGTGACAAAATTCTTGGTTAATCCCTCAACTCGACTGGCCAAATTCACGGCATCACCAATCACGGCATATTCCCGGCGAGCCGCCGAGCCAATATCTCCTGCGATCATCTCGCCGTAATGAATACCAATCCCATTAAAAAATAGGGATTTGCCCTGTTGTTCCCATTGCTGACGTAACTCCATCAGATTTTTTCGCATCCCTAAAGCGGCAAAAATGGCATTCATAGCATCGGTTTCTGCGCCATAGGAAACGGGGGAGCCAAATTCGGCCATCACGGCATCACCGATAAACTTATCCAGTGTGCCTCGAAAGGCTAAAATGGGGCTAACCATGCGGTCAAGATAGGTATTTAATTGGTCCACTAACTCTTCTGGGACTAATTGAGTGGAGAGGACACTAAAATCGCGCAGATCAGAAAATAAAATTGCAGCTTTGACTCGCTGTCCTTGGCGGAGGGTGTGGTAAGATTCTGGATGTTTAAGAATTTCCTGAACAATGGGTTGGGCAAGATAACGTTCTAGGGTGCGACGGAGGCGATAGTGGGAGAGGCGATCGCCAATGGCTCCTACGATTAAATCTGCCATGCCTAAACTCACTAAACTCAGGGCTGGTAAGGCGATCGGTACAATAATCCCCAACTGAGTAAAGGCGATAAAGCCAAGACTGGTTAAACCGATAGCGCCAATCGCTCCCGCCACTCCTCTGAGAAGGGGAGGAGGTGAGAGTAACCAGAGCATCAGCCCTACACTGGTGCTGAGGGTTCCTACCCAGATGCCGCGCTGCCAGGGATGGGGGAGGTGATCGCGTATGACTGTGCCAGTTAAGCGGGTGGCGATCGCGTTAGCATGAATTTCTACCCCACTCATCAGGTGGGGATAGGTTCCAGTCCCGGAAAAAGGAGTGCGATGGAGGTCTTGTAAAGACGCTGCCGTCGGGCCAATTAAGACAATTTTATCTCGAAAATAAGCCCCATTTTGGAGATAGCCAGACCAGTTTTTCCGATCAAGGACATGATAAAAGGGAATCATGGTAAAGGTTTTCGCCGGACCATAATAAAAAATTTCCTCACCGACAAAGTCAGGGCGATCGCCACCCGCAGCGATCGCCGTCGCTTGAGCAAAAGAAGGTACGAGAAAATCTAGACCGACTAACTCTTGAAATTGCTTTTGATAAAACTCTGCCAAGCGATGAATCCGGCCATTGGCTTCCGGCAGATAATTAATGAAACCCCACACCATTGACGGGGTATGCAGATGGGGGTGAGGGGGAGAAAATTGAATCTGTACCCCTTGCACCGCCGAGGATTCCTCATAAACAGCGGCGATCGCCACCTCACCTTCATACCGTTGCAACACCTGCTGTAAGCGGCGATCGTCCAACTCCCCGTATACACTGGGACTATCCAAAATTAAATCCAAACCCACCGCCGTTGCCCCACTCGCCATCAATCGGGCAATCACTTCCCCATAGGCACTGCGCGTAAACGGCCAACTGGCAATCCCGGCTAAGTCTGGGTGAGTGATGGGGTTATAATGTTGACCTTGACTGAGGGATTCCTCATCAATAGCTAAGATCACGAGATTCTCAGGTGGTATAATCGGGCCTCGCCATTGAAAAAACCAGGTTTGAGTTTGACGCTCAATGCCTTGTATCCAGATTGGATAACTCACTGCTACTCCAGTGCTGGCGATCGCCCAACTCGCCAAAATCACCAACCGTATGATATTCAAAGAACTCTTTAGCCTGTTCATGAAGGGTTGAAATCTGACTCCCCGCCAGATACACTAAACACTAGATTAACCGAATCCCCCATCCCCTATTGCCATTATGCCCATTTACGATTATTTCTGCCCTAGTAATAATCGCCAGATTGAAGTCATTCACCCCATTAATGAAACCATAAAAACTTGGGGAAAACTCTGTGAGATCGCTGGTCTCAATCCTGAACAAACTCCCCTGGATGCTCCTGTCCGTCGTCTCTTGAGCGCTCCTACCCTGACCGTTCCTCCCAGCAATAACGACTACAAAAATCTGGGTTTCAGCAAGTTAGTGAGACGAGACGAAGGAGTCTATGAAAACGTCACTGCTAAAGACGGAGAAGACCCTATTGTGTATCGCCAGCCTACCCCGTAATCTTCAATTCAATTAAAGCTTCTCTCTCCTCTGGGGGAGAGAGAAAATTAACGCTAAGTTCATTTAGCGAACCGGGGCTGTCTTCACCCCTAAATGGATCGATTTATCCGTAGCCCGATACGCAAAATCAATACTCAGTTCCTTACAAAAATCTGCTAGGATCACATAAGTAGAGCGATTCAACAAAACCCCTTGCATAAACGGTTGCACTGGAAAATCTTGGTCACTAATTGCCCGTCCATCCACATCTAAAGGCCGATTCATATACAGATCAACCGTCGGAAAACCGGGGATAATTGGAGAATCTGCTAAGAATTTAGGTTTGTATTTATCGGAAAGCAAATTAATAAATCGTACATTCTCGCTTTCTACTCTGCCGATCCGAATTTGAAACGGCGAAGTCAGATCCAACAGTCGGGCATAACAACGATTATCAGAAAGAATATACCCAGTAGAAATCACCTTGCCTTCAAAAAAGAGCCGACATTCATTGCCTTGCTGATAGTTTTCAATTTTCTCTAATTCAGGATTAGGAGTCGGTTTCATAAAGCCACGAATTTTTTCGCGCAACAAATCTCCTCCGACTCCCCCCCGATCAGAGGGTTTCAGTTGCCACCAATCCCAACGCTCTGCGGTACCCCCGGGCCAGCCATCATGCCAACTGACTGGGCCATAATTGTCATGGGGAAGTCCATAGGCTCGTGCCGTGTTAAATGACACACCGGTTCCTTGCCAAGCTTGCCACTTAGAAAAATCTCGATTCGCGGCAGCTTCAGCGTGAGTCATCACACGAGATAGGGTAATATCTGTAGGTTTCCACCCTAAATCTAGGGCCAGAGAAGCAACTTCACGGCACATATTGTCAATTTGAATCTCTGTGGGAGGATAATCTCGCCAAGCGACTCCTCCCATACAAGCGGCGCAAATGCTGACTGAGTTGGCATTGCGAGCATAGGTATGGGTTCGCAACATTTGGTCGTAGCCAGTGTGTCGCTTCATCGTACCATCATTGAAGATTATGGTGTGATAGTGACCAGGCACAGACCAATCGTAGTGGGTGCCACTCCAGTGCAAGTAGATTTTTTCAATGATTTGACCCATAAGTTTGCCCCTTCCAAAAGATATAGGCCTCATTATATTTCAGCTATTTCTCCCGAAATGTTAAGGTTCAGCAAGAAATGAGTGGCGGAAGGGTTGCCCTAGGGACTTTGGGTCTAATTTGGGGGGGGAAGTTCTCCAAAGGGGAGGCGATCGCCGATAATCTAAGAACAACCATTCACCCCCAGTAACACTGTTTTCCCTTCAGCATTCTTTGTTCAGGCTTGACTCCATGACTACTCTTAGCAGTTCTGCCCTACACACTATTAACCATCTTCAGCGCCAAGCAGGGAAACTGCTTCTCTATCAAAATGTACTCAAAACCGAAGCAGGCCAGACCTTTCTTAGCCTCTTAAACCAGCTCAACCAACCCGAACCCAATCCTCTCAACTGTCTCCATACCTATGGTCATTGGTTTAGAACTCTTGCCAATAGCGGTAAAAGCTGGTCAAACTTAATTTTGGAGCAAATTCTTAGAGACGATAATCCCTTCACTCAGTATGTACAACGAATACCTTTGGCTCAAGTCCCTGCTCCGTTGCGAGCAGCGGCTCAACAGGACTTACGCACCTTGCAGCAATTGTGTCAAGGTCAAGTAACCTTACCCATAGACTCGGCCCAGGGTTGTCAGGATCAACTGAGTTTATGGGTACAACGGGTGGCTGACTTATCAGAACCCCCTGTCCCTTGGACGATAGACTCTTCTCCTGTGTATCCCTTTACTGAAGTGGAGGATTGGGGAGATGCTCTATCGGCTCTAGCTGAATATTACCAAGAACATGGGATTGGTATTTTTGCCCAGTATCGCGCGATCGCCTGGCACTCAGGAGAACTCAAGGGCATCTCCTACCCCGACACAGTGCATTTGGAGGAGTTAGTCGGTTATGAAGACCAAAAACAAGCTCTCTTGCAGAACACAGAATCCCTATTAGCCGGTTATCCCGCCTTGAATGTCCTCTTGTATGGCAGTCGAGGCAGTGGTAAATCCTCCTTAGTCAAAGGATTAATTACTCGCTATCGCCATCTCCGCCTGCTTGAAGTCTCCAAGTCTGACTTAAAAGATTTACCCGACATCATCGAAAGACTACGCCACGCGCCCCAAAAATTCGTGATCTTTGTCGATGATTTATCCTTTGAAGAAGACAACGATGATTTTAAGTCTTTGAAAGTCGTTTTAGAAGGGAATTTAACCGCCAAACCACAAAACGTCGTGGTTTATGCCACCTCCAACCGCCGTCATTTAATCCGAGAGTTTTTTGCCGATCGCCCTGCCCCCCGAGAAGCCGAAGAAGTTCACGCTTGGGATACCATGCAGGAAAAGCTCTCCTTTAGCGATCGCTTTGGTCTCACCCTCACCTTTGAACCCGCCACCCAAACCACCTACCTGCAAATGGTACATCACCTAGCCCATCTCGCTCAAATTCCCCTCACCAAACCAGACCTAGAGTATCAAGCCTTACAATGGGCCACCCGCCATAACGGTCGTTCCGGCCGCACCGCCCGACAATTTATTAGTTTTCTCCAAGCCCAACTCTCCCTACACCCTACCCTGAAAAATCAAAAACCCTCTCCCGTAGGAGAAGGTTTTTGAAGAAGCAAAAGTTCCTTCTTACTCTCATCTTGAACTAGGCACTTCCCTCACAGACGTTACTTAGAACAGCCCAAACCCTCTTGCTGAAACACCAACAAGAGGGTTTGGAAGTGATGGAGAAATTAATTAGTTCATTAATACTTCAGTAGTGATCTGGCCATCTAGGCTCCACGCTTCCGCAAACCCAGGGCGCTCACTCCTGCCAGCAATCCTAAACCGAGAACACTGGAAGGCTCTGGAACATCTTTGGAAATCACTTCATTCAACTCTCTGAAGCGGAAGGCAACTCCATCACCAGAACTGGTAGCATAGTCAGTTCCCAGTTTCAGCACAATCGAGTTAACATTGAGGAACTCAAGGGTATTCATCGTGGAATCGCCTCGTGCATCCCCAGCAGCGTCGTTGAACAATCTCTTCTTGCTGGTATCTCCGTTAACAGCGAGAACTCCAGAAGTATTTTGCCGCTCAACATCGAACCAGTCAATCGTCAACTTGCTGAGGGTTTTGCTGAAGACAAACTCAAAGGTACCTACTTCCAGTTGTCCAGATTCCTCAGCAGGAGCTACAGGACGGAACCAGTAACCTTCTGTGTTGGTTCCCAGATCATTTTTACCGAACTCGACGCTCTCGCTGCCATTGCTGTAGTTATTGTAAGTTCCTAACCAATCTAAGAACAGGCGGCTAACTTGAGGAGTGCCTGGTTTTTCTGCGTCATCCCAGGCAAGACTGGTCACACTCTTAACGAGGGGAAGGTCAAGACAGCTTTTGAGACAACCAAAACCGGTATCGATTTCTCCTTCAACTGCGAAGGGGTTTGCCAAGGCGGAGGGGGCAACAGAGGTTACTGCTAAGGTGGAGGCAGCTACTCCTACCGCTACTGCGCTAATTCTTTTAGTGATTTGAGATAAGGTTTGAGCTTTCATGGTATGGTCTCCCTAGAACTGTCTTTAGTTGAGTTTGTGTACTCTTTTTGTTTCTTTCCTCTACGATAAGCGGGAGACCGAGGTCTGTGCATCAGCGATATTGGGTATTTTTAGTTTGAAGATACGATGTGGAAGACCTTTGTAATCTGGTAGTGGCCAGAGATAGATTATGGAAAACTACGGAAACTATAAATTCAGTTTTTAATCTCATTTCTAATTATCCGTATAAGTGGGGAGATTATGGGCTGGTAAACTCAAATGGGGCTATTGACCGATGATCGATCGCACCCGATAGATGGGACGATCTTGGGATTCATGGTAGGTTCGCATCAGTAGCTCTCCTAAAAGTCCAAAACAGAACAGTTGTATTCCTGTGAGCAGGAGGACGACGACGAGGACTAAGAGAGGACGGTTGCCGATATCTTCTTGAAACGCGAATTTGACAATGGTTAAGTATGCTCCCAGCAGAAAGCTCAAGAGGATTGACAGTAAGCCAATCGAGCCGAAAATGTGCATGGGACGGGTGAGGAATTTTTTGATAAACCAGACGGTGAGTAAATCCATGAGGACGCGGAAGGTTCTACCGAGACCATATTTGCTGGTGCCATATTGGCGGGGATGGTGGCGCACCGAGATTTCGGTGATTTTGGCTCCTTCGATGAAGGCTAAGGCGGGTAGGAAGCGATGGAGTTCGCCATAGAGGTTCATGTCGGCGACGACTTCGGCACGGTAGGCTTTGAGGGAGCATCCGTAGTCATGGAGTTTGACTCCAGTGACTTTGCCGATGAGCCAGTTGGCGATTTTGGAGGGCAATAGTCGGGTGACGGCATCATCTTGCCGTTGTTTGCGCCAGCCACTGACGAGATCGTAGCCCTGTTCTAGGGTTTCGAGGAGGAGGGGGATATCGGCGGGGTCATTTTGGAGATCGGCATCTAGGGTAATGAGGATATCCCCTTGAGCGTATTTGAATCCGGCGGCCATGGCTGGGGTTTGGCCGTAGTTGCGCCGGAGAATAATGGCTTTGAGGTGAGGGTGGTTCTGGGCGAGTTGGGTGAGGAGTTCGGTGGAGCCGTCGGTGGAGCCGTCGTCGATGCAGATGAGTTCGTAGGAGCGTTGGGTGGGAGTGAGAATTTTGGCGATCGCCTCTACTAAGATCGGTAAACTTTCCACTTCATTGTAGATGGGAACGATGATAGAAATCTCAGGCCTTGGGGACAGGGAAGGATTCATGATCTTGACGGATAGTTTTTTGATAATTATACTATAGTCGTAACTGCATTTTTTTTCATGGTTTTGATGTGGGCGATCGCCTCCAATGATTCAGTAGAAAAAGAATAATCCTCACCCATCGATTTCCCTATTCCTTGCCTACTGCCCTTAATTTTAGATTCCAGATCGATAGGGTCATAATCACGAGAAACAACACTAAACCAATGGTACAGGCATAGCTTATTTCTAGCTTTTGGAAGGCTTGTTCATAAACATAATAAACTAAGGTTTTTGAGCTATTTCTGGGGCCTCCTTGGGTCATCACATAGACTTCTTCAAAGACTTTAGTGGCGGCAATGGCAGAAATCACTGCCACCAGAAATAGATAGGGTTTCATCAGGGGTAGGGTAATATCCCAATGGCGACTGATGCCTTCTGAACCGTCGATGGCGGCGGCTTCATAGAGATCTGGGGGAATACTTTGTAAGCCTGCGAGATAGATGACCATATAATAGCCCAGTCCTTTCCACAGCGTTACGGTCATCACGCTATAAATAGCCCAGTGAGGACTGGTTAACCAGGGCAGGGGAGGGAGGTGGAAATAGGCTAATGCTTGGTTTAATAGGCCATTTTCTGCGTAGAGCCATCGCCACGCGATTCCGGCAACAACCATGGAAATAATGACGGGGGTATAGAAGGCGGCTCGAAAGAGGTTAATTCCTTTCAGGTTTTGATTGACTAAAATAGCGAGACCTAGGGGTAGAATAACGAGGAGAGGAACGACTAGGGTCAGGTAAGTTAAGGTGTTGTGTAAGGTTTGCCAAAATAGGCGATCGCCCCCTAATCTCTGAAAGTTTTTGATGCCGATCCATTGACTCTTTTGGCTAATTAAATCATACTCCACTAAACTGAAATAAATCGCTTGTAAAGCTGGCCAAAATACTGTTATCCCTAAAACCAATAGGGCCGGAGCTAAAAACAGATAGGGAGTAATTTCAGGACTTCTTTTTGAGATCATGGATCTATTTCCGGCCAAAGCAAGGATAGTTGTGTTTGCCACGCTCTTAAAATTCTTTCTCGCTCTTCCTGATTTTGAGAGAGATCTCCCATGAGTCCTTCTTCATAAAAACGGTGTAGGGTTTGCAGGGTTCCTTCTAAGGTTTGGCCCTGAGCCTTAGAGACTCGAATAATCGTTCGGAGTTGGCTGTGAATCTGCTGCTCAAAATAAGGAGTGAGTCCTAGGTTTTGGAGATTGATTAAACGGGCGATCGCTCCCTGAAATGTTGCCTCACTTAAACTCTCCAGTTCGTGGCGATATACCCCCCACAAAACTCCTTCATGCACGGCGTATCGAGTCTCTTCTGTTTGCTCAAAATTCGCCTTTAATAACGCCTCAAAAAAAGGTTGTGCCTCTTGACTGGCAGCAATCGGGACTAAACTCATCAGCCAAGATTGATCATCGGAGAGAACCACCAATAACCGTAACCCTTCTCGATCCACTTGCCAGGAACCAGAACTTACTTCTATCACGCGATCGCCAAACCCTATCCTTAATACCCGATCAATATCTTTAGGAGTCATGAAAAGAAAAACCGTTCTACACTAGATCTGAAGTTGAAATGCTTTTATTGTTGAACCTCTCCATGACCAACCTGCCCTCCTCTACTGGTTCCTTGCCCCATCATCACCATCCCCATGAACCTCACCACTTACATCCCCATGTTCATAGTGAAGAATCGTTGCGCCAAATTGTCAACCAACTCTCGCGCATCGAAGGTCATGTCCGGGGCATTAAGGGTATGGTACAACAAAGTACCCCCTGTCCCGATGTCTTGATCCAGTTAGCGGCAGTGCGAGGAGCGATTGATCGAGTAGCTCGGATTATTTTAGATGAACATCTCACCGAGTGCATTGGTAGAGCCGCCCAAGAAGGGAATATCGAAGAAGAGCTTGAGCAACTTAAAGCGGCTCTGGATCGGTTTTTACCCTTAGCTAAGAAGAAAACCAAGGGACACAAATCCCATCAGTCCCCAGAGTAAAGGAAAAGAGAAGTAACCATTGCGGTTACTTCTCTTTTGGGGTTTTTTGAAGATAAAATACTAGGGCATATAACCCTAAACGATAACTGTCTGGGCCAAAACCGCTAATTTGCCCGACAACCACCGGAGCTAGATAAGAATGGTGGCGGAAGGGTTCCCGGCGATAAATATTGCTGAGGTGAACTTCCACGGTGGGAATCCCTACTGCGGCGATCGCATCTCTGAGCGCAATACTAGTATGAGTATAGGCTCCCGCATTAATGATCATGCCTTGATAGCGATCGACAGCCTGATGAATGGTATCTACTAACTCTCCTTCACGATTAGATTGAAAAGTAGAAACTTCGGTGTCCAGAGATTTCCCTTCTGCTTCTAACTGCTGATTGATCTCTGTGAGAGTAGTCGTACCATAAATTCCTGGCTCTCGCTGCCCCAAGAGATTAAGATTAGGGCCGTGCAATACCAAAACCTGTAACAAGCTGGCGAATCCTCAGTTATTCTACCTACGTGATTCGCGGTCATTGACGGGAATAGGAATAGGTTCGGGTTCGGGCTGGATCTCTGGCCCCAAAAGGGCTTCAATCAGTTTACGAGCCAGTTCCTTGATTTTTTCCCAGATTTCGTCGATGTAGTCCATTCAGTATGAAGCTCCTTGTGCTGAACGCTAACCCTTAACTTTAGAAGCAGGGATCAGTCAATCAAATGCCCTATGGCGACTTCTTCTATTATAGACCAAATTTTCGGTGAAGCCGTCCTAGAAGAACGGGGTTTTAGACCCATTTTCTGATCACTTTTCAAAATCTTAAGGTTTGATCAACTGTCGTCGTAAATGATCCAAGGCCCAACATTGGCTTAACTGACGTAAAGTAGAGCGCTCCAGCAAAGAACCTAACTGATGTCGATAGGTTTTCATCTCTCCATTGGGCAGGGCTAATCCAATGTAGACTAAGCCTACTGGTTTTTCTGGAGTGCCGCCGGTTGGGCCAGCAATGCCGGTAATACTGAGAGCCCAGTCAGTGGCTAACTGGCGCTGAATGCCGATTGCCATTTGAGCAGCAACCGGTTCGCTAACGGCACCATAGTGCTCTAAATCCTCAGAATTGACCCCTAGCCAGTGAATTTTTACTTGATTATCATAGGCGATCGCCCCTCCCTTAAAATAGGCTGAACTTCCCGGCACCGCCGTAATCATTTCTCCCAGTCCTCCACCCGTACAAGATTCTGCCACCGCCAAAGTTTGCCCTGCTGCCACCAAGAGTTTACCGACAGCATCCGCCAAAGTCTCTTCATCTACCCCAAAACAATATTCTCCAGCCACTTGGCGAATATGTTCTTCTACGGGGGCAATCAACGTTTCTGCTTCCGCCGCTGAACCAACACAGGTAGAAATCCTCAGTTTCACCTGTCCAGTTCCGGCATAGGGAGCCACCGTCGGATTCGTATAGTGAAACAC
>CAZTRW010000049.1:0-21852 GCA_964616725.1 uncultured bacterium
ATTATGGACACTACAACACCTAGCCGGCCCAGAACTCCCTACACTAGAACAAGACCGAGAACCTCTCTGGTCTGGTCTGGAACACCTCCTGCGTATCTATGCTCAGTATCACTTTGACCGGCCCATCCGAGCCGCTACCCTAATGGCCCCTTGTTTGTCTGCCTTACCCACCTCCTAAACTGACCCATTTTGATCTATGACCTTATCCAAACCAGATGTAGAAGCCACCCCTGTCATCCCCCTTCTCTCAGAACCGGTGACTGCACCGAGTCTAGGAGCCGTTCTGCAAAATCGCAATTTTATTACCCTTTGGAGCGGACAAGTCTTTTCCCAGTTAGCGGATAAAGTTTATCTGATTCTGATGATTGCCATCATTGCCACTGACTTTGAACAACAGGGGCAAAGCATTAGTGGCTGGGTTTCGGCAATTATGATTGCCTTTACGCTACCAGCGGTCTTATTTGGCTCCTTAGCGGGCGTATTTGTCGATCGGTGGTCAAAAAAAGCGGTTTTAGTGCTCACGAATCTCCTCCGGGGAGGACTGGTACTGCTGATTCCTCTGATGTTAACTTTGTCTGCTGGCACGAATACCCATTGGGGCATTCCTCTGGGGTTTGTCTTGTTGCTGATTATTACTTTTGGGGTATCTACTTTAACCCAATTTTTTGCACCGGCGGAACAGACCATGATTCCTTTAATGGTCAACCGTAATCTGTTATTGCCGGCCAATTCTCTGTATACTTCGACGATGATGGCATCGATGATCGTTGGATTTGCAGTCGGAGATCCTCTGTTAGCTTTGGCTGATCGCTGGATTGCTCCAGTGCTAGGACATCCAGGTTTGGGTAAGGAGTTAGTGGTGGGCAGTGCGTATCTGTTGGCAGGGTTGATTTTGCTGACGTTACAAACCTCAGAAGTGGGATATCCCCCCGATCATGAGCATCCCCATGTGTGGCAAGATTTGCGAGAGGGATTTGAGTATTTGCGGATGAATCATCGGGTTCGGAATGCGATCGCTCAATTGATTATTCTTTCCTGTATCTTTGCCGCCTTAGCTGTGCTCGCTGTCCGTATTGCCGAAATTATCCCCAACCTAGAATCCTCTCAGTTTGGCTTTCTACTGGCAGTAGGAGGAATTGGCTTAGGAATTACAGCTATCCTAGTGGGACAGTTCGGCTATCGCTGGGGATCGAATGCTCAACTTAGTCTCGTTGGCTCCATGGGCATGGCAGGATCATTATTGGGCTTGTCTTTAACGGTACAACAGTTGGGATGGTCTTTGTTTTGGATTACCAGTTTAGGCGCTTTTGCTGCCTTGATTAGTATTCCCATGCAAACTACGATTCAGTCTCAAACCCCAGCCGATCTACGGGGTAAGGTATTTGGATTGCAAAATAATGCGATTAATATTGCCTTGAGTTTTCCCCTGGCATTGGTGAGTGTGGCGGAAGCTTGGCTGGGGATTCAAGTGGTTTTATTGGCTCTATCGGCTTTGGTCTTCGCAGGGGGGGTCTCAACCTGGTATATTGCCCGTACAGGAAATCGGGATCAATGGTCATTAGGTTCTAGCGATCGCCGAAATTAATGCTCTCATTCCTGCTCTTTTTTCTCCTTCTCGGCTGTTAAGCAATGCATATCGCTTGGCTTGGTAAAAAATCTCCCTTTTGTGGGAACGTCACCTATTCTCGTGAGGTAACCAATGGGTTGCTCGATCGCGGACATCAGGTAAGTTTCTTTCATTTTGCCTCAGAAGAGTCGGCTCACGAACCACTCACCCATACCCTCCAGTCTCCAGAAGCCTGGCCAGACTGCCCTCAAGTGTCTCTGCCTTGTTTGTATAAGTCTACCATTTATACGATTCCGACTTTTAGTTCTTCTAAGGTGTTAGCGCGATCGCTCCAGGCTCTGCAACCCGATCTCGTTCACGCTTCCCTCACCCTCTCTCCCCTCGATTTCTTACTCCCAGAAATCTGTCAAGACCTCAATTTACCCCTGATTGCTACCTTTCATCCCCCTTTTGACCGGAAACTGCGTCACTTCTCTTCTGGAACTCAGCAACTGACCTATCAACTCTATGCCCCTTGTTTGGCTAACTACCATAAAACTATCGTCTTTTCCCAGATTCAACGGGATATCCTCATTAAACTAGGCGTTCCCTCCTCCCAAGTGGTGGTCATTCCCAATGGTGTAGATGTCCTCAAATATTCGCCTGGGCCGTCGTTAATTAAGCAAGAATTAGAAGCAGAACGGCTATTTTTATATCAAGGGCGAATTGCGCTGGAAAAAAATGTAGAATCATTGCTCAAAGCTTGGAAATGGTCTAATTTGGGGCCCACCTGTAAATTGGCGATCGTTGGTACTGGCCCCCTCGCTACTGTGCTCAAAGCCTCCTATGGTCAAGAATATGGCATTATTTGGCTCGGCTTTATCGGCGATGAACAGCGACGCATTGAAATTCTCCGAGGGACAGATGCTTTTATTCTTCCCTCTTTTGTCGAAGGACTTTCCCTTTCTCTTCTAGAAGCAATGGCTTGTGGCACTGCCTGTCTCGCCACAGATGTAGGAGCCGACGGCGAGGTACTTGAAGGCGGTGCTGGGGTAATCCTCAAGGCTAACCGAGTCACCACAGAACTCCAAGCCCTCCTGCCTCTGTTTCGAGAACATCCCGAACTGAGCCTGATCCTAGGACAAAAGGCTCGCCAACGGGTCTTAGAGCGCTATACCCTCAAACAAAATATTTCCCAGGTAGAACAACTGTATATGGAGGTTTTACAGCACCAGCGTGTTTCCCTCACCGGTGTCTAACATCTCTTCGATAGGGGTGAGACCGCTCATTTTCAAGAATGATTGAAAGTGAGTCATTTTATGAATCTTAGTATGATATGGTTTTGGTCTTTTAAAGATAAAAAATTTTAATTTTAGGTGTAGCTTTAGGATTTGTGATCTGATTTCACTATATCCAATCTGATTGGCGATCGCCCCCACACCCCCTCCCCATTATCTCTATCCAGTGAACACCAGGGTTAGCGAAAACTGGTGTATTTTTACATAAATTGGTATAAAATCAAAAATAATACACGATAAAATTGAGAATTACATAGGGGAATGCTCAAACAACTTGACCTGGATCTGTCTCTAGAGCCAAACCTCTACAAAACAGAAATAGAAGATCTGATGCAGCAGTTGCAAATCCTTCAGCGTCATTGTTGGGAAAAAAAATTACCCATGATCATTGTGTTAGAAGGATGGGCAGCAGCAGGTAAAGGTGCTCTGGTTAAAAAAGTGATTGGATATATGGATCCTAGAGGCTTTGCTGTCCATCCCATTTGGCCCCAGACGATTCAGGAACAGCAATATCCGTTTCTGTGGCGATTTTGGCAAAAACTGCCCCACTATGGCAGCATTGGTCTATTTTACCATAGCTGGTACACTCATGTTCTGGAAGATCGCCTCTTTAAGCGAGTGATACCGGCGCAAGTGCCTGGGGTGATGGCGCATATTAACGCTTTTGAACGACAATTGTATGATGATGGCTGTGCGATCGCCAAATTCTGGATTCACCTGAGCCAAAAAGAACTCCGTAAACGGCTCAAAACCTACGCCAAAGATCCCCTCCACGCTTGGCGCGTGCGCGACGAAGACTGGAAACAAGTGAAACGCTACACCCAATACGCCACCTTTGCCGAAGACATGATCATTCAAACGAGCACTGGCTTTGCTCCCTGGACTCTAGTCGAAGGCAACTGTCAACGCTGGGCCCAGGTTAAGGTACTTCAAACCATCGCTGCCACCCTCCGAGAAGCCTTAGATCGCCATCAAAGCCTTGTCATCCCGCCACCTCTTCCCCCCCAAGAAACGTTAGCCCCCACAGAACCTGATTTTTTAAGCCGAGTGGATCTCCATGCCTCTCTCTCTCGCCAAGAGTATCAGAAGCGTTTGAAACAAGCACAAGTACGACTTCAGGAATTGCAACTGAAGATTTTTAAGGCTAAAGTTCCCGTGCTTGTGCTTTTTGAAGGATGGGATGCTGCTGGCAAAGGAGGGGCAATTAAACGCTTGACAGATAACCTTGATCCTCGTAGCTACGAAGTGACTCCCTTTGCGGCTCCCACGGCTGAAGAAAAAATGCATCATTATCTCTGGCGTTTTTGGCGACATTTACCCATTGCGGGTAAAATCGGCATTTTTGATCGTACTTGGTATGGTCGCGTTTTAGTAGAGCGTATTGAAGGGTTTGCCACTGATGGGGAATGGCGGCGAGCTTATCGGGAGATTAATGAGTTGGAGTCAATGCTAACCGATCGCGCAGCAACTCCCCAGGAGTATGGCGGTTATGTGCTGGTAAAATTTTGGCTACACATCAGCCCAGAAGAGCAATTACAGCGCTTTCAGAGTCGCCGTGACGATCCCTTCCGACAGTATAAGTTGACGGAGGAAGATTGGCGCAATCGGGAAAAGTGGGCGTTATACCAGGTGGCGGTGAATCAGGCGATCGCCCGTACCCATACTCCCCATGCTCCCTGGACTGTAGTCCCTGGTAATGACAAGCGCTATGCACGAGTGATGGTTCTGGAAACCGTGATTGAAGCAATTCGGGCAGGGATTCCTTAAGATACGGACTGAAACCATTGTTCCAGGCGATCGCCCAAAGCGGGTAAAGAATACTCTGTTTCTGCTTGTTCACGACAAACACGGCGATCGATGCGATCAATCCTTTTAATAGCAGTAATTAACCCAGCTACGGAATCCGGCTCCACTAACCAACCCGTCTGTCCATCAATCACCACTTCCGAGGGACCTCCACGACGATAAGCAATCACCGGGACACCACACGCCAGCGCTTCCAGAGCCACCCTTCCCAAAGCTTCCACCCACTTATGAGTCATCAGTAGGGCGCGACATTTCCCCAACTCCTGTTGAAATTTTGCAGTCGGTAAAGAGCCACAATATTCTATGGGTGCATGAGGGTAACTGTGGCAAATTTCTTCCCAATATTCCTGGTCTTGAATCAATCCAAAAATCTTTAAAGGAATCCCCGTTGCTTCCGCCGCCGCGACTGCATCTTCCAAACCTTTGTTACGGACAACTCGCCCTGCCCAAGCGATCGCTCTTTCTTGTGTTTCTGGGCAAAATTCATACTGGTTAATATCAATTCCTCCCCCTAGGATTCTAAATGATTCTGGGACTGAGTAGGTTTCTGCTTGTGCTCTAGTGTGTGCCCCTAAAGTACCAGAACACAGGTGAGCAACTCGTTCAATTTGACGATCAATCACAACGATTGATGCACTAACACACACATAGTGAAGCACGGGACAATTAAAAAATGGGGAGAGATAAAAAGGGAGCCATTCATGACTAAAATTCACGATTAGATCATAATTTTGTTGTACTTGCCGGGCATAATTCCACATATTTCCTATTACGGCATTGGGGGGAATTATGGCGGGATCGGTATCCTGCTGTTTGGGGGTAAATGGCTGGAGGGTGCCGTCGATTTGGGCGAGAGAGAATGAGGGATACTCCTGGGCAGTCGCTGCGCGATCGCTAGAAGCAGCGGGGGTAATAATTTGGACTTGATGCGATCGCCTCATCATCTCTTTGGCAATATTAGACAGATTGAGTTCTACTCCTCCCATACCAATAGCAGGATTTCCCAGAAAAGGATACACTGGACTGAATACGAATAATAACTTCATGCACAAAACCCTATTTGATCAAGGAACTTTTATAAACAAACTGCTTCTAATTCGGGTTTGAGCCACTCCGCATGACCATTTTCTGTTAAATCGAGAAATTCCTCTAAGGTTTGGCAGCGTCCTTGCTCCATGTACTTTTGAAAGACATGATTGAGGATGAGATTTTCCGAAAATTCCGCGATCGCCGCGCTGCGAATGTCTGGAGTCAGATCGAGTTCTCCTGAGTTTAACAAACTCAGAATTTGCTGATAGCTACGGGCAGCGGTTTCAAAGGCATGAGGAGATTGGGTAATAGAGTTTTCGCGTTTGTAATACTGATAGAGAGATTCTGGATGAAGAGCGACTGTTTCTACACGACTGAGTAATTCTAGATTAAAGAGAACATCCGCAGCAAAAGGGACTTTTGTCCAGCCTGTGCCGAGATATTCCCGGCGAAATACGGGAAAGAAGGGTACGCGGGGTTTGAGGATGTGCTCGGCAGTAGCAAACGTGAGGTGAGAAAGGGGGAAGGGACGTTTGTAGAGGATGAGATCGCTATTATAAACGCCAGTATTATCGATCGCTGCTCCATATTCTCTGGCTAAAGGTACTAAGGTTTCTAGGCGGCTAGGAGCGTAAGCATCATCAGCATCAAGGTTAGCGAGGATCTCGCCGGTTGTGATCGTAATCGCCGCATTCCGAGCGACAGCTTCTCCATTACCCACACTACCGGTAAAGGTTTGTTGGAGTCGAGCATCTCGGATACCCTGATCGGCTAGGAGGGAGAGATAGTCTATGGTATCATCGGAGGCGATCGCCACTTCCCAATTCTGATAAGTTTGGTTGAGTATACTACTAATCGTAAAGGCGATCGTCTCCGTGGCACGATAGGCTGGAATCACAATACTCACTAAGGGTTTTGACCCATCAACCATAGTTCACTCTTTGATCTCTACACTCCTTACCATATCAGTGAACTTCCCCAAAACTCTCAACCCCATTCAGTTTTTTGTCTCTTCTCAACTCTTTCTCCTCCGTTGCCACCAGAATCCACCTAATCCCAACAATCCCCACACCAAAGACGGTTCTGGGGTAGAAGCGAGAGGTTCAGGAGCCGGTTTTGGCACTTCCGGCATTGGATAGGTAATTCCCGTCAATTTGATCGCGCCACTGTACCCTAAAAAAGGAGTGCTGATAGCACTCATCCTCATTGTGCCTAATGAGCCAACACAAGCAGATAAATCCAGTCCACAGTTAAGCAACAGATGAAATGTACCGGCTGCCAATAGAGGGATTCCCCCTGATGAATAATCAGAAAACCAAGGAGGAGCAGAACCACTACTGGTAAACAACCATCCATAGGAAGTAGAGGTAATCTTTATACCATAGGGAGAGTACAGGTGATCGTAAGGACTGGGATAGGGAAAGGGAGTGCCACGCAGTCGTACCTCCATGGGATGGTTCAAATTACCATCGAATGAGATATCGGCTGTTGTCTTACCATCAGGAGATTGAAAGTGAAGTTGTAGCGCTGACGTTGCAGAGGCAGTCAAACATAGGGCGCTCAAGGGTGCACCCATGAGCGCGAAGGGGATCATTTTCCAGGGAGTCATCAGAGTCCCTCCTCAATACATCAATGAGTAGATACACTCATCGTTCTTGGGATTTCGGGAAGTGCTGTGGGAATGTAAAAATCAGTAAGGTGTTATTGTCTCCTGAATATGACCTATTGTCTGGGCATTATTACCCGTTCTGGCTTGGTGCTGGCAGCGGACTCGCGCACGAATGCGGGTGTGGATTATATTTCCACCTATCGGAAATTATTTGATTTTTCTGTTCCTGGAGAACGAGTGATTATTCTCTGTAGTTCTGGGAACCTCTCGATTACTCAAGCAGTAATCTCTAGTTTAAGGAAGGATATCCGGGTACAACAGGATGTCAACTTGCATAATGTGCCCACTTTTTATGAGATTACCCGCTATATTGGTGCAAAAATTAGGCAGCTTCTGGATCAAGATCGTGCTTGGTTGGAAAAAGATGGTATTGACTATCACTGTAATTTTCTCTTGGGGGGGCAAATTCAGGGAGAAGATCCGGAATTGTACTTGATTTATACCCAAGGAAATGCAATTCAAGCTACACCGGAAACGCCTTTTTTACAGGTGGGAGAAGCCAAATATGGTAAACCCATTCTTGACCGAACTTTGACGTTTGAAACCCCGATTGAGGTGGCAGCGAAAGCAGCTATTCTTTCGATTGATTCTACCATGAAGTCGAATATTTCTGTCGGCCCTCCGATTCATTTAGTGATGTATGAAACCGATAGTTTAGTGATTCGTCACCAGTTGGAGTTACCGTTAAGAGATCCTTATTTAGCGAAAATTCGCAAAATGTGGGAAGTGGCGTTAAATCATGCAGTGGAAACAATCCCTAATATTGATTGGGGATATTATGCTCAAGGGGAAGCTGCGGATGTTCCGATTGATTAATTGAGAGGTTCAATGGAGATGTCAAAGGTCATTTGACTGTTGATGGAAGAGGTGCGTAGGGTTCCTAAGATGGGGGCTGTGTTTTGGGGAATGGCACTAGCTACGAGGGCAATATGGCGATCGCCTACGGCTAATCCGTGGGTGGGATCGTATCCTCGCCATCCTGCGCCAGGGAGGTACACTTCTACCCAAGCGTGCAGGTAGCGAGGTTCTGGGGTTTGGCGATCGCACAGCGACTCCCCAGGAGGATCCCCTTCTTGATAGCCGCTCACAAATCGTGCTGCTAATCCCATTCCTCGACAAGCTTCCATAAATAATACGGCAAAATCTCGACAAGTGCCTCGCTTTTGTTGCCAAGTGATTCCTGGAGGTAAGGGAGGGCCAGTATCCCGGATTTCATATTCGCAATTTTGATAAATTTGCTGATTTAATGCCATCAGAAAGGCAGTCACTTGATGATTCACCGATTGAGCGATATTAACGGCCCATTCATAAACTCTAAAATCCATGGGTTGACGGCAATTACGGGGAGAAAAATAGGGAGACAATCCTGCCATCAGTGTTGATGGATAGTCAATGGGTAACTCAATCGCCCAAGGTTCTAAGAGATAATTAAAGGGGTTGACACAATGGGTTTCTACTTCTGAAGTAGCTCTAATTTCTAATCGATCGAATTCTTGGGGATGAAACCAAATTTTTTCCACAGCATTCCCTTCTAGATCTAGGACGGCTGATTGACCGAGAGGCTGGGGATGAATGTCGAGATTAAAGTAGTGTAAAGTCTGGTGATGATTAGAGCGCGATCGCAGCCTAATCCAGTGGGGATTGAGGGATACTCGGTCACTATAGACATAGCTAGTATTATGGAGGATTTTATAGCGCATAGTTACCATTAAACAATTAGAGATAGTGTTTTTAAGTCTTAGATTGGGTAAGCGATCGCGGCACAAGCCGTTCTAGCCGATTGGCGATCGCCTTAGCAATCCCCTCCTTCCCCACCATTTTCTCTGGACTCTCATCCGATACCACCCAATACGCTACCTGCTCCCCCTCCTCTCCCCACTCTTCCCCTCGGTTAGCCACCACCGCATTATATCCCCATTGCAGCCGTTCTTGAGCAATATCCATTAACTCCTCATGACTCACCTGCTCCTGATACTTAAACGTCACCATATACAATTGTGGAAACGCTTGCCGCACCTGAGCAATCACCTTAGCCGTAGGCACTAAATTAATCCGCTGTAATTTTCCACTCGGTGTCTTTCCCGGTAAAATCTCCTCTGGCTGATAATCAGCTACTGCGGCTGAAAAAACACCAAATACATAAAAATGATTCTGCAACCGCTCCCACACCAAATCATAATATTCTTGATAGGTTTTCACCCCATCATAAGGCAGATAATCAGGCGGAATATCCCCACCTTCCCCTAAAATCAACCGCACCTCTGCGCCTCGTAAATACAACTCTTCCGTTAACTTAATACTCAAAGTGCCGCGAAATCGATTCGTTAAGCGGCGAATACTATCAATTGGTACAGGCGTTGGGCCCCCAGTGACTAAAATCGGAATACCTTGCAAAGGAGAATTGCTGAGGAGACGACAAGCTGTCGTGACAATCGATCGCAAATCAGGTAAGTTATGCTTACCGTAGGCATCTTTAGGGGCCATAACTTTCACACCCCATTGATGGAGTTTTTGACAAGATTCTGTTAAAATTTGATTATGTAAGCTGCCGTGCATTGTGGGGACAATCATAATTTTTGTTTGCCCTTTTTCCTGCTTGCCTAAGGCAGAAGCGAGAGTACAGCTAATCACCCCGTCGGCAATGCCATAGCGAAATTTGTTAATAGTATTATAAGTGGCTGGAGCAACTAAATAGAGATCAAACGGATGGTTGTCACTGAGATGTTCGGCTGCGGGTGTAAGTTGGGTAATGACGGGATAGGTGGTACTCCATTCTAGGCTCTCGATGGTGGTATAGCGCAATGCTTCTGGTGAAGCAAAGGCGACTACAGTTGCGCCTTCTCGCCGTAATTCCCGTGCTAATAAAGGCGCTTTGATGGCGGCAATACTGCCTGTAATTAACAAGGCAATCCGTTTTCCTGCTAAATGATTTCCGCAGAGAAGAACTTGGCGATCGCCTAAATCTGATTCTGCCGGAGCCGTAAAATCCCAATCCATTCCTTCCCCTCTCCCTAAGGCACATAAGTTCCCATAATCTTACCCTCTGGATCGTACAACTCCAAAGGAATTTTTGCCGTTCGACTAATATTTTCTAAAGCATTTTGTACACTCTGTACGTGCTCATCCACCGAAGTAAACATCGTCAAATCCGCCTGACCTCTCGCCTCCATCAAAGTAGTACGTACCGTTCTCACATAATCCCTAGTCAGAGTCACCTTCAGTAAACTTTCCGTCACCGTATAGTCACAAATTTTCGGCAAACCTGCACAAGTTTGATTCAAGTCATTCCGAGCTTGTTGCAAAATATTTTGCTGGCGTAACTTTTGTCCAGCCAAATCCAAAGCACTTTGATAGGAACCCACCAAAGGAGCAGCCTGAGCATAATAAAAGCTATCCCTAGGAACTTGCTGTAAATAATTTAACGCTTGACTCCAATGACCCACAGCCAGAGTAAACTCATTTTCCCGCTCTAGACTTTTCGCCTTATCCGCTAAACTTAACGCCTCATTATAGGTTTGACTAGCAATTTCTTCTTTAACTAACCGCTCTCGACTCGCTTGAAACTGAGTTTGATAAACATCCAGCAGTTGATTCGCTTGCTGGTGAGCCTGAGTGCCTTGGGGAATATTTTTTAAACCATTCACCGCCATAGACCAAGTATAGTGAACCTGTTGCCAATTTTCCAAAGACTGGGCAATTCCTTGACGAGTTTTCGCTAAATCTGCATGACTCTTGGCTACCTCTAAATTGCGATTGGCTTGTTGCTCAATCTTGATCCGAGTTTGAATCGCCTGTAGATTTTGGCGATATTCTTGTAACTTTACATCTAACACAGGATAAATGCTTCCTCCCCCAGAAACTTGTTCTAAATTTGCCACTGCCTGCTGCCAAAGGCGTTCCACTTCCTGCCAAGTTTCTAGCGGATGGGGAGGATTCAAACTCAATTGTGCCGCTTGATTCCCTTGAGAAAGAGCAGTAACCATACGATTAAGATTTTGAACTGGCTGTTCCTGAGCGCGCAGAAACTCTTGAGCTGGCGGAAAATAAGAAGACCAAAAAGGGATAGCTTCCGCCTGAGAGATTGCCTCCTGGAGTTGTTTGTGTGCTTCCAGTAATTTCTGGGGATTGTCTGTCGTTTCTGCGGTTTGCACAGCCACTTGCTGCAACCGTTGCGCCATTTCCAGGGGAATACAAGAGCCAATCATACAGGGACGACTGAGTATATACACGGCTATCCCTGCCACCATCAAAACTAACAATCCCCCAACCGCGCAACCAAGGGAAAAGGAGGCGGAAGCGTGTTGAGTGGGCGCTGGTGACGGTGCTGGCTCTGGTTCTAAGGCTGGGTATTGAGAAATCGCAAAGGGATGAGATAGATAAGGGTTTTTTTCTCCGGCAATTCGTAAAAATAATCGCCCCTTGTCGCTAATGCGGGGGCGATAATGGTCAATATCCTCTTCTAGGAGTTGGAACACCCGTTGAGCGTCGGGTTGGACTTTAGGTGTGTGTTGAGCTAACACCATCAGCATTTCTTGTTTGAGCAAGCACTGAACCCGAAAAGCTGGCCCATGGGGAAGTTCGCTATTGAGGGTTTGTTGCAGATGACTGCTTAACAGTTGCAATGGGGTAGACTCCTGTTTCATCACCATAGTCAAAATTGATCAGAGATTTTTCGCTATTGTAACTAAAAGTCGTCGCGACCTCCGGTTCTGTGGTGGGGGCTGGCAAGTTTCGCTAGGATAGGGAAGTTAACTTTTCACGGCTACCATAGTCATGGGTCATCCTCTGATTGAAGTGAACCACCTGAGTAAAACTTATCCAGTTGCTCTCAAAGAACCGGGATTTCAGGGGACACTCAAGCATTTGTTCCGACGGACTTACCGCCAAGTGGAAGCGGTAAAAGATATTTCTTTTGATATTGAAGCGGGTGAAGTGGTGGGATTTTTAGGCCCCAATGGAGCGGGGAAAACGACTACTTTAAAAATGCTGACTGGGCTAATCTATCCTTCTGGGTGTCAGCTTTTGGTGGGGGGTTATGTGCCTTTTCAGCGTCAGGAGGGCTTTTTACGCAATATTACGTTGGTGATGGGGCAAAAGCAGCAGTTAATTTGGGATTTACCGGCGATGGATTCTCTACGCATTAATGCTGCGGTTTATGATTTGTCTATGTTTGAGTTTCGATCGCGCTTAGACGAGTTGACTGAGATGTTGTCTTTGGAAGGGAAACTGACTCAACCGGTACGCAAACTGTCTTTGGGGGAACGGATGAAGGCGGAACTGATGGCAGCATTGCTCCACCGTCCCCAGGTGCTGTTCTTGGATGAACCGACGTTGGGGCTTGATGTGAATGCTCAGGAGAATGTGCGTGATTTTCTGCGTCAGTATAATCAACGATATGGGGCGACTATTTTGTTGACCAGTCATTATATGGCAGATATTACGGCGTTGTGCGATCGCGTCTTGGTCATTTATAAAGGGGGATTAGTCTATGATGGTTCTCTAGACACCTTGTTGGATAGGTTTGCTCCCTATCGAGAAGTGCAAGTGGATTTAGCGCCAGAACAGGCAAAAGATTACTTAGAGAACTACGGAGAAATTGAGGCGATCGAAGGTCAAAAAGTACGATTCTTAGTCCAGCGAGAAGCTCTCACTCAAACGGTTTCTCGCATCTTAGCCGAATTAAAAATTATTGATCTGACCATCACCGATCCTCCCATTGAAAATATCATTGGTCGGGTATTTCGTACCGGTATTACCTCATGAAATTAACCTTCAAAAAAGCCCAAGCTTTCTTGAGCACCTATTATGCTCACATGGTCGAATATCGAGCGGAATTGTTTTTGTGGGCCCTGGCAAATAGCTTGCCATTTATTCTCATGGGAGTTTGGATAAAAGCTGCTGAAAATGGTCAATTCAGTCTCAGTTCTATCGAATTTGCGCGATATTTTCTGACTGTATTTTTGATTCGACAAGTCACCTTAGTCTGGGTGGTTTGGGAATTTGAAGAACAAGTGGTCCAAGGTAAGCTCTCTCCGCGACTTTTGCAACCGATTGATCCAGTGGCCCATTTCTTAATTGCTCATATAGCGGAACGATTGGCTCGCCTTCCCTTAGCTCTAGGTTTGGTGATTCTTTTCTTCGTTCTCTATCCAGAAGCCTTTTGGATACCCAGTTGGCAGGCAATCATTAGTTTTGTGATTGTTTCGCAAATGGTGTTTCTGCTGCGATTTGTGATTCAATATACTTTTGCCATCTTTGCCTTTTGGACAGAGCGAGCCAGCGCGATCGAGCAGTTTTGGTATCTTTTTTATCTATTTCTCTCTGGATGCATTGCTCCCCTGGAGGTGTTCCCACCGAGAATTCAAGAAATCGTCTGGTGGACTCCCTTTCCCTACCTTGTCCATTTCCCCGCTTCTATCTTAGTGGGTCTTCCGGTTAACTGGGGTCGATGTTTGATCACGATTCTGGGCTGGGGGCTAGTTTTTTATGCCCTCAATCGGTGGTTATGGCGAAAAGGCTTAAAGCACTATTCTGGCATGGGAGCTTAGGGAAACCTTACTGCTGCCAAATCCTTGGCGATCGCCTCTTCAAAGAGCTATTGATGATCGACCCAAAGTCAAAGTAGAATACTTTAGTAGGGAGAATCGCACAGCGATCGCCCCTGTTGCTGACCCGTAGGATTATACTGCAAATAACCTTGCAACCATTCGCATCCACCGTTGAGCAACTCGTTCAATTGCAACTGATCCAAATCCCATAGGGTAATCAAACCATCTCGGCTGACAGAAAATAGGGTTTTGCCATCGGCACTAAAACTCATCCCAGTAATAGGACGATGGGAATTGCCGGTGAGTATATGGAGCAATGTCCCATCTTTGCGCCACAGGCGAATGATATTATGACTAGCTGAGGCTAAAATTTCTCCATCTGGACTAAAGGTAACACTGGCAACTGTGTCACCGTCATGTTCTAGGGGTTCAGTCAAGAGTTTCCCTTGTCGATTCCACAGTTTCACTCGACTATCATAACTGGCGGTGGCGATCGCCTGGCCATCAGGAGAAAAAGCCACCCCCCAAACGGCTCCGCGATGTTGCAGTACTCCTACCTGCGTCCCCTCGCGACTCCATAGCTTCACTCTTCCTTCATCACTCGCTGAGGCAATCAATTCACCATCGGGACTAAAACTCACCCAATTAATGGCAGCACGACTATCGCTTAAGGTCTTGTAGAGCTTACCATTGTTGTGCCACAGTTTCACTGTATTATCCTTACTCCCTGAAGCAATTAACTTTCCATCGGGACTAAAACTCACACTCAACACCACATCCTCATGATCTTTTAAGGTATAGAGTAGCTTACCTTGGAGATTCCAGACTTTCACGGTGCGATCGTCTCCCCCCGTCACCACCTGTTGACTATCAGGACTAAAGGTTACTCCCCACACCTGTCCCTGATGACCTTGCCATTGTCGGAGCAGAGTGCCATCAGCCTGCCATAATTCAATCATACCTTGATCTCCGATCGTCGCGATCGCCTTACCATTGGGACTGACACTTACCCCATTCATCCCACCAAAACCCTGCCAAACCTCCCGTTTCACTGATGCAGGATGAAAAGACTCATTCAAACGCCATAACTTCACCGTCTTATCCAAACTTGCCGAAGCCAGACGACTCCCATCTGGACTAAAACTCACTTTAGGAACCCAATGTTCATGTCCAGTTAAAATCTTTTGTAAACTCCAATCCAGCAGACTCCAAACCTTAATCGTCTTATCCTTACTAGCCGTAGCAAACTGGAGTCCATTCTGACTAAACTTAATATCTAAAACTGTATCTTCATGAGCCTCTAATTCTCTCACTGCTCCAGCCATTGTCCAAAAAATTACTGTTCCTTTACGCTCCCCGGTCTCCGGTTGAATCACCTGACCCGCTGCGGCTAAAAATTCTCCTCCAGGAGACCACGCTAAACTATACACCTCTTGTTCAGTAAAAAATACTTTTACCAAAGTACCATCTATACGCCACAGGCGAATTTTACCATCGAAACTCGCCGTAGCGACCAACTGGCCATCCGGAGAAAAACTCGCACTTAAAACCGATGATTCATGGCGTAAGGTTGCCACCTCCGAACCATCTATACGCCAGATTTTTACCGTTTGATCTCGACTGGCTGAAGCAATTAATGGATGCACCGAATCTTGGTTAAATGTCAGGGAAATAATTTGATCTGTATGACCTTTTAGCTCTCGATACTCTATCGGATCACCACCAGCAATCTGATGATTAGCAGATAACCGACGAAAGTCCCACAGCTTGATGGTATTATCCCAACTTCCTGAAGCCAACCATTGACTATCGGCGCTAAAGCTTAAGCTAGTAATAATGTCTTGATGACCAGGAATAGTAAATTGATGTTTTCCTTGGCTATTCCATAGGCGAATCATCCGATCTTCTCCGGCAGTAGCAATCCACTGACTATCCGCACTAAAAGTGACTGAATAGACACCATCTTTATGGCCTTCTAATCGATTTTCTTCTGATATTTTATAGAGGGCATAGGATAAAGTCTTCTCAATACTTTCAACAACTTTAGGAGGAACAAAAGGAGTATTTTTAATTTGCTTTGCCGCTCTTAAACCAGTGGTTAACCCTTCTAATTCTTTATTTAATTCCATTAAAGCTTCTGAGGAAGTACCAAGAGTTTTGATTTGATTAATGACACCATTCCAAGCAAAAGAAACTAACATGAGAATGGTGCAGCTAGCACTAATTAATAGGGAATCTAGAATGGTTTTTCGCTGTGTTTCGCTCCTTTTATGTTTTTGTTTAGCTAGGGCAAGTTCAGTTAATAATTGCTGTTCCTGACGTAGTTTTTCAATGGTGTATTGTCTTTGAGACAAAATTTGTTTTTCCTGATCGAGAGCTTCTAAGTCTGAGAGTTTTTTGGCGGATTTTGAGGTGGGAATATAAATTTCCAAGTCTTGTTGAACAAACTGATATCTTTGCTCTGCTAATTGGGAAATTACGTCATTGTCATGCTTGAGCTTATCAATGGTTTTTTGGTTGTCAGCGTTTTGCTGCTGAAGCTGCGATCGCTCCTCATTAATCGACTGTTTTTCTTGCTCTTGAATAAACACCACTAAATAGTCATGAACCAGTTGATAGCGAGATTCTGGCTCTTCAGGAATCACATAAATTAAACCAGCTTCACAAAAAATATCTAAAACTAAATTCAAAACATTACTTGATAAATCCGAACCCACTTCAGCAAAAATTTCTGACTTAGTTTTCAACGGCCGATTGCCATCTTCATCGGTAAATGTATAGATAATTTGTCTCGCTTGTCTGTCATTTTCTTCACCACAATCAGCAATGACAGATTCTAAAAACTTTTCGACTAACTTTTGTTTAGGATAGGGGCCAAACTCTTGATATTTCTCTAAGGTTGTGATCTGCTTATCTTGGAGTTGAGAACCAACAATTTGTAACTCGATCGGTCTGACTTCATTGGTTCCTCCAGATAAGTCCTCCACCAAGGCAAGAATTAAATTATGATCTAATTCAAATTGAGTATTCTTGGTGATATTTTTGATCACCTCAAACGTATGTTCTTTTGAGAAATTGCCTAAAGGATAGCGATTGGCTTTATCCAAAAAATTACAGCCAATGTTTTCCAGATTAATTGTCCGTTCAATTTCCAATAAATGATGGAGATAATCTTCCCGAATCGAGAAAATAAACTTAATTCCTGGCAGATGCAAACAGTGATGCAAAAACTGATAAAACTCTCGCCGATCTTTGGGATCAGTACAGACAAAGAAAAATTCTTCAAACTGGTCAAAAATTAGAATTGTGAGTAAATTTTGATCCGCCGTATGATGGAAGTGCTGAAGATAGGCATTAAGACTCAATTCAGATAATTGAAACTCAGGATTTTGCACGGCTTTGATCCCTTGAATTAATGCCTGTCCCAGAGTTGTCACCCAATCTCGATAGACACGCATCACCACAGGCACAGGAATTTGATCTCCCAGGGTTTTTGCTTGCAAAGTGGGCACTAATCCAGCCGTGACTGTCGAGCTTTTGCCTACTCCTGATGGTCCATGAATGACGGTTATGCGGTAATCAGAGCGACTGAGGCGATAAATGAGTTGCTGGACATCCTGCTGGCGATGGGAGGTAGAAATAGCTTCTGCGACTGCTCCTGCTGGAGCAACTCCTTTGTGGGGAATAATGGTTGCTAATAGGGGATTGAGGGGTTGTTGAGAGGGACGCAACTGAGCAGCACCGACAAAGGGGCGTAAGCCATACTGGGATTGAACGGAACGTCGTTCTTGTTTGAGTAAAAAGGCCTCGCGATAACACCGCTCTTGAAAATAGAGCGATCGCACTCCGGCCAATAATCGCAGATACTGATGAGGATCGTGACGGGAATTGCTCTCCGTAATCGCTCGATGTAAACTGGATTGAGCGTGTTCTAGTCCCCATAATGCCTCCTGTTGCTGATGCAACTGTCGTTGACATTTCACCAGCAACAGTTGAAATAACTGGGCCCATAGTAGGGGATAGTGTACTTGAACCTCTTCTCCTTGGGCCATTACCCCAGACTCTAAGATATTTAAACACTGCTCCAACTGCTCCTTGGCTTTTTCCCATTGCCCTCTTTCCAAAGCTAGTTTGCCGAGAAATCCGTAATCTAAGGCTAACTGCACTCCCAATCCATACTTCTGATGCAACTGACAGAATTGTTGTGTTAACTTTTCCAAGGTTTCCCCATCGGCTAGATGCTGTAAGACATTACTGACTTGTCCTGTCATTTGAGCAATTAAATCTTGTCGTCTACATTTTTCCCAAAGATGCATTGCTGCTTGGAAATCTTGCCAAGATTGTTGCCATAAGTCATGATGTTCTGGATCTTGTTCACTGAGTAGAGCCAAACATAATCCCCGATAAAATAACAGTAATCCTTGACGGTCTGGATAGGGTTGATTTTGCCAATAGTCTAAAGCTTTTTGATAATTGGCGATCGCCTCTTCCCTGTTGCCCTGCATTAAGCGATCATGACCCCACAAAAGAGCTAAACTAGCTTCTAATGCTGGGTCAAACACCACTTGTCTGTGCTCCAGAGTTCTCAACGCTGATTCTAACTCCAGTCGATGACCGCCCCATGCCACCCAATGATGATGAGGTAAAAAGGAAACAGGAAAGGCTAAAAGTTGTTTAGACTCTTGACTTAAAAGAGTTTCACAGAGGGTATCCGCTTTTTGGTAAATCAGGGTTTTTAAATCTTCTGTGGTTAGATCAAAAGAGATGGGATTAGCCGCAAAGTTAGCTAGATCGGGAGCCAGTTGCAAAAACTTGTGTAAAACGGCATCATTGACCCATAAGACTAAAGGACAAAAGAGTTGTTTGCGGAACTCGTCTCGAATAACATTGGTGGCAATGAGCAATTCTTCTAAAGCGATGACTGACTCCAAACCTAACACCAATACCCCAGAAACTGGGACAGAATTATCCCCTAAATGTCCTTTGACAAATCGATACAAATGAGTGACATCAGGTGATAATTCCAGAACTTGTAGGGGGGGAAGGTGAGACCACTCTTGCCTCAGTATCTCTGAGAGTTGTTGTAAAACATGATCACGTAAATGGAGATAGTTACATCGTACTAATACGAGGGAAAAATGCCCAGCAGAAAAGGCGATCGCCCGTGCCAACTGATGGAGGGCCCGCTGATTATCTACGAAGGAGCGATCGGCTGAATCGGATGCTGTGCTAACCATTGCTTGAACTTTTGATGCTCGCAAAGTGCTGGGTTGAGCGCAAACCAAGACCCTTCTGAGTCTCGATACTCAAACACAAACATACTCCGTAATAGGGTCAAATATTCTAAATCCCCCTGTACTGATTGTTGAGTAACGACTCGATACAAGAGTTCCCACTCCTCATCCTTGATCGAAGTAGTCAGATAATCCCGGCGATCGCGGATCACTGCCTCTAGTATATCCCTAGAAAACGGTGGATCTTCTTGTTGTAAACAACTAAAGAGCATTCCCAACAAGTTTCGCATATGGCCGCCACTCACCTGACACAGGCGATCGAGGGTATCGGGATGGTCAAAAAGATCGCCAATTTGATGCAGTTGCACTTCTGGAGAGCAATCAGGAAAAGCACGAGTTAAAACCATGTGGCGTAGCAGTTTCATTCCCAAGGGAAACTCTGCTCCGGTGCGCGTTTTAACGGGAACCATGGGGAGAACTTTAGGGGTAATTCCTCCTCCCAGGCGATTTTTCAGTGTTTCACACTCACTCGAAAAAATTAACGACAGAGGAATAGTATAAACAAGATGGCAATCGAGTTGACGCAATTGCTGTCCGCGATCGATAAACAGATATTCCGGCAACAGTCGTCCAGTCGGGCCCACTTGATTATGTACTCGGTCTAAGTTATCAATAATTACGACCAAACCTTTTTTTCCCTGTCGTTTGAGTGGCTCGGTGGCCACCTGGAGGAGTTCTTGGTTAATCGCGTCTAAAATACTGGCGGTACGAGGTTCAAGAAAGTTGCGTAAGCGATGGCGCAGTTTTTGACTTTCTCTGGTCTTTGCCGTAATTTTGGCAATACCGAGAGATAGAGAAAATTCTAGATCGCCACTACTGCTGGCGCTAATTTCTCCTAGGCCGGGAACAGAAGCTTGAGCGCCTAGATCAATGGGAGTTTGCAGAAACTCTACTGCGTCTTGTAATAGGGTTTTAAACGTGCGGGTTTGGAGTTTAATCCCCCGTTGTTGTAAATGGTCGCTGACTTGACGGGCGATCGCTAATAGGATATCCGTAATATCCATATCTCCCATATCTAAGTCTTCTGAGGATTCAAAATAGACTACCTCAAACTTTTGTTGTTCCAGAAGTGCTCTGAGTCTCAATAATTCAGTCGATTTACCACAGCCAATGTGGCCAGTGAATAATTGGCAGGTGGGGCGATCGGGCGATAAAGTAGTAATTGTGCGACCCAAAGCATTCACGATTTTGCCCCCCCGCACTTCCGAAAAATCAATGTAGTAGCGACGATTATCTGGATCGCCCAAATCTAAGGGAGCAGCCGGATTACAAGCCTGATAAAATTGCTCTAAATCTAAAGTCATAGCTGTGATAGTAGCATCTTAATTAACACAAGGCACTTAACACCCTAACCAAGTACAATCTCCTCGTCCTCCCCGTTGATCTCTAGCAGCTAAAATCATCACGGATTCTGTAGCTACAGGCCGATTGCCCCCTAAACGGAACAGGTATATAGAGGAAAAGCTTTCACCGACAGGACTAAGCAACAGAGGAGAAACTCCCCAAGATAATGTGAAGAGAATCCCTAAAATTTGGCGATCGCTACACATAATAACCTTCTCCTTCACCCCAATCATGGGTGACTTAAACAGAAATTCAGACCCAGCAAGCAAAGACCTACTGTCTAGTTCACTATCCATCCCCCCTCCTCAAACTTCAGGAAAAAGTAACTCCCAACCTCTGCATAAAGAGACGATCAATGTTTACTCTAGGTTCATTAACCCCTGGCATCCTTCAGCATTTCGCCATGCTAAAATAATCACAACTGAGTCAGCCCCAATCCCTCCAGGCAGAAGATCCCATGACCCAAAGTATAGAAAAAATTATTCTCCCACCTCCCTTCCCCGACCATACCCAACTTCCCGACGAGGATGGTACCTTCGTGAAAAATTTCCAAGAGCATCCCCAAAGCATTCTTCTGACTGATTCTCTTAGTCCCGTCTTAGCCCAAAAACACCCCGACGGACAATACGCCATCGGGCAAGACTGCGGCATCTACTGGCGCGAAACCGAACCCCCCCAAGAAGGAGCAGAAGCGCCTGACTGGTTTTACGTCCCCCATGTCCCCCCCTTAGTCAATGGGGAAGTACGTCGTTCCTACGTGATCTGGCGAGAATTTATTGCTCCTCTGATTGCCCTGGAATTTGCTAGTGGCAGTGGTAAAGAAGAACGGGATACCACTGCGTTATCAGAAGCGAATTTAGCCCAAGGGAAAAAACCGGGAAAATTCTGGGTATATGAACAAATTGTCAGGATTCCTTATTACGGAATTTATATCATCCAAACGGGACAGTTGGAGATGTATCACCTTGTTCATGGTTCTTATCGACAGATGGAACCGAATGAGCGGGGACATTATGTGATTGAACCGTTGGAAATAGAGTTGGGATTGTGGCAGGGAAATTATCAAAATCAGAGTCAGTGGTGGTTGCGATGGTGGGATGAACAGGGAAATTTATTGCTGACGGGATGGGAACGCACGGAGATAGAGCGATCGCGTGCCGAGCAAGCGGAGTCTGTGGCTCAACAGGAACATCAACGTGCTGAGCAAGAACGTCAACGTGCTGAGCAAGAACGTCAACGTGCCGAGCAAGAGCGGCAACGTGCCGAGCAAGAGCGGCAACGTGCTGAACAAGCAGAGCGATCGCAAGCCGCAGCCATT
>CAZTRW010000050.1:0-21752 GCA_964616725.1 uncultured bacterium
GGGAGCGGGGGGGGTTTTGAGGGGAGGGGGGGGAATCGGGTGGGGAAGGGCGCTCTGAGTCCGTATTGTCTGTAGAGTGGATGCAAAAGCTTCTGGAGGGATGACGGGGGGAGTAAGGGGAATTTCTGGAGTCAGATAGGGTTTTTCCAGAGGAGCATAGCTGGGGGAGGAGGTTTTCTCTGGGGTTTGGGCATGGGCTGGCACGCCTATGATCAGAAGTGCCAGGATGCTCAGAATGGAATTGTGCCTTGAAACCATGATTATTTTTGTCCTCTCTTGTGGAAATTTACTCCAGGGATATCTTAAGCGAGATTGCCCATGGCGGCTACTACGGCTTGGGAAATGGAGGGGAGGAGAGCGGGATTGTTGCTGTCTTGGGTAAAGACGATAAGGAGATAGGGACGGCGATCGCCAATTTCGATATAGGCGCTATCATGGCGGAGAGAACCCATCACACTGGATTTTGACCACAGTGCAGCGGTGGTGGGGAGGGCTTGGCCGAGAAAACCACCAATAGAACTGAGGTTAGGATCAATAGTACGGCGCATTAAGGCCATCATCCGCTGGGAGGCTTTCGAGGAAACCGCGACACCACCAATGATACTATGGAGTAGACGAGCAGTAGCATTAGTCGTGAGGCGATTTTGGTTTTCCATTGCCTCACCCAAGAATAGGCGATCGCGCCCATAGGCACCCCGCGCAAAAGTTTTTTGGTTGACATTAATTAGCTCTAATTCCGGCCATCCCAAAGCCTGGAAATAGCGGTTGACAAGATTGCGCTGAAATTTCCAGGTCTCAAAAGGACCTCCTGAAAACTCTGGACCGCTGGTAGTGCCGGTGAGCACATCCAAGACTAAACTAATGGCCTCATGGTTTGGCTCAACAATCATATCATGGATCGCACGTTCCAGTTCTGGAGTGGCCACAGCCATTTCGGTTTCGATCCATTCGTAGATGGCCACGAGGTAGAATAGGGAAACGAGATATCCAGGAGCGATCGCCTGATTCCCTCGATACTCAAATCCCCGCACTGGATGCTTCCAAAACTCTTCTGCCGATAGTGCTCCTCCCGTATTCACCCAAATGGGAGGATCGTAAACCACCCAAGTTAAGGCAATTTGATCTTGAGTCAATTGGGGAAAAGCCATCCAAATTTTCTCTAGGATTTGATATCCCCAATGGGTCAGTTCTGGATCGGGATGGAAAAAGACCATGGTTTCCTTTCCTTCGGACATGAACGGACATGAATGCGATTGCCATCATTGTACATTAGCCGCTGGCCAACCCCTACCAGATCAGCTTTTTATTGCCATCAGAGGGCAGCACCTGTCACCCATCCCCAAGATATCAGGAAAGAGAGAAAGGTGGAGAGGTCATTCCATGGTATGATCAAAACCACTACTCCCCTTCAGAACCACCCCATCTTCACTTCTTTGATCCAGTCAGCCTATGAAATTCATCAACCCCAAAACTGACTATGCCTTTAAAAAAATTTTTGGCTCCGATCAAAGCCAAGATATCCTCATTAGCTTTTTAAATGCTATCCTGCACAAAGGGCAAAAAATCATTGTTTCCCTAGAAATTATTGACCCCTACGCTCCGGGCAGGATTTCTGGATTAAAAACTACCTACTTCGATGTCAAAGCAAAACTCAACAACGGTGAAAATGTTTTGATTGAAATGCAAGCCTTCAATGTGCCTGCTTTTGGCAAAAGAGTAATGTACAACACAGCTAAAATGTACGTCAATCAACTGAGATTAGGAGAAGTTTACCCAGACCTGAGAAATGCGATCGGTATAGCGGTCACTGATTTTATCATGTTCTCTGGTCATCAGAAAGTTATCTCTACCTTTGTTTTCAAAGAAGAAGAATTATTAGTCAACTATGAACATAGTTCCTTGAAGTTAGTCTTTGTGGAGTTACCAAAATTCAACAAAAACTTAGAAGAATCAATCGATCTTACGGACAAATGGCTTTACTTTCTTAGAAAAGCCCCAGATTTAGAAGTAATTCCAGAGTCAATGTCAATGATTCCAGAAATTCAGAAAGCCTTTACCATTGCCGATCGCGTCAATCTCAGTTTAGAAGAAATAGAGGATCTGGAAAAGCGAGAACAATGGGAAAGAGAGCGACAAGGATCTATCGATTTGAGCAAAGAAGAAGGACGAGCAGAAGGACGAGCAGAAGGACGAGCAGAAGGACGAGCAGAAGGACGAGCGGAAGGAATCCAAATTGGTGAAAAAAGGGGTCAAATCAATCTGATTAAACGCTTGTTACAACGACAATTAGGAGAGATCAGTCAAATTACAGAAGAGCGCTTATATCAGTTATCTTCAGAACAACTATTGGTTTTAAGTGAAGCAATTTTTCACTTCTCTAGCTGGGAGGAACTGTCGGATTGGATAGAAAATTGTGCGCGCACTTCAGAAGAGGCATAGCGCTCCTTATGCCAGTAATGTGTTCACGGGCGAGTCGCCAAACAGTAGAGAGGAGAGAGTTCATCTGTTAAAATCAGAACAAACTTGTAGGTCATGAGAACAGATTTGTGAGTGTCAGAGTTAGAATCGCCCCTAGTCCCACGGGAAACTTGCATATTGGGACAGCGCGGACTGCTGTGTTTAACTGGTTATTTGCCCGTCATTGGGGGGGCAAGTTTATACTGAGAATAGAAGATACGGATGAAGAGCGATCGCGTCCCGAATATACTGATAATATCCTCGCCGGACTCACCTGGCTAGGGTTAACCTGGGATGAAGGTCCCTTTTATCAATCCCAACGGCTACCTCTCTACCAGCAAGCAGTTCAAACCCTATTAAACAAAGGGTTTGCCTATCACTGTTATTGCACACCAGCAGAACTCGACACCATGCGAGCCAACCAAAAAGCAGCCGGATTAGCACCTCGTTACGATAATCGCCATCGCCATTTAACCCCACAGCAACAAGCAGACTTTGAAGCTCAAGGACGTAAACCCGTAATTCGGTTTAAAATAGAAGACGATCGCACCCTAGTTTGGCAAGACTTAGTACGTGGTAAAGTCAGTTGGAAAGGCAATGACTTAGGGGGAGATATGGTAATCGCTCGTGGGGCAGAAACGGAAGGCATCGGCCAACCCCTCTATAACTTAGCCGTAGTGGTAGATGATATTGATATGGCCATTACCCACGTGATTCGAGGAGAAGACCATATTGCCAATACAGCCAAACAAATTTTACTCTACGAAGCCCTCGGCGCTCCCGTGCCGGAGTTTGCCCATACTCCCCTAATTTTGAATCAGGAGGGACGCAAGCTATCAAAGCGAGATGGGGTAACTTCTATTTCTGATTTCCGCCACATGGGTTATATCGCTCCGGCTTTAGCCAATTATATGACTCTGTTGGGTTGGACTCCGCCAGAGGCAACTGCGGAAATTTTTACCCTAGAGGAAGCGGCAAAAACCTTCAGTTTTGAGCGAGTGAATCAGGCGGGAGCTAAGTTTGATTGGGATAAGCTCAATTGGATTAATAGCCAATACTTACATCGTCTACCCATTCCAGAATTAACGGAGTTGTTAATTCCCCAGTGGCAAGAGTGTGGCTATGGGGTGGATCAGAGCGATCGCCCCTGGCTAGAGGCGATTGTCGCACTGATTGGGCCAAGTTTAACTCGCTTAGACGAAGCCAATGGGTTGGCGAAAATGTTCTTTACTGCGAAGGTGGTGTTTTCCCCAGAAGCGATCGCTCAATTACAACAAGAAGGAGTCCGGCCAATTCTAGAGACGATTCTACAGTCAGTTGAGGGACAATCCCTCACAATAGAAAACCTCAAGGAGATCCTTCAGAAAGTGACCAAAACCTACAATGTGAAAAAAGGGGGGGTGATGCGAAGCTTGCGAGCCGCACTGACAGGAGATGTGCATGGCCCGGATTTGCTCCAATCTTGGTTACTGTGGCATCAAAAAGGACAAGATGGCGATCGCCTCAAACAAGCACTCCAACAGATAGACTCCCAGTAACTATACTAACTTAAAGGTGGGTCATACCCACCCTACCCAATTGGAAGAAACCTGATATCCTTAAGGCACAAGACATGAAAGATGTTAAACAACTTAAGGGTATTATAATTCAGATAGACCTTTGTCGATAGGCGAAGAGATTGAAAGGGGGAATAGCAAGATCATCCCTACCAAGTCTTGACTACTAGAGGAACAATTTCCCCAAGATCACCCATTAAGATCAAACCCATCTTCACCTTAGCCAGTAGCTCCCTTCGATTCAACACTCAAAATTTTTTGTCCTGACCAACTTAACCTTTTTTCATAAAAATCCATGGTTATTCATCAAAATCCCTTAAGACAGTTTATCGTTTATCAACCTTCCGGTCGCAAAAAACACTTCATTAGTGTAGTTGCCTACTTTGACCGCCATGGCATACTAAATGATTACGTGGTTTTGGACAAGACCCTGACAGTAGATTGGCCCAGGTTGATTTTTCAAACTATTTCCCTGAAGCTATTCATGGGATCTTTTCTGAATTTAGAAGGTTTTCAGCAGGTGACCATTCGAGGAGATCACTTTAAGTCCGTCGTGACTAGAACCCATCAAGGATATCGAGCCGTCATCTACGAACAACCTGCCGTTGGTACATTAGAAGCCGAGGTTACTTGGGATGAATATATTCTGCCTCTAGTGAATTCCCAGTAATAACTGGTCATCGACAACAGAGAGTATACTGATGCATATGCATAGAAAGGCTGGATCGAGATGCTATAACGGAAGGTAGGCGATCGCAATTTCTGGCTAGATGGGATAGTGATGATGACCGATCAAACCAATACATCATCTCCAGAAGATATTTTAGTGGTGGATGATAACCCCAATAATATCCGTTTTATGGCTCAGATTCTCAGGGGACAAGGATATCGTATCCGCAAAGCCATCAATGCTGAATTAGCAATGAATGCTATAGTAGCTTCTCCACCTGACTTGATTCTCCTCGATATTATGATGCCTGGGATTGACGGCTATCACTTTTGCCAAACCCTCAAATCAAATGCAAAATACCGAGGTATTCCCATTATTTTTATTAGCGCTTTAGATGGCAAATTTGACAAAAGTAAAGCCTTTCAAGTAGGAGGAGCAGATTATATCACAAAACCTATTCAAGTCGAAGAAGTATTATCAAAAATCAACATTCAATTAAGCCTTCTCCACATGCAAAATCTCTTGCAAGAACAAGCCCAACAACTTCGAGAAGAATCTCAGGCACGTCATCAGGCAGAACAAAACTATCGGAGTATGTTTGAAAATGCCATTGATGGTATGTTTCAAACCACAAAAGAAGGCAAATTTATCAAAGCAAACTTAGCCTTAGCTAAAATTTATGGCTATAACTCTCCCGAAGAACTGATCAATCATATTCCGGATGTCAATCAACAATTTTATGCCCGACCTAAGCGCCGCGAAGAATTTTTAGCCTATATGGAAGCCTTTAACTCGGTGCAAGGCTTTGAATCGGAAATCTATCGGAAAGATGGCAGTAAAATTTGGGTTTCCGAAAACGTGCGAAAAGTGGTAGATGATCAAGGAAATTTTTTATACTTTGAAGGCACAGTTCAAGAGGTAACAGAAAAGAGAGAAATGGAAAATGAACTGCGACAACAAAGAAGACTTTCAGAGGAATTACTCTTGAATATTTTACCTCAGTATATTGCGGAAAAACTTAAGAAAAATCGCCATACGATCGCCGACTATCTCCCCGAAGTAACGGTTTTATTTGCCGATCTCGTGGGATTTACAGAACTGTCAGCCCAAATCAGTCCCACGGAGCTAGTGAGTCTATTAAATCAAATCTTCTCAGCGTTTGACCAACTCACTAAAGAGTATGGATTGGAGAAAATTAAAACTATTGGAGATTCGTATATGGTAGTGGGAGGACTGCCGGTGTATGAAAGCCGATGGGATGAAGATAGTCTGGAAAGAGTCGTCAATCTGGCTTTGTCCATGCAAGCAAAAATCAAGGAATTTCATCGTCCTGGTGGAGATCAAACACCGTTTCAATTGCGAATTGGTTTGAATACCGGGCCGGTAGTTGCTGGTGTGATTGGTGTGAGTAAATTTCAATTGGATTTGTGGGGAAATACGGTAAATATTGCCTCACGCATGGAGTCCCAGGGAGAGCCAGGTAAAATTCAAGTGACAGAAGTAATTTATGAGCGATTAAAGTCTAGATATAGATTTGAACAGCGAGGGAAAATTTCGGTGAAAGGTTGGGGGAAAATGATGACCTATTGGTTATTAAGTTGACAGGAGTAGAAGCCTGTGTGTCTGCCCGGATCGTTGACTGGAGAGAAGAAACCAGTGGGTTAGGGCCAATTTCAGGATAAACTAGAAACCCAGAGTGCCGAATCGTTAATTGGGTCAGCTTGGTGATATGTCTACATTTCTCTTAGAAGTTGGTACAGAAGAACTGCCTGCGGATTTTGTGGCTAGTGCCATTGACCAGTGGCGATCGCGTATTCCTCAAACCCTAGCCGAACACTCCCTCCATCCTACCAGTGTTTGCGTCTATGGCACTCCCCGCCGCCTCAGTGCGGTGATTGCCGGGTTACCTTCCCAACAACCAGACAGAGCAGAAGAAATCAAAGGACCTCCAGTACAAACTGCCTTCAAAAATGGCCAACCCACTCCAGCGGCGGCAGGATTTGCCAAAAAACAAGGGGTGGGTCTAGAAGAGTTGCAAATTAGACCGACTGATAAGGGAGAATTTGTCTTTGTCCAAAAACAAATTCCTGGCCGTTTAACCTCAGAGTTGCTCGTAGAATGGGTGCCGCAATGGATTTTAGGTTTGGAAGGAAAACGGTTTATGCGTTGGGGAAATGGCTCGATCCGCTTTCCTCGTCCCATTCGCGCTTTAGTGACGCTGTGGGATGACCAAGTGTTACCCGTAGTTATCGAGAATGGTGCTACTGAGATTATCGGCGATCGCCGCTCCGCCGGTCACCGCATCCTCCATCCCCAACCCATCACCATCGCCCACGCTGATGACTATCTCCACGCAATGGAGTTAGCCTATATTCAGGTAAATCCCCAACAGCGACAAGAAAAGATTCTTTCTTCAGTTCAAGACTGCGCCGCTCAACTCGGAGGCATAGCCCTCATTTCTCCCGCTCTATTGGCAGAAGTTACAAATTTAGTCGAGTATCCAACCGCAGTCATCGGTAAATTTGATCAAGCCTTTCTCCAGTTACCTACAGAAGTCATCACCATGGTAATGGAGTCCCATCAACGGTATTTTCCGGTCTTCAAATCTCTGGAAAGCAAGGAGCTTCTTCCCTATTTTATCACTATTTCTAACGGCGATCCGGCTAAATCGGAGATGATTGCTCAAGGGAATGGTAGAGTCATTCGCGCTCGGTTATCGGATGGTCAGTTTTTTTATCAAAGTGATTTAGCCAAACCTTTAGAAAGTTATGTAGAACAGTTAGCTAAAGTTACGTTTCAGGAAAAATTGGGATCGGTGCGCGATAAGGTGGAGCGGATACGCGCCTGTGTGACCAGGGTGGCAGATCAATTACAGTTGAATGAGTCAGAACGGCAATTATGCGATCGCACTGCCTTATTATGCAAAGCAGATTTAGTCACTCAGATGGTCTATGAATTCCCAGAGCTACAGGGAATCATGGGAGAAAAATATGCCCTCGCCAGTGGCGAACCCCCAGCCGTAGCCACCGGGATTCGGGAGCATTATCTGCCTAGAGGCGCTAAGGATAGTTTACCCCAAACCCTAACGGGGCAAGTGGTGGGCATTGGCGATCGCCTCGATACCTTAATTGGCATCTTTAGTCTAGGCATGATTCCCACCGGCTCCTCCGATCCCTTCGCTCTCCGACGCTCGGCTAACGGCATCATCAGCATCACCTGGGAAGCCAATTTACCCCTCAATCTCCATCAACTCCTCGTCGAGATCATCGAGACTACTTGGCAAAACTCCGTAGAATTAGTTACCACATTAGCAGAATTTTTTATCCAGCGCTTGCGTACCCAACTACAAGAAGAACAGGCGATCGACTACGATTTAGTCAACGCCCTTCTAGGAGAAGACGACCCCACCTACGCACAACGAGGCCTCAGCGATTTACTCGATCTCCTCAAACGCGCCCTCTTCCTCCAAGAAATCCGTAACAACACTCAACTCGATCGGATTTATGAAACCGTCAACCGCTCCACCCGTTTAGCCGTAAAAGGAACCTTAGATCAGTTTCAGCTTAATCCAGTGGGAATAATCCGTCCAGAACTATTCGAGCAACCCTCAGAACAAGCCTTTTATGATGCCATGGTAGCACTTGTACCTCAAACTCAACACTGTCAACAAACACGCAACTATCAACAATTAGTCAACGCCTTAGAGGAAATCACCCCAACCGTCAGTCGATTTTTTGACGGCGAAGACAGCGTACTCGTCATGGCAGATAACCCAGCAGTTCAAACCAATCGGCTCAACCTACTGGGAATTTTACGGAATCACTCACGCGTGCTGGCAGATTTTGGCGCAATTATTAAACCGTAAAAAGACTCAGAATAACTCATATTGACTCATTTCACACTCAAAAATGAGCATTTTTTAGTCGCTTCATTAAAACTTCATCAAATCTACGGGAAACTTTACCAAAACTTCAAAAAAAATCCCACAACAAACAGTAATAATAAGGTCATATCTGAGAATCTTATAGTTATTTCAATTCAAGTTGAGACACCACAATTCGAGTATCTGTAGAGGTGAATAGCCATTCACCCCTACCAAATGTCTCATTTTTATTAGAAATGACTATCCTCGGAATATTCACGACAAATAGCAATTCGCCAATCTCATAGAAACCCTATCCACCTATCAACTATCAGAGGAAATTAACCATGACCAGCATTCGGATAGAAGCAGAAAAAATGACCCTCACCAACTACAGAATCGAATCAGCAAGTAAGTACACCTTCGCTTCTGGAAAAGCCTTTACCTCCCTATCACGAGGAGACACCAATGAAACTGGCATCGCTTCCACCCTCTTTAGCGGGCCTTCCGGTCAGTATGACATCGTTGTAGCCTTCTTTGATGAAAATGATGGAATTTCTCATCTCAAAGTACAAAAAGAAGACATACTCCTTGATCAGTGGGATTTAGATCGCGATTTCGGTAGTGATAATGTTGGTGCTCAAACTTTAGACACTAGAACTATTCCCAGAATTACCCTTAACCCAGGTGATAAAATCGAAATTATTGGTACTGAAAACCAGAGTGAATTTGCCCGTGTAGACTACATTGAATTTATTCCCATAATACCTGCCATTTCTCCAATACTCACTGCTAGTCTAACTGCTAATCTGGTGACCACCTCTGGGGAAGATAAATACCAGTTTACTGTTACCTACACAGATGAAACAGGAATAGATATTGCTACCATTGATAGCAATGATATTCTGGTCACTGGTCCCAATAACTTTGAACAATTAGCAACTCTAGTTACTCTTGACACAAATAGTAATAGCCCCTCTCTCACAGCTATCTATGAAATTGCCTCTCCCGGTAGCAGTTGGGAGAACAATGATAATGGCACTTACACCATTTCCCTGCAACCAAATCAAGTTGCTAATACCAGTAATCATTTTGTGATTTCTGGTAGTTTAGGGAATTTTGATGTGAATGTACCTTCACCATCACCTGTTCTGGGAATGGCGAGCTATGCATCAGCAACTAGAGGTGTTCTTGTCAATTTAGAAAAAGGTTTGAGTTTTATCTCTAAATTTAATGGCCCCCTCAAAGTGATGCCGATGGGAGATTCAATTACCTATGGTGTAGTGGCCCATCCTAATAATATTACGAGCGGAGGATACCGAACCTTTTTGTGGAATGAGTTTCAGGAATTAGGTTTAGCCACAGATTTTGTGGGTTCTTCTTCTACTCCCAATGGTGGCGCACCTGATGATGATCATAATGGCTATCGGGGTAAAACAATTAATTGGTTGACCAGTGATAAATGGACGAGTGTTAGTAGTGGTGATCCTGCGGGGCCATCAGGAGGATTAACTCAATCTCTGAATGAACAGAAACCAGATGTGATTTTGTTGATGGCTGGCACGAATGATAGTCAAAAGGATTCGGTTCAGACGATGCTCAATGATCTGAGCAAACTAATTGATAAGATTGCTCAGATTTCTCCACAAACAGAGTTACTGGTGGCTGAATTGCCACCGAGTCTTCCCGAAGCATCGGGTGGGGTAACGAGGCAGCAAAAGATTGCTGATTTTAATGCGGCACTGCCTGGATTAGTGAGTAATAAGGTGACTGAGGGTAAGAAGGTTTCTTTTGTGCCCATGGGTCTGACGATCGCTGATATTTCTAGTCCTACCATTGATAATGGGTTGCATCCTAATCTAGGGGGGTATGAAAAGATTGCTGATGGTTTTTATGATGCTGTTCTGAATCAGGCAGGGCAAAAAGAGAGTTTGAGTGGTGTGACTCAGGTAATTGGTTCGGTGTTTGCAGATACATTGATTGGTGACTCGAATGACAATAGCATTGAAGGGGGTGATGGTGATGACTTGATTACAGGGGGAGGAGGGAGTGATCGGTTGGTGTATCGTTCCTTGACGGATGGTGTTGATACTATCACTGATTTTGGTAGTGATGATCGGTTTGAGATTTCTGCCTCTGGCTTTGGTGGAGGGTTAATCGCAGGAGTTTCTTTGAGTACAACGGTATCTCCCGCTGGTAGGTTTGTCAGTGGTGTTAATCCCATGGCTCAAGAGAGCGGTGCTCATTTCTTGTATGAGACACTCACGGGAATGCTCAGTTTTGATCCGGATGGGGTAGGCAGTAGTGAGTCGCTCTTAATGGCGATTCTCAAGGGTGCGCCTCATCTGATGGCTAGTCAATTCACGATGGTTTAGGACAGTATTGATGAGGCTTTTGGCGAATCCCAATAGCATTATACCCTTGAGGGGAACTGCTTTTGATGGAGTGACCCATCAAGCAATACTTTTGAAAAAGGCGATCGCCTCTTTCAGAGCAGCGATAAATTGATCGATTTCTTCACAGGTATTGTAGAAATAAAGACTCGCTCGCGCTGTGCCACTAACCCCTAAAATTCGGTGCAACGGTTGGGTACAATGATGACCGGTGCGAATAGCAACTCCTGATTGATCTAGCAAGGCAGCAATATCATTGACATGGATATTTCCAGTAGTAAAGGTAGCTAGAGCGGCTCGATTTTCCTGGGGTTTTGGCCCATAAAGTTTTACCTCTGGAACCTCCAAGAGTTGGTGGATCAAATAGTGGGTTAATTCCTGCTCGTAGGCATGAATTTTATCCCGACCAATTCCTGTGAGATAATGAATGGCTGCACCCAGGGCGATCGCCTCCCCAATTGCAGGGGTTCCCGCTTCAAACTTATGGGGTAACTCCGCATAGGTAGAGTGGTCTAGAAATACTTCCGAAATCATTTCTCCACCCCCTAAAAACGGTGGCATTGATTCTAGTAACTCCAATTTGCCATACAAGAAACCAATTCCCGTCGGCCCACACATTTTATGTCCTGAAGCCACTAACCAATCACAATTGATCGCTTGTACATCCAAAAGCACATGAGGGGCACTTTGGCAAGCATCAATCAAAACTTTTGCGCCATAATTATGGGCAAGTTGCACAATTTTTTCGATTGGATTAATACAACCCAATACATTAGAAATATGCACCACAGAAACCAGTTTTGTCTTCTCCGTTAATAGGGATTCAAACTGCTCTAGATTGAACCCTTCCTCTGGAGTTAATTCCACAAACTTCAGGACAGCTCCCGTTTTCTGAGCCATCATTTGCCAAGGGACTAAATTGCTATGATGTTCCATCACCGAAGTGATAATTTCATCCCCTGGTTTTAAGGTGTTTAATCCCCAAGTATAGGCAACTAAATTAATCGCTTCACTGGCGTTGCGAGTAAATACAATTTCATTACGAGATTGGGCATTTACAAACGCGGCTACCTGATCTCGCGCTCCCTCATAGGCTTCTGTGGCGCGGCAACTGAGGAGGTGAGCACCTCGATGGACATTGGCGTTATCCTGTTGATAATACCGTTGTAAAGTGTCTAACACCACTTGTGGTTTCTGGGAGGTTGCCGCGTTATCTAAATACACTAAAGGATGGCCATGTACTTGTTGATGAAGAATGGGAAAATCATCGCGTATACTAGCGGCTAATGATTTAGAAGGAGTAAAGATCATCATAGAATTTAATGTTCCCGATTGAGAGGAGTCTGGGCAAACTCATGGGTTTGCCTCTACGGTTAATGGTTGGTGCGACAAGATAAACACTGAGAGAGCATAATTTTCAAGGATTTCAGAGGCAGATGATCCAAAATTTCATAGGCAAAGGCATCAATTAATAGATGACGACTTGCTTCTGGGGATAAGCCTCGACTGCGTAAATAAAATACTGCTTCTTCCTCTAATTGACTGACAGTAGCACCATGAGAACATTTGACGTTATCAGCAGTAATTTGCAGTTGGGGCTTGGTATCTACTTTGGCTTTTTTCGAGAGGAGTAAATTGCGATTGAGTTGTTGTGCATTGGTTAACTGAGCTAATTTCGGAACAAATACTTTGCCATTAAAGATCCCATGAGCTTCTCCATCGACAATACACTTATGTAATTGTGTGCTCGTGCCATGGGGATGGAGATGGGTGACGCTGCTGTGGGTATCAGCGATTTGTTGGCCAATAATTTCCGTTAAGCCCTTGAGATGGGTTTGAGCGCCTTCGCCTTGCTGAACTATTTCTAAATTGTGCCGAGATAATCCGGCTCCGAGGGTGATAGAATTGAGGGTATAATGGCTATCACGATTTTGGGCGATCGCTGTTTTTCCAATATGAATTGCTTCCCGTGACTCTTGTTGAATCCGCGTATGATTTACCTGAGCCAGATTCTCTAACCAAACCTCCGTCACTGAGTTGGTAAAATAGGGAATCATGCCCTTAGCCGCAGGACAATTACTAATCGTCACATATTGCTCAATTATCGTCACCTGACTTCCCGCACCCGCCACCATTAAACACCGAGGATTAATCATAACTGGTGTTTCATTTTCTAGGGCGATAAACAAGAGATGAATCGGCGTTTTGATCTCTTGATGCGGCGATATCCAAACCACCGCCGCATCAGTTAAACTCGCACTATTGAGTGCTGTAAATATCTCCTGATTTCCCAATTGTTTCCCTAAATAAGGATTGAGTTGAGCATCAGAAATCCTTCCCGATAAAAGGTGAGTTACAGTTCCCGATGGCAGAGCTGAGACATTAGATAAGACTTCAGCATACACGCCATTGACAAATACTAAACGACTATCAGCCGCTTCCGGCACCATAAATGGAGTCATCTCAATCTTTGCCCCGGCAGAAGGTACAGTTGCCGGAGCAAACTCCACCTCTAGTAAACGAGAAATATCCGTAAATCGCCATTCCTCATCCTGCTTGGAGGGAAAAGACTGCTCGGAAGCGATCGCCGCACCATATTCTCGCACGGCTTGGATCAGCGCTACGGTTTCCGCATCCAGAGTAGATGATATCAACTCTAAACGGCGATCGAGCAACCTCTGTACCGCCTCAAACCGCTGACTCTCCCGACTCATCACCCCTAAATCTTCCGTCAAAACCATTTCCATACCCATCATCTCCCTATACCCCTTGCAAAGCTTCCTCTAGAATCCAGTCATATCCCCTAGACTCTAGCTCCAGCGCCAACGCCTGATCTCCTGTGCGTAAAATCCGCCCATCCGCCATCACATGCACATAATCCGGCACAATATAATTCAGCAACCGTTGATAATGAGTAATCATCAACACCGCATTCTCAGGATGCATCAACTGATTCACCCCATTCGCCACAATTTTCAGCGCATCAATATCCAATCCCGAATCTGTTTCATCTAAAATCGCTAAAGTGGGTTCTAACAGAGCCATTTGCAGAATCTCATTCCGCTTTTTCTCCCCCCCAGAAAATCCCTCATTCACACTGCGATCTAAAAAAGCCGCATCCATTTTCACCACTTCTAACTTCTCTTCCACCACCTCTTGAAAATCAAACGTATCTAACTCCTCTAAACCCTGTTTCTTGCGGCGAGAATTATAAGCCACGCGCAAGAAATCCAAATTAGTTACCCCTGGAATCTCCAGCGGATATTGGAAGGCTAAAAAGACTCCAGCAGTCGCTCGATCTTCAGCTTCCATCTCCAGAAGATTTTCCCCTCGATACCACACTTCTCCACCCGTAATCTCATAAGCAGGATGGCCAGCCAGAATCTTAGAAAATGTACTTTTTCCCGATCCATTTGGCCCCATAATCGCGTGGACTTCACCCGCCTTAATCTCCAAATTCAACCCTTTCAGAATCGGTTGATCGGCCACAGTTGCAGTTAAATGGCGTACTGACAAAATCGTCTCACTCTGTGCTTGAATCATCCTTATCCTACCGTTCCTTCTAGTTTTAAGCTCAATAATTTATCCGCTTCTACAGCAAACTCCATCGGCAACTGATTAAACACATCCTTACAGAAGCCACTAATCATCATCGATACCGCATCTTCTGCCGAAATTCCCCGTTGGGCAAAATAAAATAGCTGATCCTCACCAATTTTTGAGGTAGAGGCTTCATGCTCGACTTTGGCGGCAGGATTTTGGACTTGAATATAGGGGAAAGTATTTGCTTCTGCATTATCCCCAATCAGCATAGAGTCGCACTGAGAATAGTTTCGTGCGCCTTCAGCATTGGGGCTGATTTTCACTAGCCCACGATAACTGTTGGCAGAATATCCTGCGGAAATGCCTTTAGAAATAATCCGACTGCGGGTATTTTTGCCCACATGGATCATTTTTGTACCTGTGTCTGCTTGTTGCTTGTGATTCGTCAGAGCGACAGAATAGAACTCCCCGACGGAGTTATCTCCGACTAAGACACAACTGGGATATTTCCAGGTAATGGCTGATCCTGTCTCAACTTGCGTCCAGGAAATTTTGGAATTCACCCCTTTGCATAGTCCACGCTTGGTGACAAAGTTATAAATTCCACCTTTACCATTTTCATCTCCGGCATACCAATTTTGAACCGTGGAGTATTTAATGTCGGCGTTGTCTAAAGCGACTAATTCCACAACGGCGGCGTGGAGTTGATTGGTATCGTACATGGGAGCGGTACAGCCTTCCAGATAGGAGACTTTTGATCCTGCCTCGGCGATGATTAAAGTGCGCTCAAATTGTCCCGTATCGCCGCTGTTAATGCGGAAATAGGTGGAGAGTTCCATGGGACATTCGGTGTTTTTGGGAATGTAGACGAAGGAGCCATCACTAAAGACAGCGCTATTGAGGGCAGCAAAGTAGTTATCACCGACGGGAACGACGCTACCAAGGTATTTTTCGATTAATTCGGAATACTCGTGAACCGCTTCAGAGATGGAGCAAAAAATGACTCCTTGTTCGGCGAGTTTTTCGCGAAAGGTGGTGGCGATAGAAACGCTATCAAAAACGGCATCTACGGCTACGTTGGAGAGGCGTTTTTGTTCGGATAGGGGGATGCCGAGTTTGTCGAAGGTTTCTAATAGGGCGGGATCAACTTCGTCTAGGCTTTTCTTTTTGGCTTGTTGTTTGGGGGCTGAGTAGTAGCTGATGTTTTGATAGTTGATGGGGGGATACTGAATGTGAGGCCAGGTGGGTTCTGACATTTGTAGCCACCGCTGATAGGCTTTGAGGCGGAAGTTGAGCATGAATTCGGGTTCGTTTTTCTTGGCCGAAATCAGGCGTACTACGTCTTCGTTTAAGCCATGGGGGATTTTGTCGGTTTCGATGTCGGTGATGAAACCGTATTTGTAGGGTTGGTTAACGAGGGTTTTGACGGTAGTAGACATGGGAGTTTAGGAGTGGGCAACGGGGTTGGTGGTGGCGCGGATTTGTTCGATGCTGATGGTACGCTCTGTGCCGACGAAGGGGTTGTCTTCGGTGAGGAAGAGCATACAGTGGCATTCTTTGCGCTCGCGCATGGGGACGCAGGGGCAGTTCCAGTAGGCGGCTTTGGCTTCGGCTTGTTTGTCTTCGTAGTGGCGACAGGGACAGAGGGGTGCGCCGAGTTCGTCTTTGTGTTTGGCGAGTCCTTCGATGACGACGGCGGTGATGCTTAAGTCGGAGCAGAAGTAGGTGTTGGTGTTTTTGGCGTAGGTTTCGGAAAAGCTCCGCATGGCTTCTAGGCTTTTGGTGGTGGCTTGTTGGGTGGGTTGGGATAGGGTCATGGGCAGATTCTCGATCAATAAAGGAAAATAAGGGGAGTATAATGGGTTTAAACAACTTTAGGGTTGCTTTAGTCTATTGTAGGATACTTTAGCAACTTATTTGTTGTCAAAGTCCCAAAAGTTTGGATGGTTTTTGCGCTGGTGGAGATTAAGTTTTGTGACGATCATGGGAACTGCTCACGAAATCTCGACGAAACAAGGAATCCTGGAGTATCTGCTCAAGGAAGGCGAGGCGACGGCTTTGGGGTTGGCTGAGGCGTTGGGGGTGACTCCTCAAGCGATTCGGCGACACTTGAAGGATTTGGAGGAGGAGGGGTTGATTGGCTATGTGGTGGGACAAGGGGGGAAGTTGGGGGAGTCGGTGACGATGGGACGGCCGGGGCACGTTTATCGTTTGAGTCGAAAAGGGCGCGATCGCTTCACCAATAATCACGGGGAGTTTGCGGTTTCTCTGTTGGATACTTTAGCAGAAACGGTGGGCCAAGACCAAGTTAGCTCTATTTTACAGAAGCAATGGCAGCGAAAGGCGCAGATGTATCGCGATCGCCTGATGGGGCACTCTCTACAGGAACAGGTGGCTAAACTGGTGGAACTGAGACGGGAAGAAGGCTACATGGCAGAATGGTATGCTATTGAACCGGATGAACCGGATGGGGAACCGGCGAGTAGTCCGAGGCGATTTATGTTGACAGAGCATCACTGTGCGATCGCTGATGTGGCAGAATCTTTTCCTTCTGTGTGTGGTCATGAATTGGAAATGTTTTCTGAGTTATTTCCCAGTTGTCAGGTGGAGCGCACCCATTGGATTATTGATGGTGAACATCGGTGTGGCTATTTGATTTCTGCCCAAGAGTTGGCAGCGGCAGAATCTGCTTGAGGGACTTGGGTGTAAGGATCTCGTCCTAGTTTATGCCCTCGGTGTTGTTCCGAAAAGTGTGCTGGAGACCGTGAGTGATGACTGATGCTCGTTTGGCTGTGGAATTTCTGACGATGGAAGAAGTAAGGGCAGTAGATGCGGCGCTTTTGTCGGCGGCAGATAAGTTTTCGACTCGATTAGCCATTTATGCTTGTCGTGCTCTCCGGGAGATTAGTCGGATCACGGGTGAGCGGATGGATCAGATTTCTGCTGAGGCGATCGCCGATTGGATCGCTCACGATCCTCAAATGGAGAATCTCATTGACATGGATCAAAATTTTATCGATTTTTTTGTGCGATTGGTAACAGCAGCGCTCGTGCCCTTAAACCAAATGGCTCTGTCGAGGGGAGTAACTCTCGAAGATTTAAGCGTGGAAGATATTATTGCCTGGTTTGAACACTCATGCCGTCTTGAGAGCTAACCACACCTGGAATTGAATCAAGAAGCCGGGTGGGGAGTAATTCCGGCTTCCCAGGAAATTAGATCTTAGACGGTAACTGGAGCGAGTTGGGGTTGAAAAAAGCGATCGCGAATTTGATCGGCCATTTGAGCAGGCATTAACCCTAAATCCGCCATAGACTCATTGGGAGTAGCATGATCGACGAGAATATCCGGCACTCCCAAACGCTGAACCGGCACAATGATATTACCATCGAGGAGAGCTTCGGCGATCGCCGTGCCAAACCCTCCCATCAAACACCCTTCCTCCATCGTCACCACCCGGCCAATTTTTTGCGCCAAAGGGAGAATTAACTCCCGATCCAAAGGCTTAACAAAGCGAGCATTAATCACCGTTGTTTGTACCGCATGTTCACTGAGTAATTCCGCCACCTGCATCGCCGGATGAACCATCGAGCCATAGGCAACAATCAGCAAATCATCCCCCTGACGCAAGATTTCTCCTTTGCCGATATCCAAAGGTTCCCAGCCTTCCTCCATCAGAGGTACACCATAGCCATTGCCACGGGGATAACGCATGGCAATCGGGCCATCGGTATAGTTAATTCCTGTCACCACCATACGCTGAAGTTCGCCCTCATCTTTGGGAGCCATAATCACTAAATTGGGCAAACAACGCAAATAAGCAATATCATACATTCCCTGGTGAGTGGGGCCATCCGCTCCCACAATACCCGCCCGATCTAAACAGAAAAAGACGGGCAAATTTTGGATACAAACATCATGAATGACTTGATCGTAAGCCCGTTGTAAGAAAGTAGAATAAATTGCTACGACTGGCCGTATTCCTTCACAGGCTAACCCAGCGGCGAGGGTAACCGCGTGTTGTTCGGCAATGCCCACATCCACATATTGCTGGGGCAATTTGGCATGAAGTTTATCTAATCCGGTTCCCGTGGCCATAGCAGCCGTGATCCCGATAATATTGGGGTTATTTTCGGCTAGTTGGGTGAGGGTATGGGCAAAGACTTTAGAATAGGCAGGGGGTTTGGGTTTAGTGGAGGGAATGGCTTTGCCAGTAGCCAGGTTAAAGGGACTTTGAGCATGATAGCCCACTTGGTCTTTTTCGGCGATCGCATAACCCTTCCCCTTCGTCGTCGCCACATGAACCAACACTGGCCCTTCAATCCGGTGCGCCTGCTCAAACGTGGTAATCAACTCTTGCAAATCATGACCATCCACCGGCCCCATATAAGTAAACCCTAACTCCTCAATCACCGCTCCCACTTTCGACATCGCCAACCGCTTCATCCCCTCCTTCACCCGCTCCATTTCCGGCGTAAAGGTTTCCCCAAAAAACGGAATCTGCTTAAACTGCTCTTCTAAATTGTCCGCAAAAAACTGCATCGTCGGACTCAAGCGTATCTTATTCAGATACCGAGAAATGGCTCCCACATTGGGAGAAATCGACATTTCATTATCATTCAACACCACCAATAGCCGAGTGTGAGGCAAATGACCCGCATGGTTAATCGCTTCTAAGGCCATCCCTCCTGTCAAGGCCCCATCTCCAATAATCGCTGCCACCTTGAAATTTTCCCCCTTCAGGTCACGGGCAATGGCCATCCCTAGGGCAGCAGAAATGCTCGTAGAGGCATGTCCTGCCCCAAAATGGTCAAATTTGCTCTCGCAGCGTTTTAAGTAGCCAGCAATGCCATTTTTCTGCCGGAGAGTATGGAATTGGTTATAGCGTCCGGTAATCATTTTGTGGGGATAGGCTTGGTGACCTACATCCCAAATCACCTTATCATGGTCGAGATCTAGGGTTTGATAGAGGGCGAGGGTGAGTTCCACAACCCCTAAACCAGGGCCAAGATGGCCGCCGCTGGTGGCAATGGTTTGCAGATGTTTTTCCCGGATCTGGCGTGCGATTTGTTCGAGTTGGGCGATGGATAGCCCATGTAGCTGGTTGGGGTGAGTTAGTTCACTGAGGTGCATAAGTTGAGTTGTCCTTTTTGGCCATAGACTGAAATTTCCATACCTTATTCACTGTAAGTTATCAGTTGTGATGCGTAAAACCCCTGTTTCCCCAAATAGGGGATGGGTACTAATCGGCTCAATCAATGAAACCGTGATTTGTGTTAGTCTAATTTGACAATCATTCAGAAATAACTGCTCTGGTGTTGCTTGTTGTGAGGAGTGGCAAGGATGGCTCATTTTCCGTTTCGCCTAAGTTTGGTGTCAAGTCCCTGGATGTGTGGAACTCTGGTGGCTACGTTGAGTGTGTTTTCGGTGCCTGGTAAACCGGCGGTGGCTCGCAATGGGTTTTGGACTTGTGCCTATGAGTTGGCTCGTGCGGGGATTTCTGCTCCAGAGCGGGCGAGTGCTTGTGGGAGTGCGTTGTATCCCCAGGATATTTCTGGTTGTGTGGTGGGGATTTTGAGGGATAATCAGGAGATTGGGGCGGTGGATGCTTTGTCTACCTGTCGTCAGGTGCGTCGTCCTCTGGAGTTGGCCGCTTGTGTGACGGAGATTAATCGTCTCAGGGGTGGCGATCGCCCTCCTGCTGCGGCTACAGTGGTGTTAGAGAGTTGTCGCCGCTCGCTTTTGCCTCAGCGGTTTTCCCAATGTGTGGTGGGCTTAAGTCGAGAGGTGGAGTTACCCACCGGTGAGTTGATGACTCGCTGTATTGAAGCGCGCGATCGCCCCCAAGGATTTTACCCCAATTTACCCAACGGTTTACAGCCCCTCACCCCCAATCCTGGCGCTCCCCCCTCTCTACCACCGATTCCTGATACTGAACCCAATCTGCAACAGTTGGGCACTCCCAGTCGATAAAAACAAAGCTTGGTGTTTAGCTTATCTGGGTTTAAACAGCAAGAAGAGAGGGATACCAGTGGTATTCCTCTCTCTAAATTGATTCATTTAGCTTTAGGCTTGACGACGCTTGAGTGCGAAGACACCACCCACTAAAGCCAAGGCAAGCATGGCACTGGGTTCAGGAGTACCTACCGGAGGAGGAGGAGGAGCATCAAGGGTACCAGCCAGAGCCAAGCCATCATTAGCGCATTCAGCAAACAAGTAAGCTAAGAAATCTCCAGTGGGTAACAAGTTGCGATCGAAGCTAAATCCGAAAGTATAATTTCCAGTAGCGTTAAAGTGACCAAAATCCAATTCGCTTAATTCACTGCCAGAAAGGAAGGCGATGTCTCCAATTTTGTTGCCCGTGTTAATCACGTTATCAGTTTTGTCGCCAAAGTAGGGGTCATTTTCAGCCAAATCCCCTAGAGTTGCCGTTCCTCCTTTATTAGCGACTTTCTGGGCGTGATAGCTGAGGGTACTAAACCCGCTATTGCTGCTGGCAACGCTTTTGGTAGTGACGTTGTTGTAAACTCCCAAGCCTAATCCTGTATCCCCATTCTGATCGAAGTGAATGCCAAACAAGCTACCTTGGGAATCCGCCAGGTTTTTATCAGTGAAGTTGAAGATCAGGTCACCATAAGCGATCGTGCTATTAGCCACGCCACTTTCGTTCCATCCGCCCAACTGCATATTTGAGTTAATCGCTACAGAAACCTTATCAGCAGTTTGTTTTACTGCTAGTCCATGAAATTCATATTTGCTGGTGGCACCAATCACACCGTTATTATAACCGTCATTAAAGGAATCAATGGCGTAGTTCCAGCCGTTGTGAAAGGTTCCAGCTTGAGCAGATTGTCCAGTGAATCCTAATAAGCTCAGGGTGGCGGTGGCAGCGATCGCAGTGGTTAAGTGATGGAATTTCATGATCTCTTGCTCCTAGATACTGTGTGTCTTGTTTCTGCTTGAGTTGGCTGGTTTGCTTCTCTTATGTATCACCCTAGGGGGTAGCTCTACCCTCTGACAATTGGTGATTCCAGAGTTTTACGAACACTTGATAAACCATGAGGGATTTGTCAAACAGACATGAAGAAAGAGTTGGGAGTAAAGATTTAAGAAGGTCATTTTTGAGCAAATTTACGGAAACAATAGGCGGTTCTCAGGAAACGGTATTGGGTAAGTGAGGGATTGTACGGAGTTTTTTTGCGGTCAATTCTGGGTAAAAGGTAACTACTCAGGCTTAAATAAATCCCTATTTTTCAAACTTATCGCAAAAAAC
>CAZTRW010000051.1:0-13926 GCA_964616725.1 uncultured bacterium
TTTCAGTCTTCACAAGCCCAAGTGAAGGAGTTAGAAAAATTAAACCATCTTAAGTATGATTTTCTCAGTACCGTATCCCATGAATTACGCACTCCCGTCTCGAATATGAAAATGGCGATTCGGATGCTCCAGATTGGGTTAGAAAGGTATATGGTGGCTGAGTCTGAGTCTAGTGCTTCGGGGCGGGAAGCGCTAGAGAAGAAAGTTTCTCATTATTTACAAATTTTGCAAGCTGAGTGCGAGCGGGAAATTAACCTGATTAATGATTTGCTGGATTTGCAGCGTTTAGAGCATCAAGAAGCGCCTAGTGCTTTGGATCGGATTGAGCTATGGAGTTTTATAGAGAAGATTTTACCGTCTTTCCGCGATCGCGCCAAAACCCGACAACAAACCCTCACCGTAGAAATTGCTCCCCAAATTCCTCCCTTTCTTTCCGAAATGTTTAGCCTCGAGAGGATTATTGCTGAACTCTTAAATAATGCTTGTAAATATACCCCTCCCGGAGAAGTCATTCAGTTAAAAGCTTGGCTACAAGAAATGACGGAAATGCTGCTGCCTGAAGGAGAGAATTCAGTGTCGGCTCGTCCTAAACTTTGGGTAGAAGTGAGAAATACAGGGATTCAAATTGCTGAATCGGAATTAGAGCGGATTTTTGACAAGTTCTATCGCATTCCTAGCGCCGATCCTTGGAAACAGGGAGGCACCGGTTTAGGGTTAGCCTTGGTGAAAAAATTAAGTGAACGTTTGGGGGGGAAAATTCAAGTCAAAAGTGGAGAGAAGTTTGCCAGTTTTACTTTAATTTTCCCCATTCAATCCATTTCCTGATCTGCCCAGGCTCTCCCGGCTAGGAGTTAACCATAGAGAGAGGAGAGTTAAGGGGATACAGAGATTTCCAAAATTCCAGGATTTTTCGTTTCACCAGTTGGGGATAGGTGTGGTGGAAAAAATACCGTCCTTGGGAACATTCCCAAAGACGATCTCCCTCTTTCATCCAAGGTTTCCATCCTTCAAATAAATTAGGATCGACTACCATATCATGTTCTCCTCGGCACACCAATAGAGGACAGGATGAGGTAATGGGAAAAATGTGGGTGCGTTGATACAGAGAATGGGGAGATAAGGAAGTTTGTAAGTCCCTCTCTAGGATTTTGACAAATTCCTCAATGACGGGGGGAGAGTAAACCCCAAAGAGATTGTAGGCGGTTTGGGTGAGAATGCGATCCCGAGAACAAGGCAGTAAACCCAATTGTACATAGTAATGGGCTTGCCAATCAATGGCTGGATATACACCTACCGAGAGTAATGTCAGAGAGCGTAACCGCTCTGGATATTGGCGACTATACAACAGAGCCAATAACCCTCCTGTGCCATGGCCTAGCAAATGGAGGGGACGATCCAGTTTTTGGATATAATCATGTAATAGCTCTAAGGCGATCGCCAAAGAAGTTGGCTCATCCGCAGTCTGATTATACTGCCATTCTCCCAAACAAATATGGCCACACAACTCCTTTAACAAAGGACGATGAAGGCGACGTAAACTCGGACTCACATTCACCCACAAAGCATCGGGTAACTTAGACATTAACTCTTCCTTATCTGCTCAACAAATTTCACCACAGAGACACAGAGAATACAGAGTATTTTGACAGAAAAATTGCCAAAATTATACTCCAAACTCTCCCTTGAGTTGAGCCACCCAAGACTTGATTCGCTCCTGACTCAAATTATCTTGATTATCCTCATCCAGAGCCAAACCAACAAACTTGCCATTTCTCAGGGCTTTTGACTCATTAAACTCATAGCCTTCAGTAGACCAATAGCCCACTGTCTGTCCCCCCAATTTCGCAATCTTCTCCTCCAAAATGCCAATTGCATCTTGAAAATTATCCGCATAGCCAAACTGATCTCCCGTGCCAAAATAGGCGACTTTTTTACCGCTAAAGCTCACCTTATCTAGCTCCTCATTGTAAAAAGAATCCCAAGAATCTACCAAATCTCCCACATTCCACGTTGGGCAACCAATAATCAAATATTGGTACGCTGCAAAATCACTCACTTCACTATCGGCAATATCATGTAATGCCACCAGATCTTGACCGCCAAATTCCTTTTGAATTTCTTCAGCCGCAGATTCGGTTTTACCAGTTTGAGTTCCGTAAAATAATCCAATTTTTGCCATGATTTTGTGTCCTTTCACTGTCAGTTAATCAATAAAAAAAGAGGGGTTTCAATGATGAATCGTTTCTCGAAACCCCTCCCACAAAAGAGGAGAGAATGAAAACTACAACTACACTTCCATCGCGTTAAGTGCGCGCTCAACGCGCCGGAAATCAAATCCCATTGCCCGCAGAGCGTGCCACAGATGTCCTTGCAAGAAGAAAAAGGCTAGGAAAAAGTGAGCATTGGCTAACCAACAGCGGGAACTATGAGCACCATTGGCGAGTTCTACTGTGTCGGCGAAATAAGGCACAATTCCTAACTTGACTTCTAAGGCTGCGCCATAAAACTCCACAGGGTAAGCGAGGGTATTGACGGCACAGAAATAAGCTGCTACAAAACCTGCTAAGGCAATGCCTCCCAGGGAATAGGATAGAATTGCTTCCCCAGAAAAGGTGAGGACTTTTTGGGCCCAACCCATGGGCGGAATGAGGATATGCCAAACACCTCCACCAATCAGCATTAAACCGACAAAGATATGTCCACCCACTAAGTCTTCTAAGCTACTAATGCTGGCAAAATGTGTTTGATATCCATAAATGATGACTGGATTGAGAGTGGGGTTACTGATCATTCGCACTGTTTGAGTTGTGGCATCATAAAGACCACCCCAGTACATGGCTTTGCCTGCGAGTAATAAGGCTCCTATCCCCAGAAACAGCAGGTGATGTCCTAAAATCAGGCCTAACTGTTTGGGATTATCCCAGTCAAAATGAAAATTTTTTGCAAATCCTTTGGCGCTTTTGAGATCTTCAGGTGCTTTGAAGGTATGGAATAAGGCTCCTGCTCCTAATACGGCGGAGGAGATTAGGTGAATTGCTCCCACTACAAAGTAGGGATAGGTGTCTACCACTTGCCCTCCTTCTCCTACTCCCCATCCTAGGGTGGCTAGGTGGGGGAGTAGGATTAATCCTTGTTCACCCATGGGTTGAGTCGGATCAAACTGCGATAGTTCAAAGAGGGTAAAGGCTCCTGCCCAAAAGGTGATGAGAGCCGCTTGGCCTACATGGGCGGAGATAAATAGCCCAGAAAGGTTGGCAAATCGAGCGTTACCTGCCCACCAGTCATAGCTGACTTTGGGATTGTCATAGGTTTGCATAGGATCGATACAATAGATTGAGAGAGTCAAATAGTTGAGAATTAATCTCAACTCCTACCTATTCAATGGCAGTTCATAATTATTGTCAATAATTTTTTGATTAAGTTTTGTGAAGATTTTGCAGAAAGCTTTCTATACAGTGTTTTGTGGGAGATGTCAAGGGTGAGGTGGTGATAACAAATAAGAAAAGATATCAAGTAAGGGGGAGATCGCCTGGAAAAATCTCTCCAAGGGATACAGGACAGGGGTACAATCGAAGAAGATGGCGATCGCCCATTTTCCTTCTCCCTTCACCTGAACAACAAACCCAAAAAAATCATGCCTATTCAACAACCCCAACCTCTTCAGATTTCGCCCGGTGAACAACAACTGATGACAAATATCAGTTGGCATCAATATGAACAACTCGTAGAAGCATATAGCGCCACTAGAAAAGCGCGCATTAATTACAGTCAAGGCACCTTAGAAATTATGGTACCCTTACCAGAACACGAAGATGATAAAGTGATAATTTCTGACTTAATCAAAGCCATTCTAGAAGAATTGGATATAGAATTTCGCAGTTTAGGCTCAACCACATTCAAGCATCAACAAATGGCACAAGCCTTAGAAGCAGACGACTGTTTTTATATTGAAAATGAAGCTCCTATCCGTGGCAAAAAACGCCTAGATTTAACCGAAGATCCCCCTCCAGATTTAGCCATTGAAATCGATATCACCTCTCGCACCCGGCTGAATCATTATCAAATGCTCGGAGTAAGAGAACTATGGCGATTCAATGGCACTCTTCTAGAAATCTATATCCTGCAAGAAAAAGAGTATGCACAAACCCAAGAAAGTCCCCATTTTCCCGGATTACCCTTAAGAGAAGTAATTCCCCAATATCTAGCTCAAAGCAAAATTGAAGGTAGAAATAAAACTATGAAAGCCTTTCGCGCTTGGGTGAAAACCCAAATAGCCACCAAAAATGACAATACTCTCAGTTCAGATTAATCCACAAGAAAACCCCATCCAAAGAAATACGGTTATGCTCGCGCAGCATAACCGTATACACAGTTCTAGGAGTTTGTATTTAACATTGGTACTGAACAACAAGATGGTGAGGAATTGCAACAGCAACTCGCCAGTCCCTTAGTACAACTGGCTTTAGTCTTGGGAACCCCCCAGATTCAGCCGGTGACGTTTCAGTACCTGAACAATAAAGTTTTTCTTCGTCTAATTCAAGTCCAATCCGGCAACTTTACGAAAACTTCACAAATTGACTCAGTTTCATAAAGATTGCATCAAGATACTGGTGTCACCAGATGGGAAAGTCCTAGTTTCACAGTTGCCAAAACTGTAACCGTACCCTCAAACAGCACCGCGATCGGACAAACTAAAAGAGAAAAGAGATTGTACTTACGAAATGATCCACTCACTTATGCGTCCAACTGTCCTAAAACTTATTTTACCCATCACTCTAGGAATGATGGGTTTAACCACGTTGATGGCTCACCTGCCGATTCCCCAACCAGTGAATGCTCAGGAGCAACAGCGAGTTCTGCAAACCTTAACTGTCACAGGTACAGGCGTAGAGCGTATCCCAACGACTCTAACCTCTGTGCGCCTGGGGGTGCAAGTAGAAGGGAAAACGGCTCAAGAAGTGCAGGAAAAAGTCGCCCAACAATCCTCAGCCGTAGTGAAATTGCTAGAAAATCATCAGGTAGAACAACTACAAACTACGGGAATTTATTTGCATCCGAATTATAGCTACAGCGATCGCACCCAACAACTGATCGGCTACATCGGCACCAATACCGTCAGCTTCCGCATACCCACCGCCAAAGCAGGAACCCTCATTGATCAAGCGGTACAAATCGGAGCCACTCGCGTCGATGGCGTGAGCTTCACCGCTACCGAAGAAGTCATCTCTGCCGCCCAACAAGCCGCCCTGCGTCAAGCCACCCTTGATGCCCAAAAACAAGCTCAAACCGTTTTACAAACCCTTAACCTCACCAATCGAGGAGTAGTCAGCATCCAAATTAACCACGCCTCGGCTCCCTCTCCCCTGATTCTAGACAAAACCAACCTAGCCGCACGAGCAGAAATGGCAGGTGCTCCACCCACCCCTGTCGTGGGGGGAGAGCAAGAAGTCCAAGCCTCCGTCACCTTGCAAATTCGGTATTAAAATTCTCCCTCAAAAGCCTCGCCTGGCTCATCCCGTTTCGAGCCTAACAGATCCAGGCGATCGACTTTAATCACAGGTTTAGATCGCTTGGCTTGAGTATTCCGATCTTGCCAGGATTCAATTTTCAGCGATCCTGTCACCCCAATCTGTTTGCCTTTGCGAACATAGTTAGCGGCAACCTCTGCCGTCTTTCCCCAAAGTTCCAGATTAAACCAATCTGGTTGATCGTTGTTGCGGGTACGACGGTCTACCGCTAAAGTCAGGGTACATCTAACCGCGCCTGACTCAAAATACTTTACGTCTGGATCGCCACCAACGCGACCCACTAAATGTACAACATTCAAATCCATAGTCTGTACAGAAATCTTCTGGTGTGAAATCACCACTCCACTGTAGCGAATTCAAGGGCTGAGTGGATCAGCAGCGGGAAAAAAACAGGCTCGATCCTGAATTAGAGGGTCTGAAGAGGAAAAGGAAGAGAAGGAATCTTGAGGAATTGACTGGACGCTAACTCAAAAACGTAATAGAATCCACGTCAGTTATTATTTTTTTACAATTCTAGACATTTGAACATAACCTCAAAATTGGGAGAGCAAACAGGTGGGCTTATTTAGTCGGTTTTCACGAGATATGGGTATCGATCTCGGTACTGCCAATACGTTAGTTTATGTCTCTGGGAAAGGGATTGTGTTGCAAGAGCCGTCTGTGGTGGCGATCGACACGGAAACCAAAGCGCCCTTAGCAGTAGGGGATGATGCCAAGAAAATGCTGGGGCGGACTCCTGGTAATGTGACCACATTTCGGCCGTTGCGGGATGGGGTCATTGCTGATTTTGATACCGCAGAACTGATGCTGAAGCATTTTATTGAACGGGTGCATGAAGGTAAGCAAGGGTTAATTCCGCCGCGAATGGTGATTGGGATTCCTTCAGGAGTCACAGGAGTGGAACGTCGAGCGGTAATGGAAGCAGCTTCTCAAGCGGGAGCGCGGGATGTGTATCTGATTGACGAGCCAGTAGCAGCGGCGATCGGAGCCGGGTTGCCGGTGGCAGAGCCAACCGGGAATATGATTATTGATATTGGGGGCGGCACCACAGAGGTAGCGGTTTTGAGTTTGCAAGGAACCGTGATTAGTGAGTCGGTACGAGTCGCTGGAGATGAGTTGAACGAGTCGATCATCCAATATATGAAGAAAGTCCATAACTTGACGATTGGAGAACGGACGGCTGAAGATATTAAGATTCAAATTGGTTCGGCTTATCCAACTCCAGAGATTGATGAGGGGGCAATGGATGTTCGTGGACTCCATTTGCTTTCTGGTTTGCCGAGAACGGTGAGTATCAAGGCAGGAGAGATTCGGGAGAGTATGTCTGAGCCATTGTCGATGATTATTGATGCGGTGAAACGGACGCTAGAGCGGACTCCTCCTGAGTTGGCGGCTGATATTATTGACCGAGGGATTATGTTGGCTGGGGGAGGGGCGCTCCTGAAGGGTTTGGATACTCTGGTGAGCCATGAGACGGGAATTGTCACTCATGTGGCGGCTGATCCGTTGAGTTGTGTGGTGTTGGGAACGGGTAGGGTGCTGGAGAACTTTAAGCAGTTGGAACGGGTGTTTAGTGCTCGATCGCGGATGTAAGGTGAATGTATAATATACGTCAAATTCGTCGCTGGTGGGAAAGAAATTGGTTAAACCTAGTGCTGATGATCTTAGCTCTTGGTTTAGCCCTGTATATTCGTCAAACTCAAGGAACTTTGGTGTTTGAATTGTACGGGCGATTGGTGAAACCTTTTCACTCAAATCTGGCTCAACAAGAACAGTTAGAAAATGCTCGCCTGTTAGAGTTGGAAGCGAAAGTAGAAAATCTGGAGCAACAAAATACTCGCTTAAAGGAGTTAATTGACTATCAGGAAGCCTCGAAAAAACAAGGAGTAATTGCGCCGATCATTGGTCGCAGTGCCGATCATTGGTGGAAACAGATTACTCTGGGTCGAGGAAGTCGAGATGGAATTCAAAAGGATTTTGTGGTCACAGGTACGGGTGGTTTGGTCGGTCGAGTCATTAGTGTGACTGAAAATACCAGTCGAGTTCTGCTTCTGAGCGATCCGACAAGCCGTGTGGGTGCTACCATTCGGGTGGGCAAGGATCGGAGTTTTATGGGAATCTTGCATGGCAGGGGTCAAAATCAGGCAGTGATGGAGTTTTTTGACAAGGTTCCAGAGGTGAAGCCAGGATACAAGGTGTTTACTTCTCCCTATTCTCCGCGATTTCCGTCGGGTTTGTTGGTGGGGATTGTGGAGTCTGTGGATTTGAAAAAGAGTCCTGCTCCAGAAGCAATGGTGAGGTTTTCTGCGCCCATTGGTCATTTAGAATGGGTGTGGGTTTTTGAAGGTAAACCGGCTTTAGATCTGGAACTGCAGGATCTGAATGAATCGAATGTTGAGTTAAATACGAGCCAGTGAAAAAGTTATTTGATCATCTGCCGTCTCTAGATCGTTTTGTAGCGCCTGGTCTGACGAGTGTTTCGATTGTTTTGTGTGTTTTGATCGTGTTTACTCGGCTGCCGGGGATGGAGTTGTTGGGAATCGGGGCGAATTGGCCGATGATTTGGGTGGTGGCGTGGAGTTTGAAGCGGAATGCTTGGCAAGGGGCGATCGCCGGTTTGGGGTTTGGTTTGGTGCAAGATGCTCTCACCTCTCCCTATCCCCTGTGGGAAAATGGGGTGCTGAATGCGTCGCCTACCCATATGCTGGGGTTGATGCTGGTGGGATTTTTGACCGGACGTTTTCAAAAAGACCGCTATTTTCAAGAGGATTTTATCTCGGTGGCCTTATTGACTTTTGGCATGAGTGTGTTGGCGGAAACCATGATTGCTCTGCAACTGACCCTGATTGGCGATCGCGATTTAGGCGGCATTTGGTCAGCCCATCAACAAATTGCCCTGTGCTCGGCGATTCTCAGTAGCTTGTGGGCCCCTGTGGTCTCTGTTCCTCTGAATTTATTGTGGGAGCAATTGGCCCGCAAGACTTGATTAGATCGGATAGAAGGAACGATTCAACCATTGATATTGGCGCTCTAAACAGGCGATCGCTGTTGACATCTCTACTTGCTCAAATTCTGTATAAAACCGACTCACACTGAAAAAAGGATCGGGAGTCGCTAAAATAATGAGGCGATCGCACCAAGCCTGTAATTGAGTTGACAAGGCAGCCGGAGCCACGGGAGTCGCCACCCAAACCTGAGCAGGAGAGCGAGCACGAGCCGCTAAAACGGCAACTGCCATCGTCATGCCTGTAGCAATACCATCGTCAATCAAAATCGCTACCGCTCCTTGAGGATTGACTTGAGGACAATAGGGGGATAAAGCCTCTAGCTGTTCCTGGGCGCGTTGCTGGGCAACGGCTTGACGGCTTTGCCATACTCGCTGCTCCCCCTCTTCTCGACTCCAGGCAGACCAAACCACTTGTCCGCAAGCTGTGACTGCTCCTACAGCCAATTCCTGATTGTGGGCGCTGGTAATTTTTTTCGCCACAATCACTTCTAAAGGACAGGATAATCGATGGGCAACGGGTTCAGCCACTGGTAGTCCTCCTCTGGGAAGGGCATATACCACAACTCGGCCGGAGCCAGTAGTCAAAGACTGCCATTGGATCACTTCTGCTTCTAGCTTGATCGCCAAGGATTCACCCGCTTGGCGGCGATCGCCAAACGGTAGGGTAATCTCAGTCATTTCCCCATCTCATCGTTAGAGATCGCTTCTATTTTACTGAATTGGTAAAGCAGCGCGAATTTCTGCACGCAATCGGTACAGAATCGCTTGGGAATCTAACTCTTGCAAAATCTCTTGAATAATGGTGCTGGCTCCCCAGGTTCCCCAAGTACCTCCTTGTTCCAGATAGACTTGAGTAATTTGACCGACTTGATAGGCTCCATAACCGGCGATCGCCCCTTGGAGGATGGCTCCTGGCACCCAGGCAGCTAAAGCATGGACACTTTCTCCTCCTAGGGTGGCTGCGGTTTTGCTTAAGCCAAAGAGGACACTGGTTCCTATTTCCCCTAAGAGCAAACCCCCGGAACTGAAAATCAGGGTTTTCCAGAGTTTTCCAGCTTGATAGCCCGTCATGGGCAACCCGTAAAGGCGACTGAGGGCGCGAATCAAGGCTAAATCGGCGATCGCTCCAGTGGGCAAATCCACCAGAGGAATGGGATTGAGGGCAATGGCTAACGCTTTGGCACGAGCATATTGCCAAATCAGTTTTTCTGCTTTCTCTTGATGGAAGCCCAAGGTTTTACGGATAATGGCAGCTGCCGCTGCTTGCACTTGTACGAGCGCATTGAGGGCTAGGAGCGATCGCCCTTCTCGATTCAGCACTTCTACAATTTTGGCCCGTAACGGCTCCATTTGAGGCGCGGGGGTTTCCCATTCATACTGCACCTCACCATCTGGATATTCAATTCTCACCTGCCGCGCCATTGGCTCGGCGGCTACGAGCACCATTTCGTCAGTGGTGAGTCCCGGCAATCCAGACACCCCCCTCTGTCGCAGGGTTTGACTAATCGCGTCTAAATCAGGATTGGGATACAAATCTACCTTATTAAACACCAGAATCAACGGTTTATGGGTTTGAGCTAAAAATAACAGAGCATCATATTCAGTTTGCGTAATATCCCCCGCGACCACAAACAAAATTAAATCGGCTTGTCTAGCTACTTCTCTGGCCATTTCTGCTCTGACTTCTCCTCCTACTTCATCCAAGCCAGGGGTATCAATTAATTCGATCTGGACTTTGCCTTGGGGGTGAGGTATCCAACGGACAGAACGTGGCCATTGAGTGACTCCGTGTAATGGCCCAGTAGGAAGTATCTTTTGGCCGATTAAGCCATTGAGAACGGCAGATTTTCCCCGACTGACTAATCCAAAGGCAGCAATCCGAATCACGTTTTGATCGAGTTTTTCTAGATTCGCGCTGAGGATCTTCAGTTCTGGTTGAATGGGTAAGCCGTGGCGTAGTAAGGAGTTGTACTGTGCTAGTGCTTGTCGCATACTAGCACGGGCGCGATTGAGGTGATTGTCTTGGCGGTGAGATGGGGTAGTCAAGGAGGCGATCGCTCAGAGGTAAGTTAAATTAATTTTAGTGGCTGGATTCTCTGGTTTCAAGGGATTAGTGGACTAAATACTCAGTGAGTTGATCAATCACCACGCTCAATTCTTGTACATAGGGACTGGAAGTCTGTTGTTGATAGATCAGCAGTAATTCCCGGTAAAACCACAGGGTATCGCTGGGGGGTTGATGGAAATATTGCCAAACAGTTGTCCCTTGATAGCGCAGTTGATGTAATAATGATCGCCCATTGTGGAGTTTATCGGCGAGGGAAACACGTAGTACAGAATCATTACTCTGACGGAGGTTTGCGAGGTAGCGAAGTTTGCGATCCCGCCATGGGGGTTTTGGGGTTTCCATTGATTCGGTACAACCCTCGACAATGGCAGTCACTTCTGGGCCAAATTTCCGTAAAATTTGTAACTGAGTTTCTCTGCCTCTTGGAATGTAAAGTTTTATGTCTATTTTCAACATTTCTGCTTTGTTCCCTCAGTTTGTTATATAAATATTGGCTCTGTCTTCAAGGAATTTCAAATTCCTTATACAGAAGCCAACAATACATTTTTCGGCAATGTGAAGTTCAGTTGAATTCCTTGATTACAGACCAAGATATGGCATCCTAGGGAAAATCAATACCGAGTTCTTGGAGCTTGGCGATCGCCTGATCGCGCTCCTGTTGGATGCGATCGCGCTCCTGTTGGATGCGATCGCGCTCCTGTTGGATGCGATCGCGTTCTTCCATCACTTCCTCTGGATCTTGAAAGGGTTCTCCATTGGGATAAAACACCGCTAAATCATCTGCAAATAATTCAAAGCGAATGTCTAAGAGCGGAGAAGTCCAGGGTAAATTCAGTGGAGTAATTAACATAAAATCCTGATCTTGATCTCCCCTGACATATCCCCAAAAATCACGGGATTCTGGGTCATAAAAAAACATCTCCAGCACCCCATATTTTTGATAGAATACCTGTTTAGCCAGCATCTCAGTACGGGAATTACTCGGCGACAAAATCTCAAAGATGACTTGGGGCGCAATATTGTCTTCTTCCCATTGCTTGTAGCTGCCGCGATCGCCAGGAGGTCTCCCAAAAACTACCATGGCATCAGGCGCTTGTGCCGGTACAGGTGGCGCATCCACCTGTACCGGATACCAAAATAAATCCCCAGCCACAAATACCCTTTGCTGGGCAAATAAGCGCCTTAAATTGCTCACCAAGCGGACGATCCATCGGTATTGAACAGTGTTTTCAGCCATAGGTAACCCATCAGAGTCGGGATAAAGAGTTTGGGGGGTAATGGGCGCTTGAACCATTTGCTATTCTCCTCAGTGCCGAGTAAGCATCTTTCTATATTCTATGGTTTTTTAGATCAGTCCTACAGTGCTTAGAACCGTTTCTTGGCGATCCAGCCTTTTGGGGAGAGTGTCATTAGCCTCTTGACACATTACCGTCCAGACAGATAAGCTAATTGTCTCAATAACCATAAACAGCCAATCCTGCTGATATTTTTTTAATTCTATTCATGACTTCATCTTACCAAAATTCATAGCTATGAATTACTTCTCAAGCAGGCAGCTTAAAAATATTAGATCAGCAAATTCGTGACGCTAATCAAACCACTTTTGTACACATCCGCCGCCCTATCAGTTATATTTTTCCAGACCACAATTTAATGACCTTTCTTACGGCCTCGAAGATCGCCGACTCTCTCACCCATCATCACTAACCCTAAAAAACCGAGTTTCTCGTCAGAAACCCGGTTTTTACGTCAACATCAGAACAACGTATAGATAAACGGCGCAATCACAGAAGCTTGACTGAGAATGATCAACGCACCCACCATCACCAAACTGATAATGAGAGGCAGAAGCCAATATTTTTTCCGCTCCCTCAGAAAAGCCCAAATATCTTCAAAAAATTCCATCGGTTAAACTCCATTAGGGACAAACTATCAGTGATTTTAGAAAGGATTTTCAAGACTCTTAGGGGTTCTTGGATGGGAAGGAATACGATAAGTTTCTACCGGTTCTCGCCATTCACGATGCATGGGATCGCCCCCAAACTGTTTTCGTAGAAAACCCATCGGGGTAATAATTACATAAAAAATCACCCCTAAAATTAACCGGGTATTGATCCAACCCAGAACTAAGCCAAATCGAGCAAAGCCTTGATAAAAACCGTTTAGGGTTTGGGGAGCAACTAAGGCCCAAACCCAGAATACTGCCATGACGATCCAGGGCCAAGAGCCGCTATTGTGCTTCAGGATAAAAGGCCAAATGATGCCGAAAACGAGGGCAACCATGAACCCAAAGAGGAAGCCAAATTGACGCAGTTCAGTTTTATTGAGTTTTTTGATTGGATGCATAGGGATAAAAGAGAGGAGAGATGATTTTTAGTTGTCCTCTTTCTCAAGGGAGTGAGAGGACAAGAGAGACTAATCTAGTTCAAATTCATTTTTCCAAGATTCGTCTTTTTCCCAAGCGGGTTGTTCTGTCTTGGCTAAGAGGAAGTTTTCAATCACGAGGTAATCCATTTCGGTTCTCATGAAGCAGCGATAGGCATCTTCCGGCGTACACACAATGGGTTCGCCGCGTACATTGAAGGAGGTATTGACTAAAACTGCACAGCCGGTGAGTTTTTCAAAATGACTGATGAGGTCATGATAGCGAGGATTGGTTTCTTTGTGGACGGTTTGAATGCGGGCAGAATAATCTACGTGGGTAATGGCGGGAATTTCTGAGCGCGGAATGTTCAGTTTTTCGATGCCAAAGAGTTGTTTTTGCTCTGCTGTCATGGGAATGCGGAGGGATTCTTTGACGGGAGCAACCATCAGCATATAGGGACTGGGGCTATATTGCTCGAAGTAGTCAGAGACTCGTTCGGCTAATACGGAGGGCGCGAAGGGACGGAAGGATTCTCGATATTTAATTTTCAGGTTCATCACTGATTGCATTTTAGGCGATCGCGGATCGCCAATAATCGATCGCCCTCCCAAAGCACGGGGTCCAAATTCCATCCGTCCTTGGAACCATCCCACCACATTTTCTGCCGCCAGAATCTTCGCCAACTCAGGCATTAATTCTGCATCCTCTAAACGAAGATAGACCGCTTTTACCAACATCAAATAGTCCAGAATTTCTGCATCCGAGAATTTTGGCCCCAAATAAGAACCACCCATCTGATCTACCACAGAGGTAATTACTTGTGGTGAAGCTAAAGTTGCCACTGCGCCAGCCGTCACCATTTCTTTTCCACCGCTAAACACCAGAGGTTCCTTCGCGGATTCTACCCTGCGGGGCTGATTGTGGTATTCATACCATACCGAAAGGGCTGCACCTAGGG
>CAZTRW010000051.1:13936-21686 GCA_964616725.1 uncultured bacterium
CCACGCCGAAGCCGGTGACGTCAGTGCCCACCCCGCCCAGCCCCCCCTTGCAGCGGCTGGCGGAGAGATCGACGTGCAACCAGGGGCGGTCCTCGACGAAGCGGGCGAGAAACCTGGCTGCCAGGATGTGGTCGGCCTCCCCTTCCAGGATGCACTGCTTGACGTCCGCCACCTGGCTCTCCAGGGCCTCGTCGTAGTCCTCGGGCACCGGAAAGGCCACCACCCGATCGCCCCCCGCATCCCCCGCCGCCGGTTGTACCCAAACATCCTTAAATCCACATTCCCGTAAAATTCGACCATTCGCCACGCAATTAAGTGCTACTCCACCGGCTAAACAGAGATTTTCCACCTCTAGTTCCTTTTTCACCGTATTGGCGAGGCGTAAGACTACTTCTTCGGTAACCCACTGAATCGAACTAGCAATGTCCATTTCTCGCTGACTGAGGGGACTTTCCGGTTTGCGAGGCGGTGCGCCAAAGAGCTGATCAAACTGGCTGTTGGTCATGGTGAGACCTGTAGCATAGTTGAAGTAGTCCATATTCAACCGGAACGTGCCATCTTCTTTGACATCGATCAGGTTGCTGAGGATGGTATCAATATACTTGGGTTCCCCATAGGGCGCGAGTCCCATGAGTTTGTATTCCCCAGAGTTGACTTTGAAGCCGGTGTAGTAGGTAAAGGCAGAATAGAGTAAGCCCAAGGAGTGGGGAAAGTCGATTTGCCATTGGGGAATCAGTTGGTTTCCTTCTCCAAGCCAAGCGGTGGTGGTTGCCCACTCGCCTACGCCGTCGAGACAGAGGACGGCAGCACGTTGGAAAGGACTGGGAAAGAAGGCGGAGGCGGCGTGGGATTGGTGATGTTCGGTGAACATCAGTTTGGGCAAATCGGTTTTTTTGCAGTTCCCTAGGGCAGAGAGTTCGGTTCTCAGGAGGTTTTTGAGATAGAGTTTTTCTTTAAGCCAAACGGGCATGGCGGCAAGGAAGGAGCGAAAGCCGCTGGGGGCGTAGGCGAGGTAGGTTTCGAGGAGGCGCTCAAATTTGAGTAGGGGTTTGTCGTAGAAGACGATATGATCGAGTTCGGGGATGGTGGTTTGGGCGGTTTGGAGACAAAAGGCGATCGCCTTTTGGGGAAAGCGAGCATCATGCTTTTTCCGCGAAAACCGTTCTTCTTGCGCTGCCGCGACAATCTGGCCATCGCAGATGATCGCTGCGGCACTATCATGATAAAACGCTGAAATTCCTAGTATTTTCATTACTTCACCCCTACACCGATGAGATTGAGCCAACTTTGGGATTTTTTTGGGATCATGAATAGAGATTGTAGCTTAGGGTCTACCATATAAACAGAATTTCCTTGGGGGACGAGTGTGGACTGGTTCTAGTTTTCTACTCTCTGAACGATGGCGATCGCTAGGTAGTTCCTTCAAACCCATCCACTGTGTAAACTTTTCTTAATGATTAAACCCACAAAATCTCTGAAAGTCAACCAACTCCCCAAATTTCTTCTCCTGCTGGCTTGTTGGATCGGCATTCCCTGGGTTACCGTCGAAATCGCCATGATCCTCCTCGATCCCTATCTCTTCAAAGGATTTTACCAATATGACCCCGATATGGGATTTCGCGTCCGCCCCTACACCCTGGGATCCAATCAATTTGGATTCAACGATCAAGACTATCCCCTAGAGAGAGTTCCCGGAACCGTCAGAATAATGATCGTAGGGGATTCCTTCAACTGGGCAGGAGGAAGAGATGGCAACTATACTACCCTCTTAGAAAATCAACTCAATCAAACTCCAGAACTTCCCCCCGTAGAAGTCATCAACGCCGGATATCCCATGACTCATCCGGGAGAACAACTGATCATGCTCCAAAAATTTGGGTTACAATACCAACCCGATCTCGTAGTTCTCGGAGTGTTTGTAGGCAATGATTTTATCGATGCCGATCCCTATCGCAAGCGCATTGTAGTGAATGACATTCAAATTGATATTGACAAGCGCCATGAGATGCAAATTTTAGGCTATCCAATCATTTTTAAGTCTCGTTTGTGGATGTTTATGGAGCAAAAAATTAAGGTTTTTCAGGAAATGATGCAGGTGGAAAAACCTGTCCAAGCAAACCCTGCTCCAGAAACAGGAACGTTTACAGAAAAGAGTTTTTTAAGAATTCAGCGAGCCAGATTAGAATTTTGTCATATTCAGTCCCATCAAGAAGGAAAATACCAAGATAAAATTGAGTTTGTTTTTGACAGTATTCTGAAAATGAAAGAGATTTTAGCTGCTGAAGGTATTGATTTCATGGTAGCGCTCTATCCTGATGAATTTCAAATCAGTCAAGCCTTAGCTAACCAGATTTTTGCAGCCTATGAACTAAATCCAGAAGATTATGATCTCGATTTGATGCAAACTCTGTTAATTGGCTTTCTCAATCAACATCAAATTCCCTATGTGGATATGCTCGATCGGTTTCAAGAACAGGGGAAAAATCAAACTTTGTATCTGTTGAGAGATACCCACTGGAATCTGGCTGGTAACCAGTTGGCGGCTAATATTTTGTATGAAAATATGTTAGAATATGCTCAAAGAAAATAAGATTAAAGAAAGCAAAAAAAACTATATTCGCCAAATCTTGAACTGGGGAATATTAGCATTGCTGTGGGTAGGAATACCTTGGTTAACGGCAGAAATTTTTATGATTGTAATGGAACCTTATCTGTTCAAAGGGTTTTTCCAATACGATCCCGATTTAGGATTTCGTGTCAATCCAGAGACTCCAGGAACTAATCAATATGGATTTAACGATCGCGATTATCCTGTAGAAAAACCTGTGGGGAGTTATCGCATTGTGGTAATTGGCGACTCCTATAGCTGGGCAGGAGGTTTAGAGGAAAACTATACGGCTATTTTGGAAAAACAGTTTGAGCAGCATTATGGAAAACCAAAAGTCGAGGTGATTAATGCGGGATTTCCGATGGCCGATCCGCCCATGTATTTGGAGATGTTAAAAAAATATGGGTTGCAATTTAACCCGGATTTGGTGATTCTGGGATTTTTTGTGGGCAATGATTTGCATACACCAGTCAATCAAAAGCGGATTGTTTTGAACGATACGTTTATTGATGTTGATCGCACTAAAGAAATGAAGATTTTGGGGTATCCTTTGATTGGACAATCGAGAGTGTGGTTATTCCTGAGTCAGCGCTATAAGATTTTTCAAGAACAACTCAAAATTCAGCAGCAGAAAAACCAGGCAAAATGGGAGATGATGGAAAAGGCGATCGCCCAACCCACTCCTTCTCCCACTCCTGCCTCCCTCTACTCCGAAGAAACCTTTTTAGACATCGAGCGCTGGAAACTAGAAATCAATAATCTCCCTCAGTATCAAGCAGGAGTCTTTAATCCCCAATTTGAATACTCCTTGCAAGCCGTAGTCGAAATGGCTAACCTCTTAAACACCAAAAACATTCCGTTTTTAGTCGCCATCTATCCCTCAGAATATCAAATCGATCAAACCTTAGCCGATAAAATTTTTACCGCCTACAATTTAGATCCTCAAAACTATGACTTAACCTTGCCCCAAAAAGTGGTGATTCAAAAGCTCCAAAAACATAATATTTCCTATCTCGATATGTTAGAACCTTTTCAAACAGCAGGAAAAGAAGAAATCCTCTATCTTTTAAGAGATACTCACTGGAACTTAAAAGGAAATCAACTGGCTGCCAACCTATTATTTGATCATCTTCATCCTCAGATTGATCAGCAAATTCCCTGAAACCCTATGCCTGAAATATTCGTTAACAATTATTCATTGTTGGCGATCCTCAGTTCAGGTAAAATTAAATCAGTTTCTCAGGATGGCAGAGAACATTTCCCCTCTAAGATTCAAGGTGAGTAAAGTTCATGAACTTGGAATCCCATCCCTTTATTAGCTACTTTGAACCTGCTCAAGTGGCTCAACTTTGTGATTTGGCAACGATCACTGAATTTGACCAAGCAACTGTGATCTTTGAAGAAGGCGAAATTCCCGATGGACTCTATCTGGTTTTAGCTGGTCAAGTGGAGTTTAGTAAAATTATCGGCGCAGATAAGTATCAAACCATTGCCTTAGCCAAAACCAATGACTTCTTTGGAGAATTTGGGGTTTTAGACGGTAAACCCAGAAGTGCCAGAGCTACCGCCTATGAAGGCACGATCTTGGCGAAGATTCCTCAAGATAAGCTGATGGAAATTTTACAAACTAGTAAGGGGGAAGTAGTTTTAGCGGTCTTTCGCCATATTATCTACCATATTCGGATGACCACCAGTCAATATGTGAATCAAATTGTCCATAAGGAAAAAATGGTACTGGTGGGTGAAATGGTGAATACCATTATTCACGATTTCAAAAGTCCGTTTAATGGGATTCAGTTATCGAGTTCAATGCTCAAAGAGATGCATCCTGATGAGGAAACTCAGGAGTGGTGCGATTTGATTCAAGCGCAGATTACCCGAATGCTGGGGATGGCGGAGGAGGTTCTGGAATTTTCTAAGGGAAATTCTGTGCTCTATCGGCAACCGATGCAGGTGATGGAGTTATTCCAAGAATTTGAAAAGCTGAATCGGGTTTATTGGGAATCGGCTGGGGTGGAGTGGAGAACAGAAATTGCTCCGGTGGAAATTTACGCCGATCGCAATAAACTGCTCAGAGTCCTGCAAAACCTGGTTACCAATGCCGTAGAAGCCTTTAACGGCAAAGGGGGAAAAGTAGAAGTGATGACTACCGTAGAAGGTCAATGGGTGGTAATCCAGATTCGCGACAATGGCCCTGGTATTCCCGAAGATATTCAAGATCACTTCTTTGAAGCCTTTGTTACTCATGGTAAACGAGGTGGTACGGGTTTGGGAACGGCGATCGCCAAATCTATTATCGATGCTCACAATGGCCAAATTACCTTTCACTCTCAAAGACCAGGAGGGACAACCTTTACCATCCGTCTTCCCCGTTAACCATTATCAATCACTGGGATAGAAGGTGATCGCCATAAAAAAATCTCATCAAAAAATATTGGGGTGAGGGGTGAAGCCCCTCATTAGTGTGATATAGTAAAGGAGATGCACCCTGATGGACGCCCACTCGTGGGGCGTTTTTTTGTTTTAAAGCGCTTATAAAATAATAAAGTATTACCCTTTAACCAAACGGGGATAATTGCCATCAACCAACTACCCGAAATCCCAGAAACCCTATGATGGAGTTATCACCAGCCTATCTGCAATGGCGAGAAGATACCCTGCAAGAAGGGATTCGACAAGGGCTGGAGCGGGGAGTTCAATAGGGGCGGCGGTTGATGATTGAAGCCTTGCTCAGGACTCGCTTTGGTGAGTTGGATCAGGCCCTTTTGGCGATGATTGACTCTCTCCTGGCATTATCTCCAGATGAGTTGATGCCTTGGTGTTTGAGTGCTTCTCGTGAGGAGTTGTTGGAGCAATTTGGGGATGCGGCGGCTACGGAGAATGGCTGAGGGAAGGGCGATCGCCTCAAAGATGGAAAAGGCGTTCCCGAAGGTATCGCTCAGCGAATCGCCCCAACAACTTAAGATGCTTTCAGGAAAAATTTCCGTTTAATCGCCACACCCACAACCGCCACTCCAATGGCTAAAATCCCCATTACCGAAGACGCTTCCGGTACAGATTGAGACCTTTATCCAGAGAACTAATCGTTACTTTTGGTTTAGGAACCGCATTAGGATTCCTACCATGTAAACGCAATTGCCAATCGGTAAATACATTCCACAGAGAGGAAGCTATTTCCCTGTGTACCGAGCTTCCGTGATAGAATTTGTCGGTTACCTTTAATGTCCAAGTGCCTTGAGACGGTTCCCCTCAATGACGAGCGCTACTAAACGACCAATAATACTGATTATTTTCTGGACTATCCGGGTTGTATTTATCATTCCTATGCTGCTCGGATAAAAGGGAGGAAGTGGTTACCTTTTCCCCTTGTTCATTAATGTATTCATGCTCCAACACAATCTCTAAATCGCCATGGTAACGATGGTTGCCACTAAATTCAACTTCTACCCATTCGAGGTTCAAATCCTGTTCTGGGTTAGAGGGAATTGAAATTGAATCGGTAACAGGTGTGGTTGGGGTTTGATTCTGATTTGCATCAGGAATTCTTCTCCCCACGTAAGAGTGTTATAGGATAGGATTACTCTGAAAACATCAATGGGGAGGAAAGAGGGATGAGCCTAAAGGATCGAATTTCAGAAGACATTAAGGCAGCGATGAAAGCTAAAGACAAGGTGCGCCTAGAAACGGTTCGCAGCATCAAAAAGCTAATTTTGGAAAAGGAAACGGAGGTACGCGCTCAGGGGAAAGAGGGATTAGACGAGAGCCAAGAGTTGGCGCTGATGACTCAGTTAGCCAAACAGCGACGAGATGCGATTGAGCAGTATCGCCAAGCAGGGCGCGAGGAGTTAGCTGCGCAAGAAGCGGAAGAGTTGGCAATTCTCGAAGAATATATGCCCCGTCAGCTATCGGATGAGGAGGTAGGGGAGATTCTCGATCGCCTGATTACTCAAGTAGGCGCAACATCTGCTAAAGATCTGGGCAAAGTCATGGGCCCAGCTATGCAAGAATTGAAAGGTAAAGCCGATGGGAAAAAAGTTCAGGAATTTCTCAAACAGAAGTTAGGCGGACAGTAAGCTGTAGAGGAAGAAAGAAAAAATGGCGATCGCCAACTTGTCCACTTGCCAACCTAATCTACCATGTCATCACCTTTGGGATCGATTCTACAACAGCGCTACCGCTTGATAAAAATTCTTGGCCAAGGCGGATTCGGCTGCACCTATCTTGCCGAAGATCAAGGGCGGTTTAATGAACACTGTGCCATCAAAGAATTTCTCCCCACTGCCAGAAATACCCAAGGATTACAAAAAGCCCAAGAGCTATTTCAGCGAGAAGCCGTCACCCTCTATCGCCTCCAACATCCTCAAGTCCCCCAATTTCGTGCCCTATTTCAGGAAGGAGGACGGTTATTTTTAGTACAGGATTATGTGGAAGGCAAATCTTACCAAACCCTCCTCCAAGAACGTAAAGCACAAGGATTAACCTTTTCCGAGCTAGAAGTACAGCAACTACTAGAACAAATCTTACCCGTTCTCGGCTACTTGCATTCCCAAAACATGATTCATCGGGATATTTCTCCTGACAATATCATGTGGCGACAGCGCGATCGCCTGCCCGTACTCATCGACTTTGGCGTTGTCAAAGCCTTAGCCACAGAATTATGTGCTGCCGATGGCTCAACCCTAACAACCGTAGGCAAAATCGGTTATGCCCCCAGAGAACAAATGCAAATCGGCTTAGTCTATCCGAGCAGTGATTTCTATGCCCTCGGCGTAACCGCTTTAGTGCTGCTCACGGGCAAAGAACCCCCCGAGCTATTTGATCCTCACACAATGAATTGGCGATTTCCTGCCCTCACATCCCAATTCGGGCAAGTGCTGAAGCGGATGTTAGCAGATCAACCTGGCGATCGCTTCTCCACCGCCGATCAGATTTTGTCAGCCCTCCGAGGCGCTCCCCTTCCCCCGCCCCTCTCCCAACTCCAAACCGTAACCGTCACTTCCCCTCACACTGCCCCCTATTCTTCTACACCTACACCCCCTTCCCGATCAGGAATCTGGATTGGCATCGGCACAATCATTGCCCTAGGAGCTGGAGTTACCTCTTGGCTCATCGTCACTACCCTCCTCGATACTGGCCCCGGGG
>CAZTRW010000052.1:0-21221 GCA_964616725.1 uncultured bacterium
GGTTGCGGTTGATGGGTGTGGGGAAGGATACTCGCTTGCGGCGATTTTTGGATCTACAGTTAAAATTGTATTCCCAAGTGGATGCGGAGGAGACGGCTTTACTGTATGCGGCTACGGCTCTGGGGGTTTCTCAGGAGCCTCAAGGATTGTATCATTTGCAGGGGAGTATGCAGATATTGAGCGATCGCCTTTTATCTTCCCTAGAGCGGGATGGGGGGAAACTGCTGATGCAGCATGAGGTGGAGCAAATCCAAACCCATCAAGGCAAAGTCACCGGTGTGCGGATTTATCATCAGAAAACTGGGGAACGGTGGTTGGAATCAGCAGATCATGTAATTGCTAATGTAACCGTGCAAAATCTAGTGAAACTGCTCAGTTCAGAGGATTTAGCCACTCAAATCTTGGTGGATGGCTATCGGCGGCGTTTGCAGAGTATTCCACCTCCGAGTGGAGCATTTGTAGTGTATTTAGGGGTAAGGCAAACAGCAATTCCTCCCCATTGTCCCCCCCATTTACAATTTTTGTACGATCCTCATGGCCCGATTGGTGAAAATAACTCCTTATTTGTGTCTGTCAGTCATCCTGGAGATGGCAGAGCGCCAGCGGGAATGGCAACGATTATCGCCTCTTCTTTTACGAATACGGAACCCTGGTGGCGCGATGAGGATTATGAGGGATTGAAACAACAGTATACCACAGAGGCGATCGCCCGTTTAGGAACCTATTTCCACCTTACCCCAGAAACCCTGATCCATGTAGAATCAGCAACTCCTCGAACCTTTGCTCGCTTTACGGGTCGCGATCGCGGTATCGTTGGTGGTATTGGTCAGCGTCTCACTACGTTTGGTCCCTTTGGCTTTGCTAACCGCACCCCCATCCATCATCTTTGGTTAGTTGGAGATTCCACCCATCCTGGAGAAGGCACCGCAGGAGTTTCCTACTCTGCCTTAACTGTGGTGAGGCAAATTGCCGCCTCTTAATTCATTTTCTCACCACTTGGTACTACTTTTTCCACTGTGGACAATCTCTGGGGAATTTCAATCATAAAAGTCGTTCCCACCCCTACCTGAGACTGACAAGATAATTTTCCTTGATGGCGATCCACTACAATTGAATAACTGGTAGATAAGCCTAAACCCGTACCCGATCCCACCATTTTTGTCGTAAAGAAAGGATCAAAAATGCGGTTAATAATCACAGGATCAATTCCTGGACCATTATCACTCATCCGAATTTGCACTTGATCTATCAATGCTTCCGTTTGAATGGTAATCCTTGGTTCTTCACCAGAATTCTCTAAAGCATCAATCGCATTATTCAAAATATTCAAAAATACTTGATTTAACAGACCTGGATAACATTCCACTAAGGGAAGATTACCATAATCTTTCACCAAATTGATCGGATTTAATCGACTCTGGATAATCAGTAACGTGCTTTCAATACCTTCATGGATATCAACCTCTTTTCTATCCGATTGATCCAATCTCGAAAAATTCTTCAGTGCCGATATAATCTGGGTGATTCTCTGCACTCCATATTTCATCGACTGCATTACTTCCGGCAAATCCTTATGGATAAAATCCAGATCGATCTGCTCAGAGAGACGGAGAATTTCCGGGGAAGGATGGGGGTATTCTTGTTGATAGAGGCGAATCAGTTGGATCAACTCATCCACATATTCTTTAGCATGGGTGAGATTACCAGTGATAAAGTTAATTGGATTATTGATTTCATGGGCAATTCCGGCAACTAACTTCCCTAAACTAGACATTTTCTCAGTTTGAATCAGTTGCACTTGCGTGTGCTTTAGCTCTTGTACGGTGAGGGAAAGTTGTTCTGCTTGTTTTTGATATTGTTCTGATAAAGTGCGTAGAGTGTTCAGTTGGCACAGTTGCATTTGGGTTCTCATTCTGGCTAAAAGCTCTTTCTGATGGATTGGTTTAGTGAGATAATCATTGGCTCCTGCTTCTAAACCAACCACCATATCGTTAATTTGGTTTTTAGCGGTTAAGAGTAAAATCGGTAATTCATCTAGGCGATAGTTTTCTCTGAGTTTTTGACAGACTTCATATCCTGTCATTCGAGGCATCATAACATCAAGTAAGACTAAATCGGGTTTTTCGGCGGAGGCGACTAAATCTAAGGCTTCCTGTCCATTGGTGGCTTGGATAATCTGATAATGGTACGGCATTAAGTAGTTGACTAAGACTTGTAAATTAACTGGCTCATCATCAACTACTAAAATCTTAAAGCCATTGCCATTGGCAGAGACTTGAAACTCAGTTTCATCTTCGTCTACCTCTAATTCTAAATAAAGTTTAGGATTGACAGTTTCTGTCGAATCATGATATAATCGATTAAGGTTTTCTACTGGGTCGGCTAATTCCAAGGTAAAGGTAAATTGAGAGCCAATGCCTACCTCAGATTGAACAGCGATCGCCCCCCCATGGAGTTCCACTAACTTCTTAGTGATCGCTAATCCCAAACCCGTACCACCATACTGTCTATCCGTAGCACTATCTGCTTGTTCAAACGATTCAAAGATGCGATCGAGTTGATCAGCTCTGATGCCTATTCCTGTATCCGAAACCGTAACCGCGACTCGATCAACGCCCTCACTATTTTTTTGCACCTGAGCCGTTACTCTAATCTCGCCAGAGTCAGTAAATTTGATGGCATTACCAATCAAATTATGTAAAATTTGTTGTAAGCGATTTTCATCCCCTAATACTAGGGGTAAATCCTCTGGAATCTCATTAATTAATGGTAAGTTTTTGCGCCGAGACAAAGTTTCATTAATCGTCAGTACGACTTCCACCAATTCCCTTAATCGCACTGGCTTAAGCTGTAATTCAATTTCCTTGTATCTGAGTTTCGAGAAATCCAGGATATCGTTAATTAAGTTAGATAATCGTCGCCCACTCGAAACAATTAAAGCTAAATTTTTCTTAGTGTGAGAAGACAAAGAACCGGTTGCGCCTTCAATCAGAGATTCAGCAATCCCAATAATTCCATTTAAGGGAGTACGTAGCTCGTGGGAAGTATTTGCTAAAAAGTCATTCTTAATTTGATCGAGTTTCTCTAGTTCTTTATTCTTAATTTCTAGTTGTTCGATAAATCGTTGTCTTTCCACTTCTGCCTGTTTGCGATCGCTAATATCCTGAAAAGCAGCAACTGCATAAATAATTTTCCCTTGCTCATCAAAAATTGGAGTTGCCCAAACCTCTACAGGAATAGTTTGATGAGGATAGCGAATTTCCATATTATCCACATAAGCACTTTTGCCTTTCAGTGCTAACACCGCCGGCAATTCTTCCTGGGGATATAAACAATCAGTTCCTGATAAATAAACTTGATAAGTTTCTGCTAAATTGCCATCTTTTCCCGATACAACCTGACTTTGATCGATAATTTGTTTTCCTCTTTGATTAAAATATTCCACCTTACCATCCGTTTCATGAAGGGCAATCCCTACAGGAACAGCCTCTAAAATTTGTTTCAATCGTTTTTCAGAAGCCGCTAAATTAGCATAAGACTCTTTTAATCGTGAAGCCATATTATTAAACGCCTTCACTAAAATTCCTAACTCATCTTTCCGCTCTGTCTTGATGACATAATCAAATTTCCCTTCCGATAAATCCTGAGCAGCATCCTTGATATCTAAAATGGGTTGAGTTACCCAGCGAGCAGTGATCAATCCGGTTAAAATACTCACTAACAATGCTGCCAAACTCAACCCCAAAGTAGACCAATTATTGCGGTTAATTTGCGCGATAAAATCTGCTTCTGGAATCGTGACAACAATTAACCAATCCAAACCCATTTCATCCTGAAGAGGAGTAACTTTGAGAAAATATCGCTGGCGTTCAAACTCAAATGCTAACTGTTGAGAGTCCTTAATTTCAGTAGTTTTCAGATACTCTTGTAAATACAGAGCCGTCTTATGAATAAGAGGATCTTGACTTTCTGTAGCCGAGATTCTGGTTTGCTCGCCATTGACTAGAGTAAAAGGCTTATCTTGTGTGGAACTCGCCACTAACATCCCATCTCTTTCAATAATAAAAGTTTCTCCAGTTTTGCCAATAGTCAGTTGGTTGAGAAAATCATTGACTTGTCTGAGGACTGTATTGACTGATAAAACTCCTAATAATCGATTTTGTTGGTCATATACTGGTACGCTATTAGCAATCACCAACTCCTCATCATGCTTAGTAATATAAATCTTACTCCAAATCGACTTTCTCGCCGCTACAGCATCTTTATACCAGGGTCTTTTTCGCGGATCGTAGTCTTTGTTAGTTAAGGCTTCTAGTTCTAGTTTATTTGTCTGAACATTGAAAACATTGCGTCGCACATGAGGATCGATCGCCGGATCTAAAATATCTAGTTTAATGGTACCATCCTTATCCACAATTGCTCCCGCATATGTACCTCTGGCTTCTATGCCCATACAAATATTACTCGCTGTCTGCACCCATTGATGTTGTTGCCAAAAAAAACGCGCCATTTCTTCCAGATTTTCTAAATCAATCTTGCCTAACCGAATGGAATCCTGGTTAATTTTATTAATCAAAATTGGAGTGCTTAGATAAGAATCTAAATGTTGTTCAATTCGGTTAGTAATTTCACTGCGTAATTGATTAGCCAGATCGTTGACTGCCTTTTGTCCATTACGATAGGATAGATAACCGACCAAACCCACTGTGACAGAAATTTGGATCACAAAAGGAACCACTAAAATCATGCGTAAAGGTGTGCGGGCAATGATTTGGCTGATCAACTTGGGGGAAGCAGTCATGATTGTATATTGTTTATCTTTAATTTGCTTATGATCTTAGGCGGTTTTGAGGATTTCGCCAAGATCAAGATGTAAAAAATTGTAAAATTTCTTGACACCAGCAATCGGATCAACCTAGAAGAACCGGGGACTTTCTCCAGTCTGACGGTAAAGCGCGAACCAATGATATAGTAAAAGCGGTTGTGATGTAATTCATACACAAAGGTTCATGCGCATCAATCCACAAGTGTTAGAGAATCAGGGAATTCGATTAACTGCTTCAGAACAAGAGGACATTTGGAGTCGGTTTCCTGAACCCATTGATGGGTATTACTGTGCAGATGCTATCTTTGAAGGGGGGGGAGTGCGAGGAATGGCTCTGTTAGGAGCCTTGCGGTGCTGTGAAGACTTGAAAATTCAGTGGAAAAAATTGGCGGGAACTTCAGTCGGCTCATTAACGGCTGCCTTATTAGCGGCCGACTTTGCGATCGCTGAATTAGAAGATATCCTCGGTAACATGAACTATAGCCGCCTCCTCACTCAAAAAACCAGTTCCTGCATTTTCAATGGCAATCCGAGCAATGACTTGCAAAATCCCCTATGGATTCTGATCTCCTTACTTCTGACTGGACAACTAGGTCAATACTCTTCCGATCCCCTCCGAGACTGGATCGCCAAAACCCTACAACCCCGTAGCATCAATACTTTCGCAGATATCAAACTCAAGGATCCCCAACGGGAATTAAAAGTAGTGGTTTCCAACATTACCCAGGGTGAAATGCTGGTTTTACCGGATGACCTCAATCCAGATCTAGACTATCTTGATCATCGCCAGCGATCGCAGCGCCAAGACATCTTAAAACAACACAATCTGCAACACTACCAAGACTTCAAAATTGCCGAAGCAGTACGCCTCTCCTCCTCTCTTCCCCTCTTCTTCAAACCCGAAAAACTCGGTGATGCCTACATACTCGATGGCGGACTCCTCAGCAACTTTCCCCTATGGATCTACGATCGCACTTCCGCAACCATGCCTCCCCGATGGCCAACCTTTGGCTTTCGCCTCATCGATCGCACCCCGACAACCCCTCAGATTAACAATATTCTAGACCTCTTTACCCCCTCCCTACGCACAATGGCCAATGCCAGAGATCGGTATCATCTCCGACACAGCGATCAAGGCCGCATCATCTATATCGATCTCTCCCATGCTCAAGTAACCACCACAGAATTTGACCTGAGTGACGACAAAAAAATTCGCCTCTATCAGATGGGATATCAAGCCACCAAAACCTTTTTCCTCCGTGATTGGAACTGGAAACAGCATCTCAAAGCACGAGGTTTCGGTTAGCCTCTGGGAGTAAATCCTTGCTTTTTCCGCTCAGATTTGCTATAGTAATAAAACGCTTGCCATGGAGAGGTGGCTGAGTGGTCGAAAGCGGCAGATTGCTAATCTGTTAGGGGAGTATATCCCCTCCAGGGTTCAAATCCCTGTCTCTCCGTTATCTTCTCTCCCCATTTTTGAGAGGAGAAAGAAATCCTTTGATCCCAGCTAAATACTGATGCCCCTAAATCGGAGCTTATCACACCCTAGCTCTGAGAGTTTTCACGTTCGGCTCTATAATGACTGATAACTTGGGCCTTCTCACCCTCGCAATCCATCCTTCTCTCAGAGGGTCTAGTCATCATGGAACCATTTACAACCTGGGTTGCTGCTAACCCCATTGCCTCATTTACCATTCTTCTGTTTGCCAGCCTCACCATTCCCCCCCTCATTGAACGGTTAAAACTGCCCGGCTTAGTCGGCTTATTGCTCGCCGGAGTAGTCCTGGGTCCTTACGGACTCAAACTGCTCAATCCCAACACGGAAACCATAAAACTCTTATCTGACATCGGCAAAATCTACCTGATGTTTGTCGCTGGTCTAGAAATCGACATGGCTGCCTTTCACCGCACCCGTAACCGCTCCCTCAGCTTTGGATTAGCCACCTTTCTCATCCCCATGATTTGCGGCACGATTTTAGGACGCATTTTTGATTTTGGCTGGAATAGCTCCCTTCTGATCGGTTCTTTGCTTGCCTCCCATACCCTCCTAGCCTATCCTCTGATACAACGGCTTGGGGTTGTCCGCAATGAATCGGTCACCGTAACGGTGGGAGCTACGATTTTCACCGATATTGGGGCATTACTGGTCTTAGCGATTTGCGTGTCCATTCATCAGGGAGAGTTTTCTTGGTTTAGTCTAGTGCTACAACTGGTGGCTTTGGGGCTGTATTCGGTCGCTGTTCTGTTTGGCTTAGATTGGTTGGGGCGAGAATATTTTAAGCGTACCGGTAATGAAGAAGGAAACCAGTTTTTGTTTGTCTTATTATCCCTATTTTTAGCTTCAGTCGGTGCTCAGGTGATTAACATCGAAAATATTGTCGGCGCTTTCTTAGCCGGGTTAGCTGTCAATGATGTAATTGGCCGAGGAGCGGTAAAAGAGAAGGTGGAATTTGTGGGAGGAGTATTGTTTATTCCCTTCTTTTTTGTGGCCATGGGGTTATTGATTGATATTCAAACTTTTATCCAAACTTTAGGGAGTGATTTGGGGATTGTGCTAGGGATTGTGGGTGCTTTAGTGGGGAGTAAGTTTTTGGCAGCGTGGATCGTGACTGTCATTTATCGCTATCGTCCGATTGAGATGCTGACGATGTGGTCTCTGTCTTTGCCCCAGGTGGCGGCGACTTTGGCAGCGACTTTAGTGGGTTTTCAGGTGGGATTGCTGACTGAGGAGGTGTTTAATAGTGTGATTGTGCTGATGCTGGTGACTTCAGTGCTTGGCCCAATTATGACGCAACAGTTTGCCAGTCAGTTACCTTTGCCGGAGGTGGGGCTGATGGGGAGTGCTCCAGAGCAGGAGTCTGCTGTGGTGCTTGCCAGTGGACTGCGGGTGGTGGTTCCGGTGTATAATCCGGCGACGGAGGGCTATTTGATTGAGATGGCGACGCGGTTGGTGTTGGAGCAGGGAGGGTGTGTGATGCCGTTGGCGATCGCCCAAGCTTCCTCTTCTCTCAATGATACCAAGTTTATGGATATTCTCTATCAGTCCCGTTCTGTGCTCAGACAGGCAGCGGAAAATAGTTGGAAATTGGGAGTGCAAACCTTTCCCCTATTACGCATTGACCAAGATGTGAGTTTAGGGATTAGCTATGCCGCCAAAGAACAGGATGCGAATCTGGTGCTGATGGGATATGCCGATATTACCACTCTGCAAGCTCGCTTACTGGGTAATATTATTGATCAGGTCTTGCAACTGAGTCCTTGTCCCGTGGCAGTGATGCGCTTGTTGGCTGCCCCTAGCGAGTTAACTCGGATTTTAGTGGTCGCCTGGGATACTTTACCCTCGACTCTACGCTTAGTGGCGTTTGCCCAATCGATTGCAAGAGCTAATCAGGGTGAGGTGACGGTGATGTATCTTTTCCCTCCGTTTTCTTCGCCACCGAGACTGGAGGAGTTTGAGGCGCAGTTGGGGAGCCAGTTTTCTAAAGGATCTTATCCACCGGTAGAAACCAAGGTGAGGGCGATCGCCAACACCAACACAGCCGGGTTAATTTTAGATACGGTACAACAGTTTGATTTAATTGTCCTGAACGCCAGAGATATTCACCCGGCTAAAGGTCTCATTATTAATGACTGGGCAACCCCTATTATTCAAGGATTAGATTGCTCTATGATTCTCTTTGCTGCTCCTGACAGCGAACACTAGCAGTATCCCCTACCGGGCTGGTGTCAATTCAGGAGAGGTGTATACCTGTTGTCGAGCCGGAATTTCAATTCTAAACTCAGTGCCTATACCGGGTGCAGAGTGAAAGGAAATTTGCCCCCCATGCTTTTCGGTAATGATTTGATGGCTAATGGACAATCCTAATCCTGTGCCTTTACCAAGGGATTTAGTGGTAAAAAATGGTTTAAATAATTGGGAAGAAACATTTTCCTCAATACCACAACCATTATCGGCAATGGAGATCCTAATTTTTTCTGGCGATAAGGCTTCTGTGGTAATTGTAATTATACTCGGATTCCCTGGGTTTCTACTGGTACAGTGTCGTTCTTCTAGAGCATCGATCGCATTACTCAGGAGGTTCATAAACACTTGATTTAGTTGACTGGGATAACATTCCACTAGAGGGAGTTGTCCATAGTGGCGCACAATCTCAATGCCAGGGTGTTCGGGGCGGGGTTTAATGCGATGTTGTAAAATCAACAGGGTACTTTCCATGCCTTCATGAAGATCAACGGCTTTGTATTCTGATTCATCGAGACGGGAGAAATTGCGCAGAGAAAGTACCAATTTCCGAATGCGATCGCTCCCCAATTTCATAGAATTAATTAACTTGGGTAAATCGTCCTGTAAATATTCTACATCCACCTCTTCCATCCACGCTTTAATTTTAGGATCGGGTTGGGGATAGCACTCCTGATAGAGTTCCACAAAAGTCAACAATGCCTGAATATGTTCTTCAGCCGGCATAAGATTACCATAGATGAAGTTCACAGGATTATTAATTTCATGGGCTACTCCAGCGACTAATTGCCCCAAAGCAGACATCTTTTCACTTTGAATAATCTGGAGTTGAGACTCTTTCAGATGGGCGAGGGCTTCAGATAGTTGGGCACTCCGTTGTGCCAGTTCTTTTTGCGTCTGACTCAGTTCTAGATGGACGCGAATTCGTGCCAGAGCTTCCTCATGTTGAATGGGTTTGGTAATGTAATCTACTGCCCCTAAACTTAACCCCTTCACTTTATCTACCGTATCAGAAAGAGCAGTCATAAAGATCACGGGAATATCTTTGGTGAGCATATCAGCTTTCAGTCGTTGACAGGTTTCAAATCCATCCATTCCTGGCATCATTACATCTAATAAAATCAGATCCGGTTGGTAAGACTGAAGCCGTTGTAGGGCAGCTTCTCCATTTTTGGCGATCGCCACTCGGTAGCCAATTTCACTCAGTACATCAAATAAAACCTGAATATTCGTGGGATTATCATCAACCACTAAAATAGTCCTCGGTAGATTTTCTATGGATTTATTCACCAACACAATCAAACTCCCTATCCTAAAACCACCAACTGAAAAACTTGAGACTATTATCGATCTAAACATGAGGTTGCAGCAAATCTAAGATCGCCTCATCTTCAAATTTTTGGCTTAATTCCAGGATCTTATTGGCAAAAAGAGCATATTGACTATCTAGTTGCTTGAGTCGATGGGCTTCCTGCTGCACATCACTCATGAAACCATGTTGGGCTGCCTGGTAAAGGACAGCCAGTTCTACCGGAGGTGGTACAATCCACTCCCTAGAGTCAGACTCCACGGAGGCAGGTTGAACCACTTGATCAACTTCATAAATCCACTGCAATTCTAGAGAACGCTGTAACTCTGCCAGTAAGGCAGTGAAATCTACTGGCTTGGGGAAAAAGCTGGTACAACCAGCGGCGATCGCCTCCTGTATACTCACCTGAGATAAACTAGCCGGAGAGGCAATAATCGGAGTCTGCACAAAATCCGGTAACTGGCGCAATCGGCGAGTCATTTCCAGCCCATTGAGCCTTGCCATCATCACATCTGTGATAATCAAATCCGGGCGCATTTGCAAAGCCCGATCTAGCCCAACTTGCCCATCTTCCGCCTCTGCCAGTTTAAAGCCCAGAGGACTGAGCATACCAATGATTACCGCCCGATTTTCTCGACGATCATCAATCACTAAAATTTTACGCCGCTCTCCCTGATATCCAATCACCTTTTGATGGCTCGTCACTGGTTGATTGAGCCAATCAGAAGCTGGCGGCAAATCCACCTCAAACCAAAATACACTACCCTGCCCCAGGGTACTCTCAACTTGAATCCTACTCCCCATCATTTGCACAATCTGCTGACTAATCGCCAATCCCAACCCAGTTCCTTCCCGATTGCGATCGCGTTTTCCCGCTTGCTCAAACGGCAAAAAAATCGTATTCAGCTTGTCTAGAGGAATACCCACCCCAGAATCTTCCACCTGAAAACGCAAGCGCGTACCAGTCGCATCCACCCGCTCCGACTCCACCACACTTACCCGAAAAATCACCTGACCAAAATCAGTAAACTTTACCGCATTACTCAGCAAATTCAGCAACACTTGTCGTAACCGTTTATCATCCGCATGCACAGCCGTGGGCAGAGCATCACCCGGTTGATACTCAAAATCTAAACCTTTTTGTTCCGCCTTCACCCGACACATCTCCACCGTAGTATTTAAAAAGTTGGCCAAATGGAAATCTTGGGGATACAGATCCATTTTCTGGACTTCCAGCTTAGAAAAATCTAGAATATCATTAATCAGTGTCAGCAAATGAGAACCACACTGATGAATCACCCCCAAACCTTTTAGTTGCTTTTCCGTGGTTGCCGGATCACGCTGAAGGATCTGACTATAGCCCAAAATCCCATTGAGAGGGGTTCGCAGTTCATGGTTCATATTCGCTAAAAACTCACTTTTCGCCCGATTTGCCACTTCTGCCGCTTCCTTCGCTTCTCGCAGTTCCATCAGATTTTCAGCTAACAACAAATTGCTGCTTTGCAGATTACTCTCCGCCTGATTTCGTTTCAGAGTTTCTTGGCGAATCAGGTAATAAGTCCACAGAATAATCCCTAAATTCAGACTAACTCCTGTCAAAAACATGACCATTCCTTGGACAGCATTATTTTCGACTGCTTTTTTTTTTTCCTGATTTCGACAACTTCTATCTCCTCAATATGCTGGCTAATCAGGGTGACTTGATCGAGAATCTCAGGCACAGAGTAATCGATCGCCACTGCCAACCCTTTATTTTGTCGTAATTCAATCCCTTTTTCCAGTTGATTAAGACGATTAATGATGTAAGCTTCTAATTGTTGAATTTGTGGTTTTTGATCAAGATTACCTTGCACCAAATCTCTCAAATTCCGCATTTCTTGATCCACCTCAATCATTGTCAGCACAAATATTTCCAGTACCGTTTCGCTCTCTGTGAGGAGATATTGCCGTTGCATATTTTCACTCTTTTCCAAGGCACTAATTAATAATTCCAGGGTGGTCAAAGTTTGGAGATGGTGAGCAATTTGACGATTTAGGAATAAGGTTTGTTTGGCACTCCAAAAAGAAATCCCACTCACCGTTAAAACGAAGAAAGTAGCCGCTCCTAAGCTAGTGGCAATAGTGGCGAGAAAATTTGAGGGTTGGTTCATGATTGTAGTTCCTAAGCTGAATCGGTTATCTCTAATTTTTTAGAGGGCGAAGTCCAAATTTTTGGAATATGGCTTTGGCTGGATTGGTGATCAAAAAGTCCAAGTAAGCCTTGGTTTCTTGGGGATGCAGAGAAGTGGTCAGAATGGCAGCACTGGCTTGTACTGGCTGATGGCTATTGGGGGGAGCGGTGGCTAATACCTTGACTTGCTGAGAAGATTTGGCTTCTGACAGAAAGGTAATACCGACTTGAGCTCTTCCTTGCTCAACATCGATGAGGATTTCTCGCACGTCGAGGGTAGCGAATACGGCTTTGGATCCGACGGCATCAGCTATGTTGAGATGAGCCAAGATTTCGTGGGTATATCTCCCAACAGCTAATTTCTGATTTCCCATGGCGATGGTTTTAATGGAGGGATTGGTTAGCTCTCGGAAATCAGAAAGTGTGACTGTACTGTCGATTGGTGCAATCACGACCATATCGGTAGTCACTAAATTACGGCGACTTTCTGGTAGGATCAGGGCTTGGGCTTGTAACTGCTCCATCGGCTTAATTTCTGCCATGGCAACACCATCAAAGGGTTGTCCTTCTTCAATGAAGGTTTGGATCACCTTGGTGCCACCAAAGGTGTAGTTGATCACAACATTGGGGTGATTTTGCTGATAAATTGTGGCAATCTCTTCGAGGGCAGCCCGCGTCATCCCTGCTACAGCAATATTTAAGGATACTGCTGGGGGAAGGGGAGTCGAGCAACTGCCTAGCCACAGGCAAAGCAGAAAGGTTATGGTACACAGTAGTGCCCATCGTAGGGGTTTCATAGATTGATGGTGGGGAGTAGGGAGTGAGTTAGGGATGATCAAAAGCCTATTCAAAATTATAGAATGGCGATCGCCCCTTTCTGGATTCTGCCTTGACTAACCACACCCTCCTCATTGCTGGCACAGACACCGCAGCGGGAAAAACCCTATTGACAACCGCTCTGATTGCCTATGGGCAAACCTGTTATCCCCATCGCTCCCTCGGTTTAATGAAGCCGATTCAAAGTGGTGTGGGAGACTTGGAACATTACCTCACCCTATTTACCCTAGATCAATCGCCCGAATCTATTACACCCCTCTATTTTCAGACTCCCGTTGCCCCTCCGATCGCCGCAGAAGTGGAGAACCGAGCCATTGACCTTGCCCCTATATGGCACACTCTGACTAGCCTTCAGAAGACCAAAGAGTGGCTGCTGGTTGAAGGTTTGGGGGGGTTAGGATCTCCCGTCACCCATGAGTTGGTGGTGGCAGACTTAGCAAGAGATTGGCATCTGCCTACGGTGTTGGTGATTCCGGTAAAATTAGGGGCGATCGCCCAAACCGTCGCTAATGTTGCCCTCGCTCGTCATTATCGCGTTCCCCTGATCGGATTAGTGCTCAACTGCATCCATCCCCTCTCCCCTCTGCAACAGGCACAATGGGCACCGATTGCCCTCATTGAGGCTCTCACCCAAACCCCGGTTCTGGGTACTCTTCCTTATCTTGAAAATCCCACAGATACCCACCAACTCACACAAGCCTGCGCCCACCTGGATTTAGAACGATTTTTTCTCTACTAGATCAACTATTCCCCTGAATAATGTATTTTACCGTAGTCAAGGCTTCCAAATTAATCAAACCTCGACGCACTCCCTTTTGGTTAGACATCCCTAAAAACACATTATTTCCCCTAGGAGGACAGCGGTAAAAGCGAGGACTGGTATTAATGTAAATAGCAGCACTATTGATCCCTAGGGCAAATTTGCGGCTTTCACTATAAGATTGAGTCACTAGGCAATTAGCATGGCCGCTGCTGTACTGATTCATCCAGGCGATCGCCCCCTCCAAATTCTCCACCACCTTAAACGCCACCACCTTCTTCAGATACGGCTCACCCCACTCCTGCTCTTCCGTACACTTCAACTCCCCATACTGAGCCACCAAACTGCGATCGCCTCGCAATTCAAAACCCCTCTCTTTCAACCACTTCCACAGCGATACCATCGTCGTCGCACTCAAAGCACCATCAATCAACACTTTTTCAATCCCATTCACCGGATCAGGCTCACTGGCATGAGAATCAGCAATTAAATGACGAGCCGCCTCTAAACTCCCAGAGGCTCCCCAATACAAATAACAGTTCCCCATCGCCGATCGCAATACCGGAGCCGTCGCTTGTCTTACCACCTGCTCTACCAAAGACGGGCGACCATAAGGAATAATCAAATTAATATACTGATCCTGTCTTACCACTTCTCGAATCGGCGCTCCCTGTTCCGCTGGCAACTGGATCAAAGCCGTTTTTGGCAGCCCTACCTCTTCTAGAGCCAGTTGCAGAGGCTCTATCATGGCTTGATTCGTATGGGTTGACTCGCTTCCTCCCCGCAAAATCAGACTATTGCCTGTTTTCAGACATAATCCCGCCGCAATTGCCCCTAACTCTGGAAACGCTTCATACACCAACGCCACTACCCCCAAAGGCATTCGCTGACAATAGGTTTGTACCTGCTCTACCTGGTAAGCGGTATTGATCACCTCTTGTAAGGGATCGGGAGACTGGGCTAACCGCTGTAAAATTTGTACTGTGTTCTGAATCCGTTCGGGAGTTAGTTTGAGCCACTCCAAAATTAAATCCGGTACTGCCATCTCGCGAGACATTTCTAGATCCAAAGTATTCGCTTCCAGAACTTGATCGAGAGATCCTTCCAGAATCTCTGCCATGGCTTGGAGAGCGCGATCGCGCACGCTACTGGGAGTATGGGCTAAAATTAAGGAGGCTTCATGGGAAACTCCCACATCCTCCAAAAGATGATTCGGTGAAGTCATAGATCAGTCTCTAGAGCTGGCAGAAGAGTATAAATACATCAACCCTTTGATCAGGGCCCCTAGAATTGATACGGAGGGTATAAGTGCCCAAACGCTAATCACAGACCCGTACAAAAAATATAGAGATAACCATACAACGGGTAAGACCACAATGATCAGCAGACCAAGAGGCAAATAATACTCTCTGAGAGAATTAATTACCCGCCATTTCGTCCCCGTCCAATACCACATTTTTTTGTAGGGCGAACTGGTTGAGACTTGTTGTAGCACATAACCATTTTCTTCAACGGCAAAAATTTTTTGACATCGATTACACCCCAAGGCTTCAGTGAGGATAATGGGCTGCAAACGACCTTGACGACTACAGGGACAAGGATAGTCGTCTACCATTAAATCAATTTTTTGGGCATTTCTAGATTTTGATCGCACAAGCCAGGAAGACAGTGGATAGTTGACATTAAATACCTTTTATGTTTTTATGCCATAGCTAAGAAAGGGTTTAACGGCATATTACCAATATAACTCTCTCACGAGACAATCCTTTGGCCCTGTACCAACTGACCGTCTCTTAAGGGCTGTTAGTTTTGATGGGGGATTTTCTAAGCGGGTAACGCGATTCGAACGCGCGACATCAACCTTGGCAAGGTTGCGCTCTACCACTGAGCTATACCCGCATTGCTAATATCCTAGAGTACAAGAAATCGCATCCGTTGTCAAGCCCCAGACAAAAATCGATTATTTCTTGACCCTAAGTTGACAAAAAGCACCCTTATTCTGTCACTATTTCAAACGATGAGCATCAAAAATTGGTTGGGAGTGAGGGAACATTGTCAGTCAAATACTTTTTCCTGTCAGATGGATGGATTGTCGGTCGAGTCTGGGAATTTGGGGGCATTTGGAATGAATTGGTCTGGCGACGCAAGCCGGAGATTGAGCAATTGAGTCTTGGTATTATCGAGCAGAACCAAACGCTCTGGCTATATCGGGTGGAAGAGGCGGTATTGATGGTGGAGGTGAAGCCCACACCAGAAGCTGCTAGTTCAGAAACCATTGGTCAAGTAGTTCTGAAGCGATTAATGGCAGCAGAACAGGTGATTGAACGGCTCAGTCAAGCAGAAAAGATTGTGCGTCAATCTTAGAGATCTTGGAGATGGGGCTGTTGTGCTCTTCTGAGTGGGGAGACAACAGTTTTAGTTTTTGAGCAGAGTTAGGGGCTTGGGAGGGGAGGAAGATTACTGATGGCTCGTTGTAAGCGAGCGACAGCGACGTTGTACCCTAGGATGGCTTGGACTTGGTTAAACTGGGCTTGGGTGAGGTCGGTTTCGGAGTTGATCACATCGGTTTGGGTGCCAACTCCGGCTTGGAAGCGCAGGCGTGCTAATCGGAGGGCTTCTTGGGCTTGGGCGAGGCCTACGATGGAGGTTTGAATATTGTCGAAACTGGAGACGAGTTGAAAATAGGCTTCTTCGACTTGGAGGCGGACAGAATTGCGATCGTTGGTGAATTCTTGTTCGGCGATCGCCACTTCTGCGTCTTCGAGATCCGCTTGAGCACGGGTGCGTCCCCCATCATACAGGGTCCAGTTCAATTGGGCCCCTAGGGTATAGCCATCTCCTGAGCCTTGGGACAAGAGGGGATCGTCAAAGGACAATTCTAAGGCGTTGTAGTTGGCAAACAAGCTCACTTGGGGTTTGAGGTTCGCGAGTCTGGCTTGGCGTTGGGCTTGGTTGAGTTCTCGTTCCGCCAGACGTTGTTCGAGTTCGGCACGATTCTTGTAGGCGAGGATAATGCTATCGTCGAGGGAGAGTTGCCAGCGTCCGACAATTTCTACTGGGTCAGCAGCGGTTACATCCAGGGTTTGGGGCATATTGAGGAGTTGAGCCAGGGTTCGTCTGGTACGACGTAATTCGGCGATCGCTTCCGTCAATCGTTGCTGTTCATTCGCCACCTGTACCTGGGCTTGAAGCACGGCAAACCGAGTGCCTACCCCCGCTTGTTCTAGGGCCTGGGCATCCCGTAAACTTCGTTCCGCTTGAAACAAGGCCTGCTGCCGAATCCGCAATTGTTCTTTAGCCTGCTGTAAGATATAATACTGTTCAGCCACATTCAGACGAATTTGTTCCTCAATCACTTCTACCTGAAGAGCATTAATCTGAACTTGTTTTTCCGCAGCGCGAATATTCCCAGAGCGGAGTCCCGAAGTAATCAGATCATAGCGAATTTGTACCGTAGCACTCAAGCTATTGCGGGGAGAATCAGGATTTCCCAAGGAGATATCAGCATTACGAGCACTGATTTCACTACTAGCTGATTGCGATCGCTGTAAATCTGATTGCAAGGTGACGATGGGTAACTTAGCCGCTAGCGCTTCCCGCAATTGGGCTTGAGAGCGTTCTAGCTGGAGCTTAGTACGTTGTAGATCCACATTATTGCGGCGAGCCAAGTCAATGGCTTGTTGTAACGTGAGGGGCTGAGTTGCTTCGATCGCCACTTCCGACGGTTGGGTAGGAAACAACAGGGGATTGGGACTAGGATCGAGATAGGAGGGCAGGATTGCCTCTGGAGCATTTTGAGCGAGGTGAGGGGAAATTCGAGTGGGTGGATTCTCCTCCTGCTCAGAGGCTAAGGCCTTTTGCAAGCGAGTGAGCCAAGCCACTTCTTGGGGGGCAAAGTTTTGAGCGTGTTCCGTAACTAAGGCTTGTAGGGTTTCCTCCAGAGCAGCGGCAGAAACGGATAATTCTGGAGTTGACGCGGGAGACTGAGGGGGGGAGATCTCGGCTGGTGGCGGAGTCAGAGAGTTGAGGGGGGTTCTCGTCCAGTCCAAGGATACCGTTGATAAGACTCCTCTTGGGGCAGAGGCGGGCGGAGTTGGCTCATCCAGGGAGGGTTTCGGTTGGCTGGGTTCTGGAGGGTTACCGGCGACAGCAACGGTATTGAGACTCAGATGTCCGACGGCGATCGCTGCACTCACACTCACACCAATTAAGTTTCGGAAAGTTACCATAATTCCTCAGTTCAATCCACAATCCCAAATCGTAGCAAGAAAATATTAAAATAAGGATTACAAACTGTGGTGTAAGCGAGTGAATAAGATTCCTCCTGTTGATTTAACTGAGCAATATCAGGCGATCGCCCCAGAGATAGAACGGGCGGTACTAGCGGTTTTAGCCTCTGGACGCTATATTGGCGGCCCCTTAGTCGAATCTTTTGAACATCAGTTTGCCCAATCCGTGGGGGTAGACTACTGCATCGCTTGTAATTCGGGTACAGATGCCCTCTATCTTGCCCTCAGAGCGGCCGAGATTGGCCCCGGGGATGAAGTGATTACCACCCCGTTCACTTTCATTGCCACAGCAGAGATGATTTCAGCAGTGGGAGCCACTCCCGTGTTTGTGGATATTGAGCCAGATTCGTTTAATTTGGATTTGTCCCAGGTGGAGCAGGCAATTACCCCGAAAACCAAGGCAATTATTCCGGTACACTTGTTTGGTCGGCCGGTGAATATGAAGCGTCTGACGGCTATTGCCCACGCCCATGATCTGATGGTGATCGAAGATTGTGCCCAGGCAACGGGAGCAACTTGGGCAGGTGCGCCCGTGGGCAGTTGGGGACAGATCGGCTGTTTTAGTTTTTACCCAACTAAGAATTTGGCGGCCTGTGGAGATGGGGGCGCACTCACTACCCCCGATCGAGCGATCGCCGAGCGCGTGAAGCTGCTGCGAGACCATGGACGGCGTACTGGCTATCTCCATGAGGCGATCGGCATCAATTCCCGTTTAGATGCCCTGCAAGCAGCCATTCTACAGGTAAAATTGACCTATCTGAGTCAATGGAATCAGCAGCGCCGAGAATGTGCCCAGCGCTATCATCAATTACTACAACCGATTGCTCAAATCGCCCTTCCCCAAGAGAGTGACGGGGGAGAGTCAGTGTGGAATCAGTACACGATTCGGGTGAAGCCTAAAACGGGCGAACCTCTGCCAGAGTATCGCCATCAGGTACAAGCCCGTTTGCGCGAGCAGGGGATCATCTCTTCTGTCTATTATCCTTTGCCCCTACACTTACAGCCGGTTTATCATTCTTTGGGATATCAACCCGGCCAACTGCCCGTGGCGGAACAGGTGAGCGATGAGGTGTTGTCTTTGCCGATGTTTCCAGAATTGACCCGAGAACAACAAAAGCAGGTGGTGTATGGTCTGAAAAATGCGTTGTGATCTATCTCGATTCGGGATACCTAGAGGAGAATCGATACATTACTTAACAAAAATGTGAGAAAACTTTAAGTTTTCTATAGTATAGTTAAGCAAAAGATAAAAAATATCCTTTAGCCCAGGACAATAGGAAGGGTTGAATCTCCTCCGGGAGAGACGATAACCCATAACCCTACGTTTCCCTAGGTAAAGTCAGGCAACCCACCTGGTTAGTTTGAGAAAAATTGTGATTATCAAGAGGCAGACGTTAGCGTGAAGCAACATCCACTTGAGCGGCTCAGGAGATACGACCCCCAGGCGATCGCCAGCTACTATGGATTTCGCCCCTGGCAAAGTTTCTATCGGTTGATGACTTTGGTAGGGGCATTTTTAGGATTTATTTTTGCTCTGAAATGGGATCAGATCGCCAACCAAGTTGAGGCGAGGCAGGCTCAAAGAGCAGCCCAATTACGCCAGTTATTGACCGATTTGGGGCCAACTTATATTAAGGTAGGGCAAGCCTTGTCCACTCGCCCGGATCTGATTCGCAAGGACTTTTTGGAGGAATTAACGAAACTCCAAGATCGTCTCCCCCCCTTTCCTAATGCGATCGCCTTTGAGATCATTGAAACTCAGCTAGGATCTCCTGTTTCCCAAGTTTATCAAGAGATTTCTCCGAACCCAATTGCAGCAGCGAGTTTAGGTCAGGTGTACCAAGGGCGGTTAAAGAGCGGGGAAGCAGTGGCAATTAAAGTCCAACGGCCCAATTTAATTCCGATTCTGACCTTAGATCTATATTTAATGCGATGGGCAGCCCATTGGCTCTCTCCCTTTCTGCCTCTGAATTTAGGCCATGATTTGACTTTAATTGTGGATGAATTCGGAAGTAAGTTATTTGAAGAAATTGATTATATCAATGAAGGAAAGAACGCCGAAAAATTTGCCTACAACTTTCGCTATAATCCCCAGGTGAAAGTGCCTAATATCTATTGGGACTACTGCACATCGAAAGTATTAACCCTGGAATGGATTTGTGGCTATAAATTCACTAATACCCAAGCCATTGAGAAAGCAGGTTTAGATAAAAATACGCTCATCCGCATTGGGGTAACAACGGGATTGCAACAACTGCTGGAGTTTGGATTTTTCCATGCCGATCCCCATCCGGGAAATTTGTTTGCGATCGCTGGTTCTTCAGGCATTGGCCCTCAGATGGGCTATATTGATTTTGGCATGATGGATCAATTGGATCAAATCACTAAAGAAACTTTAGTGGATGCCGTGGTTCATTTGATTAATCAGGATTATCCAGAACTAGCCGAGGATTTTGTCAAATTAGGATTCCTCACCCCAGAGACCAATATTCAACCGATTATTCCGGCTCTAGAATCAGTCTTTGGCGATATTATCGGGGAGAGCGTGAGAGATTTTAATTTTAAGACAATCACGGATAAGTTTTCAGAAATTATGTATGAATATCCTTTCCGAATTCCTGCTAAATTTGCCTTAATCATTCGTTCTTTGGTAACTCAAGAAGGATTAGCCCTAAGCATTAATCCTGATTTTAAGATCGTGGAAATTGCCTATCCTTATGTAGCGCAACGGTTGCTAACTGGAGAAACGCCAAGCTTGCGACGGCGCTTGCTAGAGGTGTTAATCAAGGAAGGTAAATTCCGTTGGGATCGGCTAGAAAATATGATTGCGATCGCCCGTTCTGATAGTGGATTCGATTTGATGCCTACAGCCCAATTAGGCTTACAATATCTTCTATCTGAAGAAGGACGCTATCTGCGCCATCAAATTGTCCTAGCGCTGACAGAAAACGATCGATTGCACACAGAGGAAGTGCAACGGCTGTGGCATTTAATTCAAGACGATATTCATCCCACCCGCTTGTGGGATGCGGCTTGGGGGGCGATCGCCGATTTTTCTAGAGAGCGAGCCGCTCACTTATTACCCTCTGTTGCTGCTTTTACCCAATAATGGTTAACCAGGAGGAAATTCACAGGATCTCCTCCTCAGCCATCCATCTACTGAATCTCAGGAGTATATTTAGTGTACTATACCCTACAACCACCTTACGCCTTATTACTGATAGGCTTACTAGCCAGCTTAACCTCTGGAGCCGCTTTCTATGCCACCTTAACTCAATCAGCCCAAGTA
>CAZTRW010000053.1:0-20730 GCA_964616725.1 uncultured bacterium
TCCATCTTCAAGCCATAGCAATATTTATCCCAAGGATCATTAATTTTATGCCATAAATGGGGGGCTTCTACCACACTTACCCAAATTTTATCTTGCTGTGGAATTAATACTCCTCCGGGACGCAAAAACCTTTTTTTAGCATCTCGAAGAGAGCCGATATGTTGCTGAAAGAGAGGCACAATTCCCCGCAAATCTGAGATAATCACATCGACTAATTCCGGTAATTCGACTTGAGTAGAGAGTTGGGGGATAAATTCAATTTTATCGGCATAACCATTAGCTACTGCTGCCTGTTTCCCTACTTCGATAGCGGGATTAGTGTCAATAGCATAAACTTTCTTGGCACCTAATTGACAGGCAAGTAGGGCAAAAATCCCTGTTCCTGTACCTAAATCAAGAACCACACAACCGGGGGTAATGGATTGTTTCAGAGCTTGCGTATAGGATTCCATGCGGCCGCGATCGGCGATCATGGAGCCATAACCCGATACACTATACATAATTATTTAATTTTTTTTACTTGAGAGAAATCATCCAAGATAGCATCACAAAGATTAAATATTTCTTTGGGATCACCATGAGGATAGACTTGACGTACTGGTACATGAGAAACAACTTGACTTAGATCTTGAAACTGCTGAGTACGCATTTCTTTATTTAACAAGCGATTGGTATAAGAATGACCAATGAGATGAATCAATGCTTTAGAAATTGGTAGATTTTCAAAATAGGGTCTTTTGGGCTCAAAAGCGCGTTCTGTGAGGATGTAAATTCCTCCTAAAGGCATGGGTTGTTCTTGAAAAGCATAACCTTCTTGTTTTAAATCTAAATATCTTTTATCCCAGTCTGAATTTTCTGGTACAATTCGCGGAAGAGCTGTAGGTGAATTAAACAGAAGCTCTACAGATGCTGGCCATAAACGAACCCAAGGATAAGCCGGTTGAATCCAGAATTGGTTGTTTCTAGGAATGAGTGCAACTATGTCATCAGATAGAATAGGGTATCCTAATTTGGCAAAAGCCGCAGCAGTTGTAGATTTTCCTGATCCAGAACTGCCAACAATAGTAACTACACTATCTTCTATGAGTATTGCACTAGCATGGAGACAAGTAATTCCCCGAAAGCGCAAAATCAAGCCCATAATAGGGCCTAAGAAATAAGTAATTGTGTCTTCTACAGTTAAACTGCTGGGCCAGGTTGCCCATACTTGAGTGCCTGAGTGGTGAACAATAAACTGTGTACCATCACTGTAAGTAATTGTCCAGAGGCTTTTATCAGGTAAAGCCGCAATAATAACTACGGGCTTGTCTGCGCCGTGTACTAACGGACTACAATAAACCAATACCGCTGAATTAGAGAATTTTTCCCAGCCTACAGGATGTTCATTAAACCAAACATAGATTTCTTCCAAGTAACTGGTGGGGGTTGACCAGTTTTGTAGACAAGGAATAACGATATTTAAGTTTATCTTGAGTCCAAAAGCAAAAAAAGAGAAAGCCACTGACAACTATTTAGATATTAATGCTTTTGTTGTAAGTCCCCATGCTATTCCCAGAATTGAAGTCAAACTCCATCCCTGTAGGATTAGTTGCCTGTGTTAGATATCTGACATCACCATAGGTTGTCAGTTGTGGAGAGGAGTAAGTTTTCTTATGAGATTGATTTAGATTAGATTTCATAACAGCCCTCCTAAGTGAGTAAATTTGTGAACACTTAATTTCCATCAACTTAGCTTAGTCTTTTGACTAAGCCTTTAACGATATTTAGCAGATGAGTGAGAACTTTTTCTGCTTAATCAGTTGACCCGCGTATTTTTGCTGCAACCAATAATTTAGACTCAATGGTCGCATATTAATCAGGGCTTCACCGTTTCCTACAGACATTCCGCAAATTACTGGAATCTTGTTGCAGTCTACATAATAACCTAGTTCCAAGGTAGGATTCCAGGTATTAAGCCATTCTAGAATAGGAGCTTGCAATAGAGGTGCTATCGGATCTCCAGCTAATGGGGTTTTAGGTCTCAGACGTACGGATTCAGGTAACTTTCCCTTCATCGCTACTCGAATAATTCCCTTAAACATAAACCAGGGGATAGGAGGGATGGCTAGTAAATAGTTTACTAAACGTATGTCGAAGAATGGGAACCGCTTTTCTACCTGACTCATACTTACACCAGGATCTTCAAGATCAAAGGCATGAGACCAGCAAGAGTGAGTAATCTGTTGATAGGCTTCAGGACGAACAGGATGAATAAGGGGTTTATTTCCCCAAAATTTTTCCCACCTTTCGAGTAGATTCCATGTTTGGGCTAGTTTGTGATTTATCCAGTCTGGATATGGGGGGCGTGGGTTATGAATATCTAACCATGTTTTAATCCTTGATCGAATTCCAGGAGGAGGCAGTTTACCATGGGATATAAAGTATTTGATTAAGTCTTTAGTTAACTGTACCACTTGTCCTCCTTGGAGACAATGGCGGATATGAAAGTACATTCCCCAAGAATATAGCACTGGATCGCCTCCCAGACCACTGAGCGCTACTCGATAACTTTGACTGATGTCTTGCTGAATTTGATTAATTCCTTTACGAAAATCAATCAGAGTTGGTTCTGGTGTAGGGTCTTCGAGATCTTGAAGTCCTGTGCATAATTCTAAGTCGTCGGCGACTAGGTAGTGGATGGGAATATCTAGGTGTTCGGCGACTAAACTGGAGTAGTAACGCTCTTCGTCGGGAAGAAGACGGTCGAAGACGGTGGTGTAGGCTCTGAGGTCGTAGGTGGGGTAAGATTTTATGAGGAGTTCTTTGGCGATCGCCGTTATACTGGTAGAATCTAATCCGCCACTCATGTAAACCGCGACTTTATTGGTTCTCAGGCGATCGCCGACTGCTAACCGCATTAACTCCAAAAACTGCTCTACATACTCTTCATCCCGCTTATACCGGATATAGCCATCTGTGGGCAATGTCCAGTATCTCTCGACCTTAAAGCTCTCTGGAGTCCAGATTAACCGATGGGCAGCAGGCAAGCGTTGGATGTCCGCAAATGTTGTAGTATCGACTTCCTGATTATAGCCGAACAGGAGAAAATCGGCGATCGCCAAATCATTGAGCTTGTCCGATACTCCCGGATGCAGTCTCACGCAGTTTAGCGTATTACTGAGCACCAATCCTTGGCCTATTTGAGCGTAGAAAAACGGTTTTACCCCGAAATGATCTCTGGCGCAAAATAGGCGCTGTTCTGGTTCATCCCAGATGGCAAAGGCAAAATCACCGATCAGGTAATCCAGACAATCCACTCCCCAAACCCGATAAGCCTGAAGAATCAGATTTGAATCGGGTGTATTTGAGGTTACTGATTCGCCTTTGCTTTGAAGACGTTCAATTAACTCAGGACGACCGTCTACACGGGCATCAGCGACAATCCACTGTTGGTGATCCAGCGTTAAAGGTTGATTTTCTACTACAGATTCGTCCGTAGTTCTCAGGAGAGTATGACCAAAACCGACAGAACCTTGTACCCAGATTTTCTGAGCATCCGGCCCTCGATACGCCATAAATCCTGTCATTTTCCCTAACAACTCCCGCTCAACGGGGAACTGATTGGGGTGAACTATACCAACGATTCCACTCACAATCTCACCTCAACTGGGGTTTCCAAGGGAGCAAACTGGTCTGACACATCCGGGCGATCATTCAAAACGATGCCATCATACTCTACCCAGGCATGGGCTGTAAACTGGCCTTGATGGAGTTTAACCCCAATGCGGATTTCACTGGCTACCCCTTGGCCACGGAGTAGGGCCCATAATACCAAAGATTGCTTAAGACAGTTCGTCCATAGTCTACTATACCGTACCGCAATTTTCACCATTTGAGTGGTTTTAATTATGGTTTCCTGAGAGGATAAATGGCTAGAAGTTACGGCAAAACGGCATAACCAGGCTTGGGTTTGGCGGTACCCTAGGCTGTGGACACTTAAAGATACCCAAGGCAACAGTAGTAAGGCTTTAGCCAAAAGCCAGCGCTCTTGGTTCGACAGACCTTTGACGGTCTTGATTTTACGCTGAAATAATTGCCACCAAGCCATGGTTTACCATTTGATCAATCAGGTTGATGAGATCAGTTTGGAGTTGGGCGGGTTCTACGTCGTATTCTTGAAGGAGGCGATCACTCGCTTCTTGAATCGAACCGGTACTGGTTAAGACTGACAACATTCGGGAACCCACCTCATCCAAACCGAAGTATTCCTCAGTGTTTAAGTTCAGCAACACTGATTCTCCAGAGAGTTCCTGAATCAGGACATCTGGAGCCAGGTTGATAGAATGGCGATCAGAAATGGCGATTTTCACGCTATGTGCTTGGGGTTGAGTGCCTATCTTTGTGCAGTTGGATTCAGATGATAGTATAGCGATTCCGGAAAATTTGGCAAGCCCTGTTAATCGTCTGTACAGAAGTGGCTCACACCGATGGAGAACTGATGGTTACGGGGAATCTGTGCAATTCGTATTCATGTCCCGCAGGGAAAGCGATCGCCTGGGGAATCACTGTTTCCCCTCTCTTGCCTGAAAAAATGATAAAATCTATCCTAGTGCGGTTTTGAGAAGATCCTATATGATAACACAAACTCAGGCCCAAACCGATGCCGAAATTGTTTATCCCGATAGTGACGGACAACCAATGGCGGACAATACTATTCAATTTTATTGGATAACAGTCATTCAGAGTAACTTAGCATGGCTATTTGCCCAAAACCTGAATGTTTTCGTCGCTGGAGACTTGCTGTGGTATCCCGTGCAAGGCAATAATAAATTGCGCCAAGCCCCGGATGTGATGGTGGTATTTGGAGTCGAAAAAAAGGATAGAGGTTCTTATCAGCAGTGGAAAGAAAACAACATTGCGCCCCAAGTGGTCTTTGAGATTTTATCTCCAGGAAATACCACTACGGAAATGAACCGAAAGCTCTTATTTTACGATCGCTATGGTGTGGAAGAATATTATCTCTATGACCCGGATCGGAATCACTTTATGGGATGGTTGCGTTCCGAAGTCTTTTTAGAAGAAATTGAGGGAATTTCTGGTTGGGTTTCCCCACACTTAGGAATTAAATTTGAACTGTCATCAGACTCTCTAGAGATCTATCGTCCCAATGGTCAGCCTTTCGCGGATTATTTGGCAGTGAATCAGGAATTACAAGAGGTTCAGCAAGAATTACTGGCAGAACGTCAGGCTAAGGCAACCGTTCAAGAACAACTCGAACAGGAGCGTCAAAAGGCTAAACGTTTAGAAGAATTGCTGCGAGAAGCGGGCATCGATCTCAATGATCGTTAATACTGTGGCGATCGCGCAGCGACTCCGTAGGAGTATCGCCTTCCTTTTTAAAAACACTCTTGCACCGTAATCACGCTATCAGGAAAAGCTAAAGGGCTTGCAGACTGTTGGCCTCGCTAAATGATCTGGTGCTATAAATAAACTTGATCTGGAGTAGGATGATGGTCAGCATAAAAGCTGGGATCGGGATAAACAGATGATGCTTTATTTTAGCAAAGTAGGTGTAGAGCGATCGCCGATCGGGTAGGCACAGCCGTGTTAATCCTTGCTACCTTGCCTGCTTCCGGTTTCTGAGGGCTAGGGTAGGGGTAATGGCAGATAGAGCTTGTTGGAGATGAGCGAAGGTTACCGGGGCATCAGGTGCTTCGATGGTAGCAAAGAAGGTGGCTTGATAGGCGATCGCCTCAATTTCTCCTCCTGTGAGTAACCAGCGCTCGGCGAGATCTTCCCAGCTTAATGTAGGACTCAGAGCAATTTCTGGGGAAAAGACTTGCTGCCAGAGCTGGCAGCGATCCTCTTTATTTGGAATAGGAAAGTTGAGTACGTGATGGATGATCCCTTGTCTGATCCATTGGGTTAAACTTGCCGTTCCGGCAAAGGGAGGATGAAGGGTAAAAATGGTGAGGGTTTGCTGTTGTTGAAGACGGTACAAGAATTGGCGAAGTTCTGCTTCATAAATCCGCTTCAGCCAGTGCTGGGCAGATTTGATTAGTAAGATAGGGGGTTGTGTCTCCCAGAGGGGAGAAAATTGAGCAGGCGGGAAGAGAGCATGGTTGAGATCGATGCAGGTGATGGGTTGATGGAGTTCTGTGGCGATCGCTTCTACGGCTGCGGTTTTTCCCGTTCCTGATTCTCCCACAAAAAGGGCTATTTGCCCAGGAGATACCCGTTTTTGCGGGAACCAAAGCTGGGCGACACGATCCTGAAACTGCCAAGCTTGACTCAACTTTTTTAGCTGTTGTTGTAAATGGGAAGGCAAGATTAAGTCTGACCAAAGTTTGTGGGGTAAGTAGGTATTCAGAGAGGGAAGATCAGGGTGTAATAGCTTGGTTAAAGTGTCGGGAGCGGGATGATCGGCTAAGAGGTAGTTGATTAAGCGATCGGCTAATTTGACGCGACTCTGGAGAAAGGTTTCTGAGTGGGTGGGTAAAAATTCTACTAGTCCTAATTGAGTGAGTGGAGATTGATTAATCAGGCGATTGCGTGCATCTCGCCATTGGTTATCACCGCGACAAAATAGCCGTAAAATCAGATCAACCGTGGGTAATTCGGTTTGATTATCGTCTTGGAGATACTGATACAGGCGAGAATAGCGGCGATTGACTTCTGGGGCTAAACTAGCGAGGACTAACTGTTTTTCAAATAGGGTTAAATGGGCGCGATCGCAGAGCATGGGTAGCCCTAATTTGATCCCTTGTTGATGGCTTACCTTAATTTTTTCTTGCAACTGCTGCTGATAGCTTAGGCTTTCTGCTTGGGGGGGAAAGATTTCCCGTTTTCCTAGTTCATCATGACCAATATTTCCCTCTAGAGTTACTAGCCCTTTCCACCAATCGCTGCTGACGCGATCGCCTGGGGTTTTGGCCACTCGATTAATCGCTTGTTTCTCCTGTTGTCGCCTTGCCACCGCTACTCTCAGCAGGCGATCGAGCCAATTGAGTTCGGTTCTAAGATAGCCCCAATTATCCCTAAATGCAGTCGGGAGATCGCTTGACATTACCTTCTGACCATCAAATCACCAGAACTTTTACCCATTTTCCCGGATGAATTTGAGTTGTTCCGGCGGGAATAATTGCCAAGCCAGTAGTTCCGGCTAAGTTAATCAAATTCCCTGAATTTTGCATACCGGGAGCCAGGTCAAATTCACAGCATTGGAGATTATATTCTAGTCTACCCCAAAGATAGGTTTCTCGGTCTCCTCCTGAGCGCAGTAGGCATCGAGTTTGGGCGAGGGCAAATTTCGGTTCCCATCCTGGAGAATATCCGGCTAATTTCTTGAGGGCAGGTTGCACCAATCGCCAAAAGCAAACTAGGGAAGATACGGGATTTCCCGGTAAGCCAAAGTAATAGGCGCAACTGGTGGCAGAACTGGGAGGAAAAGTGGCAAATGTGAGGGGTTTACCGGGTTTGATGGCAACTTTGGTAACGTGAAGGGTTGCACCTAATTCCTGCAAAATCCGATCCACATAGTCATAGTCGCCTACGGAAACTCCTCCCGAAGAAATGATCACATCTACCATCGAGAGAGCACCCGCGATCGCCTTGTACAGAGATTGGGGTTCATCAGGGATAATACCGAAACAATGGGGAATGGCACCCAGTTGAGCCACTCCCGCCGCCAAAGCATACTGGTTAGAGTCTACAATCTGACCGGGTTGCAAGGGGCGATCGGGCGGCACTAACTCACTTCCCGTCGCAAAAATACCCACTCTTAAGCGACGATAGACGGAAACATTCAGACATTGAGCAGCGGCTAAAATTGCCATTTCGGGCATATTAATCGCCATTCCCGACGGCAATAGCACATTGCCAGAGCGATAAAAATCTCCCTGTTTGCGGACACAATCCCCCTGTTTGGGAGCTGTCAGAATAGCTACTTTTTCTCCTCGACGCTCTGTATTTTCCTGGATGACAATGGTATCTGCACCCGGAGGAATCATCGCTCCTGTAAAAATACGGATAGCTTGACCGCGATTCAGGGTTAATTGTGGTACACAACCTGCCGGAATTTCTCCGACCACCTCTAAAACAGTAGGGTGTTCTGGAGAACAATCGCGCACCTCTAAGTAACGGACCGCATACCCATCCATGGCAGAATTATCCCAGTGGGGAAAGCTCAATTCACTGGTGACTGGACGAGAAAGGATACGTCCCCTGGCTTCAGAAAGGGTCACTCCTTGGGAATCCGTTTCCGGGTTGAGGGGATCAATATTTTGAAAAATGAGCCTTTCAGCTTCCGTAACAGAGAGCATAAAATTTTTACAGAGAATGGGAGCGCGTTAAAAACTGTTTGAGTCTCAGCAGACTCAGGGTTTGACCTAAGTTTAAGGGGAGTAAGGTAATTCCTTCTAATCGAGACTGAACCCATCCCTCACCCCAAATCCATTCATGAAATCCATCAATGCCGTTACTCAGGAGGAGGCGAAGATGGTGAGTATTTGCCAAGTCTACCTGATGGCTAATCGACACTGGGCCAATCCAACTGATAAAGGTTACTCCTGATGTTAACTGTTCGGGTAACCCTTCAGACAGGTTTTGTGGCCAAAGCCACTGACGCAGGCGATCGGGATAGAGTAAGCTTTGGCGAATCTGGGCGGATGTTGCCTCAACTTCTATCCGCAATTGACTGGACTGGAAGGTTCCCAACATAATGAAACTCCACATCTACTGACACTGATTATCGGAAAATAGGAGAGATTTCGTCAAGCCTGTGATCCTCCTACGGAGTGGCTGCGCGATCGCTCTTCTGGGAGCAATGAAACTTTTTTCTCTCTTGATGGTAAACGGCGGTATTCCTTACCCATCAAGGGTTCTGTCTTTAAGTCCAGATGATTTAGAAGTAAAATCAATCTGTTATACTATTAAAATACTTTTTGAAAAATGCTTTTTATCAATAGGAAAAAAAGAAATGATGGGGGAAATACTTAAGATCCTGTTTTCTCCGATGCCATCCTATCTGCCACATGGTCATTGTTACCTATGGCAAACCCCCCTGGTGAGTCTCCATGTGGCAAGCGATAGCCTGATTGCTCTTGCCTACTTTTCCATTCCCACCCTACTCCTGTACTTTGTTTTTTCTCGCCAGAATGTACCTTTTCAGAAGATTTTTATTCTATTTGGAACGTTTATTATCCTCTGTGGCGTTGGACATCTTTTGGATATTTGGACTCTCTGGTATCCTCACTATTGGGTAACCGGTATTGAGCAGGCACTAACTGCTCTAGTTTCTTGCTATACGGCTGCCTCTATGGTGACCTTAATTCCCCAGTTTCTGACGCTGAAAAGTCCAGAAGAGTTAGAAAAAATTAACCAAAAGCTGCACGCAGAAATTCAACTGCGCTTACAGATGGAAGAGGCTTTGCGTTGGGCGAATGAGACGCTGGAAAAACGAGTACAAGAGCGCACTTTAGAGCTGGAAATGATTAACCAAACCCTAGCATCAGAAATAGAATCTCGTCAATTAATCGAAACTGCTTTGCGGGAGTCGGAAGGAAAAGAGCGAGAAAAGGCGCAAAATTTACATGACACCTTACAAAAGCTGAAACATACTCAGTCTCAGTTGGTTCAGGCTGGTAAAATGGCAGCATTAGGAAAAATGGTGGCAGTAATTGCCCACGAAATCAATAATCCAATTACTTTTATCTATGGCAATATTCAATATGTGCGTGAATACAGTGAAGATCTGCTAGAACTGATCCATGAGTATCGCCAATGTTATCCTCAAGATGAAGAAAAGATTGCTCGTAAGATTGAATTAATAGACTTAGATTTTATCCAAAAGGATTTACTGAAGATGTTGGATTCGATGGGGGCAGGTGCTAATCGGATTAAAAATATTGTCCTGTGTCTCAGAAACTTTTCTCATTTGGATCAATCAGATTTAAAAATGATTGATTTAAATGAGAATATTCACAATCTTTTGGATCTGATAGCGAGTCGTTTCTGCCAGAATGGTAAGTCAATTGAAGTGGTTTCTCAGCTAGGGGATTTGCCGAAAATTGAATGCTATCCACGACAATTAAATCAGGCAATTTTGAGTTTGCTAGAAAATGGGATCGATGGGATTATGGAAAGATGGGACAAAGAGGCTGAGTTTTGTGGTAAGGTAGCGATCGCCACTACAGTGGTTCCTAAAACTGAAGTACAAGAAACGCGAGTTACCATTACAATTAGTGACAATGGGATCGGGATTCCTGAACCAATTATGTCTCAAATCTTTGATCCTTTTTTCACCACCAAACCTGTGGGGAGAGGTACAGGTTTGGGATTGGCAAATACTTATCAAATTATTGTTCAGCAACATCAAGGAAAATTACACTGTCACTCTATTCCCCAGGTAGAAACGGTTTTTACTCTTGAGCTGCCTTTGTCTCAAGCTATTCGAGATGAGCCAACCAACTAGAACCTAGGTTTAAAGTTGCGTAGACGCAAGGCATTGGTAACGACAGAAACGGAACTCAATGCCATGGCTGCTCCGGCAATGATGGGATTGAGGAGTATCCCGAATAAGGGATATAAAATCCCTGCGGCAATGGGAATGGCGGCGATATTGTAAATGAAGGCAAAAAAGAGGTTTTGCCGGATATTATTGAGGGTGGCATGACTAAGTTGCATCGCTGTAATCACCCCTTGTAAGTCTCCTGAAATTAGGGTAATATCGCTGGCAGCGATCGCTATATCTGTTCCTGTGCCAATGGCAATCCCTATATCTGCTTGAGCTAAGGCGGGAGCATCATTGATGCCATCCCCCACCATAGCTACTAGTTTTCCCTCACTTTGGAGTTGCTTAATCATACTTGCTTTCTGATCGGGGCGCACTTGAGCAAAAATCCGCGTAATTCCTACTTGGGCAGCGATCGCCTCTGCGGTTTTACGGTTATCTCCTGTCAGCATAATTACCTCTAATCCCCTCCGTTGTAAGCGCTTCACTACCTCAGCGGAGGAGGGCTTGAGACGATCCGCGATCGCGAAAATAGCTTGAATTTCCCTATCGATCGCCATCCAAACCACCGTTTTTCCCTGGCTTTCCCAGGTCTGGCAGGCATCAGTAAAAGCAATGCCATTAGCAGTATGAACAGACACATTAATACCTAGCTCATCCATCCATTGTTGTGTCCCCAGGTGGATCAGGCGATACTCCGTCGGAATATCGCCAATTCTCCCTTGCACGCCACAACCTGGAACCGCCACAAACTCCTCTGGAGTCTGAAAAGGTTTTTTCACCCCCTGACACTCGCTATAGCGTACTATAGCCTCAGCTAAAGGGTGCTCCGAAGCATTTTCGAGACTTGCTGCTAAGTTCAAAAGTCTTAATTCGTTCCCATCGGCTGTCCCCAACACCGTGATATAATCTGTTACCGTCGGCTTCCCTGTTGTCAGAGTGCCGGTTTTATCCAAAACCAGAGTTTGGATCTGATGCGCCAGTTGTAAACTTTCGCCTCCCTTAATTAAAATTCCCAGTTGTGCTCCTTTTCCGGTTCCCATCATTACCGAGGTAGGTGTCGCTAAACCCAAGGCACAAGGGCAAGCAATCACCAAGACACTAACCGTAGTAATCATTGCCAGAGCTAAGTCACCCGTGAAGACGATCCAAAGGATAAAAGTAATTGTAGCAACTCCTAGAACCGCAGGGACAAACCAAGCGGTCATTTGATCGGCTAACTTCTGAATGGGTGCTTTAGAGCCTTGCGCCTGCTGTACCCATTGGATAACTTGGGCAAGAAAGGTATCTTTGCCAACTTTTCTCGCTGCCATCTCCAAGCTACCCGTTTGATTGAGAGTTGCACCAATCACCTCATCTCCAGGGTATTTTTGCACGGGAATACTTTCCCCAGTTACCAGGGATTCATCCACGGTAGAGGAACCCTGTATGACGATACCATCGACGGGGATTTTTTCGCCGGGACGTACCCGGAGGCGATCGCCCACTTGTACCATTTCCCAGGGAATTTCCCACTCTTTCCCCTGACGAATTACTCGCGCTGTTTTTGCCTGCAATCCCATTAGAGCGCGAATGGCTGCTGAGGTTTGCGATCGCGCCCGGTACTCTAAAAAACGTCCCCCTAAAACCAGGGTAATAATCACCACCACCGCTTCATAATACACATCCGGCTGGAGCAAGGGACTCCCCTTCATATCGGAGATTGTGCGAAACCACTCTGGCAACACCGTGGCAACCAGAGAATACACATAAGCCGCTCCCGTACCCAAAGCGATTAAGGTATTCATATCAGCACTTCTTCGCCCCATTCCCCGCCACGCACCGATAAAAAATGACTGTCCACACCAAAATAATACGGTCGTTGCCACCGCCCATTGTACTCCAGGATGATGCCACCCATGGGGAATAATCGGTATCGACCGTCCCGTCATCATCGGTAACGATCCTACTACCAGGAACAAAGAACTGACTCCCCCCAACAGCAGCTTACTTTGTAGTTCTTTTAACTCTGTCTGAGTCTCTTCTTCCCAGGTTTCTGCGGAGACGAGTTTGGCCTGATATCCCGCTTTCCCTACGGCAGCCTGAATTGCCTCTAGAGTCACTTGATCCGGGTTATACTCGACTGTCGCCTGTTGCATAGCAAAATTCACAGAGCAGTAAGTTACACCTGCTACTTGTTGAATCGCTGTTTCAATTTTTTGGGCACAAGCGGCACATCCCATTCCTTCTAGCTGGAGAGTTTGCTGGGGCATGATCTTCTCACTGTGATTTATATCGGACGAAGTCCGAAATTCATTGCCTCCAGGGTAAAATCTCCAGTTCACTGGAGAGTCAATCCCCAGTTCAAAAACATATCTGTTGAGGGGTGACAGATAGAACAAAATAGATCAATCAGCAATCGTGGAGGGAAAGGCTTTTAGGAAACCAATGAGTAACGCATCTCCTTACTGGATCTGGGTTAGAGTCAATGCTTTTGGATCGAGTCAACGGGTGGAAGATTCGGAGGCTCAAATGTTTTTTCACGCTCAATTGGAGGCGCTCCAGAGCCAATCTCCTTTACCTCATCAGAAAATTCAGCGGCAACTCCATCAGTGGCAACTGGGTTCTGATCCGGCGATGAGGGGTGCCCAGCGGTGTTTACGTTGTTTTATTTCTAATCAGATTAAACAGAATTGTGTGGATTTAGAGCAGCGTTTTGGGGCAACCCATGATTTTACCCATCGAGATCTGTTGCCGTTGGTGCTATCGAGTTCTCCCTATCCGGTGGCTCATCCGACGGAAACCTGTTTAGTCGATCGCGTTTTAGCCACGTTTGATCCGAGTCAAAGTGCCTTGTCAGCTTGGACAGCGCGGATGTTTAAGAGCGATCGCCTGGTGAAAGAGTTTCTCCTCGAACATGGTATCGAACAGATCACTGATTGGTTAATTCTCAATCGCACTCACCTAGGCAGACTCACCCAAGTCTTGGCCCAAAATCAAGCGAGTGCCCCAGAAATTGAGCAAGCCACTCAGTTGTTGCAGCGCTACCATCAAGTCTATCGGGCGGAGTTGTTAAGCCAGCGCCATCCCCAGACGAAGCGACGGTTTCCAGAGCCAACGGATGCCCAACTAGAGGCGATCGCGGCGGGATTAAATCTGTCAGCGACTCAGGTATGGCAAAAGCTGAAATATTTGGCGGGAATCATGCGGGTGGCTCGGATTCAAGCCAGAGGAGGCGCTGTACCCTTTTCATCTCGGTATCCAGTGCCAACGGTACCCTTACCTCCCGTGGATCTGACGGATGTGGGGGAGAGTGCGGAAGAGTTGGAGTTTTTGGATCGCTACGATCGCCATTTCCAGGCGTCTTTAGCAGAGGCGATCGCCCGGGTGATTACACTGCGTCTAGAGAATTATCAAACGGGCAAAACGGCTAAGGCACAGCAAAGAGCACAGGAGAAACAACTGCTATTTCTCAAAGCCCTGTATCTGTTTCACTGTCGTGGCGTATCGATGGGTGAGATTGCTACCCAATTGGACTTAGGAGATCAACCCAGAGTCAGTCGGTTGCTGAATCTGAAAACTCTGCGTGCCGATATTGGTCGATCGATGGTGAAGTTATTGGGCGATCGCGTTCTCGATCTAGCCCAAGCTTATGTCGATCCCCAGCGTCTCACCCAAGTAGCCAATCAAATCTACGCCATTTTAGACCAACAAGTGGAATCCACCCTGGCAGAAGCCATCCGGGAAGCTGGCTCTAACCAACGTCCCGCGGTTGCCAGCCAGCTTACCCAATCCATTTGTCACTATCTTCAAACCCAAAAAGGTGTCCTATGACCTACTCTACCATTTTCTCTGTGGAAGCCGGCGATGACTTCGTAGAACTTCCTTACCCAGTCGCTCCATTTCCTCTAACTTCAGAGCATCATCAGGCGGCTTCTGGATTTAGGGATATTCCTGCGGAGTATCGCTGGTCTAGTTATACCCAAGCCTTGACAATTTTGGGCTTTTATGAGTGGTTGCGCGATCGCGAACCGTCCTTTACCCTCGATCCTCACCCCTTGAGTTATGTCCATCCTCTCTATAGCCAGCACATTGATGCCGTTCTCCATCTACCGGTGAATGGCTTTGAGGTTTGCCTGTTACCCAGTCTTTCCTTCAGTGAAGATACGGTGGCGGTACCCAGAGTGGTTGTAGATTGCCTGGAATTTACCGATGATTTATATGTGATTGTGGCATTAGATGAATCCTTAGAGGCGATCGCCATTCAAGGCTTTCTCAACTACCAAGAACTGACGCAGCTGATCGCCCAATCCTGTCCAACCCAGTCCCTCGATTGGAATTATTATCTCCCGCGCGATCGCTTCCATCTCGATCCAGATACTTTACTCTTATATCTCCACTGTTTAGCCCCAGAAGCCATTCATCGCCCCATCCCTACCTCAGACGACGGTGCAGCCTTAGCCAACTATCAAAGCATCTTACAAGCGCGTCTGCCTCTGGTGCAAAATCGACCGTTGTGGCAAGTATTTTCCTGGGAAGAAGGACAAATGTTCTGGCGCGCTCCAGAATTATTGCAATGGCTAGAAACCAACCGTTCTCAACACCCGGAGACCGCCAAAAATCATTTATCTGATTTATTCAAACTCCTGATTGAACCAGCGATCGACCTCACCGTATGGGTCAAACATCAGGTAGAAGACTGCCAAAATCTGATCAACGGATCTGGATGGCAACTGATTCCTGAAACTGCCTTTCGCCGTCATTTACCCCTCTCTCCAGTAACCGATTTGAGCGCCTTACTGCGACAGATTGAACAAGAAGTCGGTGTCAAGGTGCCTGCAGATGCTGGGCGTGCCTATCAAGACTTAAACTTTCCGCCAGGAGAGCAATCCCGCCTCGCCGTCAGATTATACGCCATTACTTGGTGTCTTTCCTACGAAGAGAGTTGGACCCTATTATTAATTTTAGGCAGCAGTTCCAGAGAACCTCTCCCCTCAAATTTGGGGTGGCGCATCAGTGACCAAAGTAGTATTTTAGTCGAGGAAACGGTTAGTCTAGATCATCCCAGTTCCTATCTATTTACTCAGGTGATTGGTTCCTATGATGAGAAATTTCTGGTCACTTTGTTTTCCGGATCGGAAAAGACGATGAGTTTACCGCCTTTTTCCTTTCCCTGGTAAAATTGTGCTGGCGATCTGAGCGGTTAATGGTGATTGGCTGGGGATGATATGTCTTCTCAAATTTATAAACTGCGAGTTCGACTCATTAGCGATCTTTGCGACTTTGAACTGGTTTGGGGAAAAGGTCAAAGCCTATCGACTCAAATTCCTTATCCAGAAATTTTAACGTTAACCTATCAACGCTGGCAAGATTGCTATTTTAAGTTCTATCGCCAATGTCGGGGACGAGTCTATAAACGGGGAGTAGTCTCTAAACCTTCAGAAGATTGGCGTGCTCTTTTGGTTCAAGCGGAAGCAGAATTACTAGATCGCTTCCATTATTGGTTACTGTCGCCGGAATTAGTCCCTATTCGCCGCCAATTAGCCACGAGCGCTCTCAAGAGCGCCGATCCTCTCCTGGTTTGCCTTGCCTGTACGCCTTTAGACTTGGCGCGACTGCCTTGGGAAACTTGGGAAATTGGCACAGATTTAGGCGCTTCTCATCCGATTTATTGGGTGCGAACGTTTGGAAATATTGCTTGTGAGCCGGTGTATCCGGTGCGTCGGAAAGCGAGAGTGCTGGCAATTTTAGGGGATGATACGGGGTTAGAATTTCAAGGCGATCGCGATGCAGTCACTTCCCTATCCCGATTAGCTACTGTGGAATTTGTGGGTTGGACAGGGAAAGGGGATCCAGGCCAACTCAAACATGATATTAGTGGGGCGATCGCCGATCCACAAGGTTGGGATATCCTCTTTTTTGCCGGACATAGTAACGAAACTTCCCTGACTGGGGGAGAATTGGCGATCGCCCCAGGAATTTCTCTCTCCATTCATGACCTCAGTGAATCCCTCCATCTTGCCAAAACCAGAGGGTTACAATTTGCTATTTTCAACTCCTGTAGCGGCTTGGCGATCGCCCAATCCCTCATCAACCTCGGCTTAAATCAAGTTGCCGTCATGCGCGAACCTATCCATAACCGCGTTGCCCAAGAATTCCTCCTCCAATTTATCAAAAGCCTCACCCAATTTCGCCCCGTCCATCAAGCACTCCTAGAGGCAAGCGACACTCTCAAACAACAAGAAAAACGCCTCACCTATCCGAGTGCCTATCTCATCCCCTCCCTCTTCACTCATCCAGAAGCTGCCTTCTTTCAAATTCAACCCTTTGGATGGCAACAACGACTCAAACAATGGCTACCTCGAAAAACAGAAGCGATCGGATTAGCCCTCCTCACTACTCTCAGTTGTGTATTTCCTCTACAAGTCAAGCTTCTCAATCATCGCATTGGCATTCAAGCCCAATATCGCCATCTGACTCGCCAATTGCCCACTGCTCCCACTCCCCCCACCATCCTAATTCAAATTGACAATCAATCCATCGCCAAAGCGGGAATTTCCAGTCCAGTCCCCATGGATCGCGCCTACCTATCCCAACTGATAGAGCGTCTTTCCCAATTAAACACTAAAGTGATTGGCTTAGATTATCTCCTTGACCGACCCCATCGCCAGATTGGGGATGGCAATAACGACATTACTTTAGCAAAAACCCTGCAAAATGCTGTCAAAAATAATCAAACTTGGTTTGTATTTGTCAGTAAGCAGGACTCGCGCCAAGGCTGGATCAGTGTGCTGCCAGAAATTGCTAGTCCTCACTGGAGCTTGCAGGGACGAATGACAATTTTCAAACAGGGATATATGCAACTTGTGCCGCCTCCTGTATCATTTTCTTCTCTGCTGGCTTCTTCCGTAACTTCTACTCCTTTGCCCTTTTCCTATCTGTTAGCCCTGTCCTATTATGGGGCAACCCATGGCGATACTCCTGCGGAGTATCCCAGTTCCCCTCAACCCTATCTCGACAGTTCTCAAGATCTAGAAGAGCAACTTTTGATGTATCTTTCAGAACAATCTCATCCTCTGCTCTCCGTGGCTCAGACTTCTAAAATTAGCTTTTTTTCCTATGCTCTCAAACAAATGTGGCTCCATCCGATCATTGATTATTCCTTACCGCCCTCTCAGGTATATTACTGCCTCCCAGCATGGCAATTATTACAAATAACCGATCAAGATCTGGAGAGTAGGAATTGGCTTCAAACCCGCCCCTTGGGATCTGCAGCGGAGTATTGCCATCCGCCAACGCAGCCTGAGAGTTTCGCGAAATCAGTGGTAATTATTGCCCCAGGAGGTTATGATGAAGCCGGGATCACACCAGGCGGTGATAATATTCAGCCACCTCCGGCAGGTTTTCACTATTGGACTGGGCAAAAAATTCTCACTGGGGGAGAAGTACATGGATATATGGTTTATCATATTTTGAACCAGAGATTAATGATTCCGATTCCGGATTTGTGGGTGACTCTTGTGGCGGCGTTGTTGACAAAAGGGGTGGTGCTGGGGTTGAGCGATCGCCGTTTTGCCACCGGTGCCACGGCGATCCTCTTGACAATCCTCACCCTGTTATACGGATTGATTGTCCTCCAAGTATACGTTTCATTTGCTATCCTAGTACCGTGGTGCTTCCCCGTCCTAGTGATGTGGTGGTTAGCGATCGCACAGCGACTGGGCAGGAGTATGTGGAGGACGTACACCAGACAGGTTTTCCCTACAGGAACCTGAATGAAACCTACCCCTACGTGCAGAGGAACAAAACCCATGGATAACATTCAGCCATCCCTCCTCTACAGATTCCTGACGGCGATCGCTGCCGGAGTAATCCTCACTCCCTCATTATCTACCCACCCCACTCCCCCTCCAGAGATCAGCGAAACCATTCAGCGCGTACTTGAGCTTACTCCCCCCGCCGATGAGGGGGAGGGAGGATCGCGGGGAAACGCTCAGGGGTTGATCTGTGCCATTTCCCCTACCCGTAATCTCAGCGATGCCATTAGCTATCTAGAACCCGAAGCGATTTGGCACGATCGCCCCCACTTCCTCTGGTCACTCCAAACAGATAAAATAGTCATTCGAGAAGTTCAGCTTTTCCGGGAAGATACAGACCAACTGATCTGGAAAACAGCAGTAACTCCACCACAAAATCATGTCCCCTATCCCCAAGATGCCCCCGCCCTAGAATCAGGAATTGTGTACTATTGGAAATTAGTAGCCACCACCTCCTATATCCAAGGCGCTTTCCAAATCATGAACGCAACGGAGCGCACCGCGATTGACTCTCAATGGCGCAATCTTCAAACCAGCATGGCAGAAGCGACTCCCACAGCGCGTACTCTGGCTCAAGCCATTTATTTAGGAGAACAAGATCTGATATCAGATATGATTCAAGTCATCTATTCCTATCCCCAACCCTCTGAAGAGATCAAAACTCTTCAAGAGACTATCATCCAGCACACTTGTAAACATCAAATATCAAGGACTACCAATTAAAGTAAATCCTGACCAATAATAAGGATGCTTTAAGTTAGGCTGAATACCCAGATGGAGTTCAGCCGGAAGCGCGATTTCCCCAAAATTGCCAATCAGTTTTCCCGCTTGAATTTTGACATCACCGCGCAAAATTGCTCGTTGGGCTTGACGGAGTGCGCCCGCTTTGGTAGACTGTGTTTTTAAGTGATGATAAAATTCTGCCATTAGACCTAACGTCCCTAGGTCACTGGCATACCATAGGCTGGCTAAAACAGATTGAGCGCCAGATTTTACTGCTAAACCTGCAAATCCAAATTCTGCTTCGCGATCGCCTAAAGCCGTGCGACAGGCACTTAATACCAATAATTGTACCCAAGGATCATCTAAATTAAGCCGATCCATCTCATTAAGTTGTAACTTATCATCCCACAATTGTAGATAAGAATTATTCAAATCGCCAGGCTGAAATTGTCCATGGGTCGCTAAGTGAATGATACCATAGTCTGCACCTAGACGGTGTTGATTCAGGTTTTCTACCGTTAACTCTTCATTCAAAACACCTTTTCCTTGCCAAAGTTTTTCGGCGATGAGCGCAATTTCCATCGGTACAGCCGGTAAAGGAGATTGATCGGTAAACTCAGAAATTCCCATCGCTAAAACAGAGGCATTTTGCCAACTTCTGTGTTGAGTATTCGTCAGGCTTAAACTGGGAACTAGACTAAACTGATATTTTTCCACTAAAAATCGCTCGCCGTCATGCAAAGCAGCGATCGGCAGACTTCGCAAGCCACTATCTAGGCTGAATAATAACGTCTCAATTCCTCGAGCGGCTAAATCTGCTTCTAGAGGTGCAATTAACCACTGATAAAGTTGTTGTGAGGCGGGTAAGTAACTAGCACTGCGCCGTTGTACAGGATCGGCAATTTCTCTTTGAAATTCCTGAATCTTTTGCATTAAAACTTGATTCCCCGCATCAGGAATAGCTCGGTAAATCAATTCTCCTGTGGGAGGAATGAGGATTAAGTCTAATTGCTGCGATCGCGAAATAATATACAATAATGCTGAAGGCTGATTATTTTGTCGAGAAACGTCATCGAGTTGACTTTGGATCTGCACAAAAGAAAGCGGTTGTTGGGGGAGCGGCTGATTCAAGTAAGCGGCAAATTCATGACTGAGGAGGCGATCGCCAGTTTCTACGGCTTGTTGAAACTGGCCTTGATCCAATAACTTTTCTAGACTACCACGAGTAATCGTAATTATTCCTGGTTGCTGTTGAGTGAGGGTAACAGCAGAGGGGGATGGCTCTGGAGACGGAGTGGGAGGGGTTGAAGACGGAGAGGCGATCGCTACACTAACATTATGACTGACAGAGCGATCAACCGGTAAAAGCAAATCGCCCTTCCCAGAAAAACCCCCAGAAGCAAATGTCGGTACAAACGATTCAGGTACAGGTGAAACAGAAAAATCAGCCACAAACGGCACAGCAATTACAGAATCAAGAGTCTCCGTGGCTAATGGCACTAGGGTAGCCGAAGTCGGAATTGGTGCAGGAGTCGGCGCTGGTATCGGCGATGGCACTGGCGCTGGCGTTGGCGCAGGTGCTGGCGCACGAGTCGGTGCTGGTGCTGGCGCAGGTATCAGCGCAGGTATCAGCGCAGGTGTTAGCGCAGGTGCTGGCGCAGGTATCAGCGCAGGTGCTGGCGCAGGTGCTGGCGCAGGTGCTGGCGCAGGTGCTGGCGCAGG
>CAZTRW010000054.1:0-1407 GCA_964616725.1 uncultured bacterium
GATGGGTGATGGGCTAGATAACTAACCATTAGTTGGACATCATCGGGATTTCCTGATATTTGCCCATTGCCAACATTTTCATGTCCGCTTGCGGAAACCCCCGCCATAAACTGCTGGAAAGTATCTCGACGAGCGGCTGTACCAAAATCATAGCCAAGGGTTCCCAAAGCATAGACGAGCTGAGGACGTTGAGATGATTTTTCTAGAGGGGTTACAGAGGTAATTGCGGCAAACCTCTCCTCAATCTCTGGGATTTCCGCAAGCAGACATGAATGAGTTGCCGTCAGAGCCACACTATTCTGATGAGATAAAGGGGTTCCTGTCAACCGTTCATAGGCTCCAGAAATATTCAATTTTCCTAATAGGCAACGTTCCGGTTCTTCAATTTCTTGAGGATCGCAAGGAATGACACTCTGGGTTAAGGCGATCCGCACTGCTTCTGCATCAGGAGTTGCTCCTCCTTCTAGCTGTAGACTCATCAATAAAGCAGCCACTCCCGTGACAATGGCAGCCGCACAGCTAGTTCCTTTTTTGCGGATGGGTTGATCGGTGCCTGGTTGTGCTCCTAGGATATTTTCACCTGGGGCAAGAATGCCTTGATGGGCATATTTTCCCCCGAAATTGCTAAACTGAAATGGCTGGCCATTGTCTTTCATTGCTCCTACTGGGAGCACTTGATCTAAGACGGCGGGAATACACCAACATTCTCCTCGATCATTGCCTCCTGGAGCAATGATCAAAATGTTATTGGCTTGAGCTTGACGGATTGCTTTATCAATCAATTCATGAGCTAATCCGCTTTGGGTGGGATGACAAGCGGCACAATGGATGATATTGACATTTTCGGCGATCGCCATACTGATCGCGCGAGATAAATTGAGGGGATTAATAAACTCCTCATAGCGATAGGCTAGGGGAATATTAATCACCGTTGCCTGGGGAACTATACCCTCGACGGGAGAGTTGGGCTGCCCACAAATTGTGCTAATAATATGATTGGCGTGACTCTGTAGATAGAGACTTTGACGAATGATTGGATCGGGAATTGCCTGAACTCTCATTTTCTCTTTTTCTGCATCCGTTGACCCACTATTTTCTATCTCCAGATAAACCTGCAAGTCTTGAGGGGCAATGATTAACGTTTCTGCCCAGTAAGGATTGAGACGGATTAAATTAGCTCCTTGAAAACAAGCCCGCTCTAAATCTACGATGCCATCGAGAACAGCAATTTTAATCTGGCGATACTCCTTTGGAGTCGCTGCGCGAACGCCAATACTGCGAGACCGTAAGTCAGAAAGTCCAGGAATATCCGATAAATCAGGCATATAGTCGTCTTAAATAAGCGTGAGATACCTAAACTACAATATAGCGCTTTGCGCTAGGCAAAAGGTAAAAGGTAAAAGGCAA
>CAZTRW010000054.1:1507-20257 GCA_964616725.1 uncultured bacterium
AAGGTAAAAGGTAAAAGGTAAAAGGTAAAAGGTAAAAGGTAAAAGGTAAAAGGTAAAAGGTAGAAGTGTTGAATCTCGACATAAAACTTTACATTTAACTAAACAAGAGTCTCTGGGAGCCAATTATAGCTCCAATGGATAAGGGAGCATTTTTCACTTAATTTGAGTTGTAAATAACGAAATTTATCTAGTAATGTATTCCCATAAAATTTATTGATTTCTATTAACTGAAAAATCAAATAGGCAATTAACGATATAAGAATTTGTAGCGTTACACCAGGAACATTTTTAGTGATTAACTTATCCAGTTTTAGATGCATCTTTAAGAATTTCCACAAGATTTCAATCTCCCAACGTTTACGGTAAATTTCGGTCACTTCTTCATCTGTCATGTCTTTTAGATTAGTAGCCAGACGATATTCGGTTTGAGTTTCTGGATCATGAAAGCATAACTTATCTCTCTCCCATTTATCAGTTTTACTGGATTATATTTTGGTGACCAAAACAGTTTGCTTGTTAGCGTTACTACCGTTGAATCTATGGCCATTAAATTCATTGCTTCCCCTGGACTTTTCTTTTTTATTTTCTGGATTAATTGATAATAGACTCGATAAAAACCCCTATCTTCCCTTGATTTACAGGCTTTAGAAAAAGTCGAAATATCTATTTCTATACCGGTATGATTTAATCGGTAAAATAAACTTCTCATGCTAGTCAAGTTACTGTCTAACACAAAATTTAACCAAATGTTAAAGAATAGCCGAGAGTTCAAAACTGGATAGTCATGAGGGGGCAAAGATTTCAGGATGGATTTGACCAGGGCTGTAAATGAGGAAGCCATTTGAGGATTTTTTTTCTATCTTTGACGATACAATACCATATTTTATCCTTTTTTCTCTGTTCAGCTAACTTTCAACACTTCTGGGAATAGGGAATGGGGAATAGGGAATGGGGAATGGGGAATGGGGAAAAAGACAAAAGGCAAGAGTGAGTCTTATTGAGGGTTTAAGGCTTTTCGGCTGTCGCCGACATGAAAAGGATGTACCTCATAGCAGGGCGAAGCGCTGTAATTCTGCATTCAGAATTGTAAGGATTATGAGTGGTTTCAGGTTTGAAAGAGCGGAGAATTTCAATCCCACAGTTCTAGGGGGATCTCTCTGCATGGATTGCGACTCCAGGTTGGACAGTTTTTCTAAATCCAGCCAGGAATGCTCATCCCAATCCCCATCTGCATCAAACGGAGGTTGGTGACAGCCCAGACTGCACGCGCCAGAGTTTGGCATAGGCTCCATTGAGCGATCGCAATTCATCGTGGGTGCCTTGCTCTATAATTTGTCCTTGATCCATCACATAAATACAGTCTGCATGGCGAATGGTGGAAAGGCGATGGGCGATCGCGATCGTCGTTCGATTCTGCGTAATCTTTGCCAGCGATTTCTGAATGGCTGCCTCTGTCTCATTATCCACTGCCGAGGTGGCCTCATCCAGAATCAGAATCGGTGGATCTTTAAGGAGGGCACGGGCGATCGCCAGGCGTTGCCGCTGCCCACCGGAAAGCTTTTGCCCCCGCTCCCCGACGATCGTATCATAGCCCTGCGGTAGCTCCGCAATGAACCCATGGGCTTCGGCTAGTGTGGCGGCATAATTTGTTCACGACTGGCATCAAAACTCCCATAGGCAATATTTTCGGCAATGGTGCCGTGAAACAAAAACACATCCTGGCTTACCCACCCAATGCATTGGCGGAGATCCAATAGATTGAGATCGCGAATATCAATGCCGTCTACTAAGATACGTCCGCTTTGCACTTCATAGAAGCGCAGTAAGAGCTTGACTAGCGTACTTTTTCCTGATCCGGTTGCGCCAACAATGCCGATCGTTGCTTCTGCGGGGATATGCAACGAGAGTTCCTTGAGGACCGGAGTGCGATCTCGGTAAGCAAAGGAGACTGTTTCAAATCGCACTTCCCCTCGCATCGTCCTGAGTGGCAGTCGCTGATGTCCCGAAGGCATGGCGAATGGTGTACTTAACAATCCCATCACCCGCCGCACGGATGCCATTGCCCGCTGATACTCATCCATAATTTCGCTCAGTTCGGTGAAGGGCCATAATAAATCTTGTACAATGAACACCATGAAGCCGTAGGTGCCTACACTCAGCCGTCCCTGAAGCACTTCTCGGCCACCGAGGTAAAGGGTCAGTACAAATCCCAACAGGATCAAGAATCGGAGCAATGGTTGAAAGGTAACGCTGAGGGCGATCGCTCGTCCATTACTGCGCCGATAGGCCTCGCTTTCTTGATAGAGGCGATCGCTCTCGTAGGCTTCAGCAGTAAAGCTCTTGATCGTGGCGATGCCAGAGAGGTTATTGGAGAGGCGATCGCTAATCAACCCTGCCTGATCTCGCACGGTGTCATAGCGGGGAGCTAACCGTGATTGAAACAGAAACGTTCCCCACAAGATGAAGGGAATAGGCACCATGGCGAACCAGGCAATCCCAGGAGCCAGCAGGACAAAGCTAATGCCCACGGCGAACACTCGCGTGAAGAAATTGATTAAATCCTGTGCACTAAAGTTGAGGAAACGCTCAAGCTGGTTGATGTCGTCATTGAGGATGGATAGGAGGGTTCCCGTGCTGTGGTCTTCAAAGTAGGCAAGTTCCAGTCCTTGTAGGTGATTGTAAGTATCAACCCGTAATTCGTGTTGCAGGGTTTGGGCCTGGTTGCGCCAGAGCTGATCGGCTCCATACTGGCTAAGGGATTCTAAGCCCCAGACGGCGATCGTCAACACCGATAACACCAGCTATTGAGTGAGGGGATTGGACACCCCTAACTGGGCAAGCAGGGAGGTTTCTTGCTCGACCATGATATCGACTGCGATCCCAATCAGGTAAGGGGGAGCTAGGTCAAACAGGGTGCGAAAGATGGAGCAGACCGTTGCCCCCCAAATTGTTACCTGGTAGGGTTTTGCATAATGCAGGAGACGTGGTAGGGAAGCCTGACTCATGGTTCATGGTTCGATAAAATGGGGACAGTCAATCGATAGAATTTTTGGAGTTGCATACTGCTCTAGGACAGTTTATCAACAATCGGGGGTCTTACGCTGTGGAGCTACTTTGACGGTGCGTGGGTATAGGCGATCGATTATACTGAAGGGGTCGTCTCTGGCGGTAAGCGCCGCAGAGGAACGAGCCGCCCAGGAAAAGCGCCAACGAGAGCGGTTAGAGGCATGTTTGCGATCTACCAGATTAGCCCACCCTTTGCGATGCACTCTGCAAGAATGGTAAATTGATCCCCCGATCCCCAGGGTTTTCTCTCAAACAATTGTATCTCATTTGGCAGAATATCTCGGATTTTTGCTGTTAAATTAGTAAAACTACTATAATTCCATAAAATTAAATGATACCCATCAGAATGTAGTAACTCTTATGGAACCTATTCCCTCTGCGTCTGATTTAACCGTATCCCCAGATCCAGTCCCTAGAGAATCGCATCAAGGGGCGATCGTTCCAGCAAAAATTGATAGTCCTCAGCCTAAAATTGGGTTACTCCAATGGTTTTATAATCTTCCCATTCGTCAAAAGCAACTCATTGGACTATTTACTTCAGAAATCATTTCTATTGTCGGATTAGTTGGGGTGGGAGCGTATTTGATCATTAAAGCTGGTCGTGCACAATTAGTCCATCAAGCTAAATCTGAGTTAGCCGTTACTCAGATTAATTATGATATCAAAATCAATCAAATGGGCTTTGGTTTTCGAGGACAATCTGACAATACAGCCATTATTGAACTGTCTCGCTCTCAGAGTGAAGGTAAACCTCTTAATCCACAATTAGAACAGCAGGTTCATCAAATTCTCAAAAATGAACTGAGAGCGCGGAACATTGAATATGCTACTCTGGTAGGCAAAAACTTACAAATTATTGTCAATGGGAATTCTCGTCGCAAAAACCAAGTTTTTAATCCTCATCAATTAGTAGAGACTGCTCTAAAAATAGGGGAACAAATTAAAACCACTGAAATAGTTAGTTGGCAAGAATTAGTCGCTGAATCTCCAGCACATCTAGGTTCTTTAAGTCCTGGAAAACCTGCTTTAGTGCGCTACACAATTACCCCAGTTAAGCATCCAAAAACAGGTCAACCAATTGGCGCTTTAGTCTCTGGAGATATTGTCAATCAAAAACTGAGTATTGTCAAATCAACTTTAGAGACATTAAATGGAGGTTATAGTGCGATTTATTTGTGCGATCGCACTGCCAATACCTTTAGTATCGCTAGCTCAGCAAAATCTGTTCATCAGCCTTCCCATCAATCAGCCAATGCATCCGTTTATCAACAATATCTCCTCAATTATGAACTCCCCAGCAATCAACTGTTAGCAAAAGCAGCTCAGAGTAATTTTATCACCACTGAGCGACTCAAATTAGGCGGACAAACCTATACAGTGGCAGCTAAAGCTTTATACAATTACCACGGCGATCCTGTAGCGATTTTAGTGCGCGGAACCCCAGAAACTGCCTTAGAAGCCTTAACTCAAGAAAGCTTAATATTTCAAGCTGGAGTAGCAGCTCTCGCCTTAAGTGCAGACATTATTCTTGCCATTTTACTAGGGATTACTATTACTCGGCCAATTAAACGACTTCAAGAGGCTACTCAAGCTTTTTCTCAAGGTAACTTAGAAGCACGTGCACCAATTTTATCCGAAGATGAAGTTGGACATTTAGCTGCTAACTTTAACGAAATGGCTGATCGCATCCTCAATGCATTTCGCCAAATTAAATCCCATACCCAATCTCAGGCTCAGTTAAACTTAGAATTATTAGCAGAAATTAAGCAACGCCAAGTCGTGGAAGCGGCTCTGCGACAATCTCAACAAGAACTAGAAAAAGCCAAATCCTCTGCCGAATCAGCCAATCAAGCCAAGAGCGAATTTTTGGCCAACATGAGCCATGAACTGAGAACCCCATTAAATGGTATTTTAGGATATGCTCAAATTCTGGAGCGCAACCCTCAAATCGCTCGTGAGTATGGGCAAGCGATCGCCGTAATTCATCAGTGTGGTTCCCATTTGTTAACCCTCATCAATGACAGCTTAGATCTCGCTAAAATCGAAGCTAGAAAACTAGAATTAGTCAGCCACGAAGTCCAATTAAATCAATTTCTAGAAGAGATTATACAGTTATTCCGGATTCCTGCCCATAGTCGCAATCTAAATTTAGTTTACCAATGTAAAACAGCGCTTCCTCCCAAAGTAATTGTGGATGAAAAGCGCTTACGTCAAGTATTAATTAATTTATTAGGAAATGCAATTAAATTTACAGAATCTGGGGATATTAAATTCACCGTTGAAACCCTAAAATATGCTGAACTTGCTCACATTAGATTTGCGATTGAAGATACAGGGATTGGCATGAGTAAAGCACAAATAGAGAAAATTTTCTTACCCTTTGAACAAGGAGGAGAAAAATCTAGAAATGCAGAAGGCACAGGATTAGGATTAGCTATTAGTCAGCGAATTGTTCAGCTCATGGGGAGTGAAATTGAAGTAAAGAGTACCCTAGGTAAAGGAAGTGTCTTTGAATTTATTTTAGAATTACCTTATGAGCATAGTGAGGTTGTAAGCTCTCCCACTTCTGGGTTACCCCACATAATTGGCTATCAAGGAGAACGCCGCAAGATTCTCATCCTTGAATGCTATCAATCTCCAGAACATCAAGCCTGGAAAATTTCTGCGTTTACTGGAATGTTATTAAGCTCTCTGGGTTTTGAAGTCATAGAGGTAGATTTTCCAGGAGGAGAATTTGATTGGGAAATGATCGCAGATTTGGTGATTATTGATATTGAAGGAAAAATGAGATCAGAAGTCAGTGAAATCTTAAAAAACCGGCGATCGCATCCTACTTTTGCTTCTATTCCCCTGTTAGTTGCGATTGATTCAAGAAAAGAAATTAACCCTCTGTTCACAACTTATCAAATTGATGGGATTCTCTATAAACCTATTGAAGTAGAACAATTACTCAAGAAAATTGAGCAAGTTCTCCAGTTAACTTGGGTGTACGATCGCCTTAATGATTATGACCTAAAAACGAGACACCAAGATCTAGATTATTGCCTCCTAAATCTCCCTGAAGAAATTATCAGTCATCTCTGGCATTTAGCTCAACAAGGTAACTTAAAAGCAATCATTCAGAAAGCAGATACCCTTGAAAAAAATTATCACTGCTGCCAGACTCTCGCCCAACAACTGCGCCAGCTTGCCATGGCATTTGAAGAAGAAAAACTTATGGATCTATTAACCTCTCTAAAATCTGTCCGCCAGAACCAGTATCAGACAACAATTACCTGATTACTAATGAATCGCTCTTAATTTACTAAAATTTCCCCATAATCAATAGAATCATGATAAACTCACCTCAAGTCTACCATGATTCTATTGATATGATCTCTCTATTGGGTTACCAAACCATTAAGCTAATCTACGAAAGCCCCAACTCACAGGTGTATAGAGGAATTCGGGAAAGCGACAACAAACCCGTGATCTTAAAAATCCTGAAAGAAAATTATCCCACGCCATCAGAACTGACACGATATAAACAAGAATATCAACTCACTGGCTCCTTAAACTTAGAAGGAGTCATCAAAGCCTATGATCTACAACCTTATCAAAATACTTTGGTAATCATTCTCGAAGACTTCGGCGGAGAATCTTTAAAAAAACTGAAAGTCAATTCCTCCTGGAACCTGATAGAAACCCTATCTCTACTGATCAAAATAGCCGATTGTTTAGGACAACTACACGCAGCAAATATCATCCACAAAGACATTAATCCTACCAATATTGTCTTCAATCCCAAAACTGGAAAACTGAAAATTATTGACTTGGGAATCTCAACTCGACTCACCAAAGAAAATCCCACGCTCAAGAACCCGAATGGATTAGAAGGAACTTTAGCCTACCTCTCTCCTGAGCAAACAGGAAGAATGAACCGGAGCTTAGACTATCGCACTGACTTTTGCTCTCTAGGTATTACTTTTTATGAACTGCTGACTAACCAATTGCCGTTCGGCACTCAAGATGAACTGGAACTGGTTCATTGTCACATTGCCAAAAAACCGCCAACTGCCTCAGAAATTAACCGAGAAATCCCCTCTATCTTATCAGAAATTATTAACAAATTAATCGCTAAAAATGCTGAAGATCGATATCAAAGTGCCTGGGGATTAAAAACTGATTTACAAACCTGCCTAAATCAACTGGAAAAAACGGGTAAAATTAAGCCATTTCCTTTAGGCAGGAACGATCTATCTGACAAATTTCAAATTCCCCAAAAACTTTATGGTAGAACGGCAGAAATTCAGCAACTAATTGATGCTTTTGAAAGAGTAAGTCACCAGAGTGAAATTATGCTCATTGCTGGTTATTCCGGCATTGGTAAATCTGCACTTGTACAAGAAATATATAAGCCAATTACGGAAAAAAGAGGCTATTTTATTGCGGGAAAATTTGACCAATTTCAAAGAAATGTTCCCTATTCAGCTATAGTAGCAGCTTTTAAGAGGCTGATCCAACAATTGCTCACGGAAACGTCAGAAAATTTGGCTCTCTGGAAAAGTAAATTTTTAAGTGCTTTGGGAGTTAATGGGAAAGTGATCACAGATGTAATTCCGGAAATGGAATTGATTATTGGGGAGCAACCTGCTGTCGATGAATTAGGACCGAGTGAGGCTCAAAATCGGTTCAATTTAGTGTTTCAAAATTTTATTCGTACTTGTTGTACGGAAGAGCATCCTTTGGCGATTTTTCTCGATGACTTGCAATGGACGGATGGAGCAACGTTAAAATTGATTGAGTTGATGATGACTGATCAGAATTTGAAGCATCTATTTTTGATTGGAGCTTATCGAGACAATGAGGTGACTGTCCATCATCCATTGTTGAGTTTGATTGCAGAGTTGAAGAAATCAGAAGTGATTATTAATGAGATCACTTTGACTAATTTGAGAAGAGAAGATATTAACCACTTGCTTGAAGATACAGTAAAGAGTAAGGATGTAAGAGTGAGTTTTTTGACGGATTTGATCCTAAAAAAAACAGAGGGAAATCCATTTTTTGTCAACCAGTTTTTGACTAACTTGCACAGTGAAAATTTAATCACATTTGATTATGAAAATCAGAAATGGATATGGGATTTAGAGCAAATTGAGTCGCAAAATATTACTGATAATGTAGTAGAGTTGATGATTGGGAAGCTGAGAAAGTTGGCGATCGCCAGCCAAGAGATCCTAAAACTAGCTGCCTGTATCGGCGCTAACTTTGATCTAGCCACTCTATCAATTGTTGCAGAAAAACCTAGTGTAGAAGTCTTTTCGGAATTAATTCCTGTAGTGCAATCTGGGTTAATTCTCTCCTTATCAGAGCTTGATCAAGATTTACTCATTCAAGACTATAAATTTTTGCATGATCGAGTGCAACAAGCCGCTTATGCCTTAATTCCTGAAACAGAAAAGCAGGAAATTCACTTAAAGATTGGTCAGCTTTTACTTAATAGCAGTACGGAGCAGGAAAGAGAAGAAAAAATATTTGATATCGTTGGACATCTCAATCTTGGGATGGATAAAATTGTCCAAGAAGTTGAAAAGTGGGAAGTGATTGCACTTAATTTGAAAGCCGCCCAGAAAGCAAAGTTAGCAACAGCCTATAAAGGTGCTTTAGATTGCTTAAAAGCGGGCATAGATGCCTTAGATGAGCATTGCTGGACACACCATTATGAGATTAGTTATGCTCTCTACAAAGAACGCTGTGAGGTGGAATATCTTACCGGCAATTTTGAGCAATCGCAAAAATGGGCAGATTGGACTTTAGCACAGGCTAAATCATCTTTAGAGAAATGTGAAATTTATTGTATTCTGAGTATCCAAAATACGATGTTAGCTAGATATGAGGAAGGGTTTATTGCTGGCAAAACAGCTCTAGATCTTTTAGGTGTTCATTTGCCGAGCCATCAATCAGACTTACAAACGTTAAAAGTAGCACTAGATGTAGAGAGAGAAGAGATTAGAAAAAATTTAGGCGATCGCTCTATTGCTTCTATTAAAGATTCACCAGAAATAGAAGAATTAGAAAAAAGAATGGCAGTTAAGCTTTTGTGTTATACCGCACCTCCCATGTTTTTTAGCAATCAAAATATGTGGTATATTATTATTGCTAAATCTGTAGGATTATCTCTGAAATACGGTTTGGTGGTTGAATCAACTTTTGGATTTGCTACTTATGCCATGTTTTTAGCTGCGGTTTTAGAAGAATATGCCTTATCCTATGAATTCGCCAATTTAGCTATTAAAGTCAGTGAACGGTTTAATCATTCAGGATTTAAATGCCAAGCGCTACATTTATTCGCTACCTACGTCAATGGCTGGAGAAAGCACTTAAAATACGCTGATCCTATTAATAGTGAAGCCTTTGCCTGTGGTTTACAATCAGGAGATTTTCCCTTTGCTGGCTACACAGTAATGATGAGTGGGTTTAACCTATTCTATCAAGGCAAGCTCCTAGAGGAAATGGAAGAAATCCTGCAAAAATATATGCTATTTACTCGACAATCGGGGAATCAAGTGGCTACAGATTTATTATGGGGATGTCATCTGGTTGTCCAAAACTTAAGAGGGTTAACCTCAGATTGCAATTCATTTGACGATCCCAATGTCTCTGAAGCTACCTATATAGAGAATTGCATTAAATATCAAAGCTACATGGGACTTTGCTACTACTATATCGTTAAAATTCAAGCACTTTGTGTGTATCGTCAATCGAGAGAATCACAAGCCTATCTTAAAGAAGCTCAAAAACTCTTGCCTTTTATTTCTAGTAGCGTAGGAGTGCCTCACTATAACTTCTATTCTTCACTAACCCTTTTAGATGAGTATTCAGAGGCAGATGTCATTAACCAAGCTACTCACCTGGAACAGATCCAAAACAATCAATTTCAGCTCAAAAAATGGGCAGATAATTGTCCAGAAAACTACCTTCACAAATATCTTTTGATTCAAGCAAAGTTAGCACAAAACTTGGGAAATGTATTAGAGGCAATTGAGATTTATGAGCGTGCCATTGATCTCGCTAAAGAACAGGATTATCTTCACGAAGAAGCTCTGGCTAAAGAACTGGCTGGTGAATTTTACTTACAATGCAATAAGCCGAGAATCGCTCGCACTTATATCCAGGAAGCTCATTATAGCTATACCTGTTGGGGAGCTATGGCTAAAGTTAAGAACTTAGAAAAAAAATACCCAGAATTTTTTAATCTATCTTGGTCAGATTCCCTAGAGAAGAAAGTGACAACAACACGCACCTCATCTTCTGATCGCAAAGGGAGTTCTGCCTTAGATCTGGAAACGGTGATTAAAGCTAATCAAACTATTTCGGAAGAAATTGTGCTGCAAAAATTGCTGGTTTCTTTGATGACAATTATTCTTCAAAATGCAGGAGCACAAACAGGTTATTTGCTGTTGGCTGACGAAAATAAATTGATTATACAGGCTTCAAAAACTGATGATGTGGAAGAAGTTACTGTTTTACAATCGATTCCTTTAGAACAGTGTCAGTTGATTCCTAAGACGCTGATTAATTATGTGGTGATAACTCAAGAAAGTATGGTTCTTAATGATGCCAGTAACGCGGGAAATTTTATGACTGATCCCTACATTAAGGAATATCATCCTAAATCAATTCTTTGCGTTCCCCTGATTAACCAGGGCAAGGTGATAAGTATAGCCTATCTGGAGAATAATTTAACTTTTGGAGCGTTTACTGCTGATCGAGTAAAGGTGATTCAGCTATTATCGGGACAAGCGGCGATCGCCCTAGAAAATGCCTATCTTTATCAAACCCTTGAACAAAAAGTCAACCAGAGAACTGCCGAACTGGCTTTAGCGAACCAAGAAATTGGCATTCTGAATGAAAAACTGAAAGCTGAAAATATCCGCCTTAGCTCTGAACTCGATGTCGCTAAAAAAATTCAGCGCATGGTTCTACCGAAATCCAAAGAACTGGAAAATATTAGAGGTTTAGAAATTGCTGGATATATGGAATCTGCTGATGAAGTGGGAGGAGACTATTATGATATCCTCAAACAAGGAGATCGAGTAAAAATTGCTATTGGCGACGTGACAGGTCATGGTTTAGAAAGTGGGGTACTAATGCTGATGGCACAAACTGCTTTACGCGCCTTACAAAAAGTCCCAAATATCAACCCTACTCAACTTTTGGATTGGCTCAATCAAACTTTATATGAAAATCTACAACGGATGAATTGTGATAAAAATATGACCCTCTCAATTTTAGATTATCAAGAAGGTCTGATCCAGATCAGTGGGCAACATGAATCTATTTTGGTAGTACGATCTAATGGTGAAGTGGAATGGATTGATACCATTGATTTAGGATTTCCCTTGGGATTGGATGCAGAAATTGCTGATTTTGTCAATCAAGAAACTATTACCTTAAATCCAGAAGATGTCGCGATCCTATACACCGATGGCATTTCAGAAGCCGAAAATATCAAACAAGAGCAATATGGGTTAGACCGATTAGGAGACATAGTTGTGAATCATCTGGATAAATCTGCTCAAGAAATTCGAGATTTGGTCATTAGAGATGTTAGAGCGTTTATTGGAGAACAAAAAGTGTTTGATGATATTACTTTAGTGGTATTAAAACAACTGTTAGCACGGTGTTAGGGTGAAAGAGTAATGAGCCGTAAATAAGGTAACTCAACCAATATCGCTCTAACTCTGCAAGCTATATTCCTAGCTCTCGTTTGAATGATTTTGATCAAATGGGTTACAAGCAAACAGATATTCGTCAACGGGTTTTCCCCCTAGCAAATGCTCTTGAATAATACGTTCACAAACCTCCTGAGTCACTCCACAATACCAAGTTCCTTCAGGGTAGATGACGGCAAGTGGTCCCCCTCTACAAAACATTAAACATTCTACTTGTGTACGATAGATATTGTGTCCATCTTGACCAAGTTGCTTCAGCCTTTTACCCAAATATTTCCAGGTTTTAGCACCTTCTTCGCTAGGACAACAAGTGTCTCCATTTTGGCGTAACCCAGTACACAGTAGAATATGTCGTTTATAACCACCTTTCCCATGAAGAGCAATGCCTCGTGATTGAGCTTTCTTTTGAAACGGTTTGATATCCATAAAAAGCTTCTCCCTTATCTCTGATGCTCTTTCTGCTCACATAAGGCTTCCAAATCCTGAACCTGCCGAGTTAAGTGAGTTAAAATTTGATTGAGACTCGCTAAAGACTCCAACTCTTTGCCAGAAAACTCGGCATTTCCTTCCGTGCGTGCCCGAATTTCATTTAACTTTTTTTGAAGTTGTTGAGCAATGGTTAATGCATCTCTGCCTAAATTAGTCAACTGTTGCCTTTGATGAAACTTCAACGCTGCTCCTCGCAACACTTGTAATGTCGCATCTTCGCCATATTTTCCTGGCATTACCCGCAAGCGTAACAACAATCTTTCCTCTTGATAAAATCGCTCTAGTTCTACTTCTTTAGTAGTTTGTACTGGCAGTAAAGGTAAACGACTGAGTAACTTTAATTCATTAATGACTCCCTTAAAAACCTCTAAAGGTAAATCGTCCAATACGGATTGGACTACGCCATTTAAGCTCCATAAAATCCGTCCTTTTTCAGCATGACGCTCAAAAAACAGTCGTCCAATGCCTCCCACTAAAACCCGACTGAGTAATTCTTGCCATAAAACCGCAGGAGGCAGGGTTGCCAACACTTCTACGGGGCTAGACAAATAACGAGCTTGAATTTTTAATTCTGGTAACCCTCTGAGATGAGTTTTAGAGGAAGAAACCGCAGAAGGAGGGGGTGGGGGAGTCCGTGGAGTCGGAGGGATTAAGTCTAGAGCTTCTTCACTATCTAAGACTAAAGTAGGTCGGTTTTGCCAATGTTCTGATTTATCAACGGAGGGAGGAGGTGCCGGTGTGGTTGCTTCTGGGAGGACAGCTACATTTTTTGGCTTAGAACTGACCTGATTTAGGTAAGCTTTGAGGATGGATTGGTGGAGTTCTGAGGAGATTTTCTGGGTAATAATGGAGCATTGGAGGTAGGCGAGAATTTGCCGACAATAGCTGAGGGCGTTGCCGTCTTCTAGGTCAACCATGCCTAGGCGTAATCGACTGCCTTCTAAGGCGAGGGGTAAGACTTGATGATATAAACAGGCTTCAAAAGAGAGTACGCGATCAATTAGGGGAAAGAGGCGATCAGTATCAATTTGAACTGCTGATCCAGAGGAGGTGGAGTTGAAAGAAGGAACCGGTGAATTCATGATTGAGTGCTGGCAAAAAAAGAGCTGTCAGGATAAAGGGGGTAAGGGGTGAAGAGCGAAAGGCGAAACCAGTATCCTAAATTCTCTTTTTCAGATGGCACCTGACATTAACAGGATAGACAAGAGTTATCTGTTCAAAAGAACAGACTTGTTTCCCTTGGGGAGGGAGATTTTAGTTACCTTAATTGGCGCTGATCAGCTTCACCCTTGGATAAACCAGGCAGTATCCAGTTGCACCCTGATCGCCTTAAGTTAATTAGTTCTAGTTTAAAAAATATTTAGGTATTCCGCAGGGATTGAGCGGCTAAGTATAGCTTACTCCATTCTGCAATGACTTGGCTGGTTTTCCAGTTGAGGATTTGAGCAATTTCGGGGAGGGGAGTTTGTGCTTTGAGGAGTTGGAGGAGTTGTTGTTGGATGGAGGTTAGGCTTTGCCAGTAGGTTTGCCATTGGCTGGGGGTGAGTCCTAAGCTGTGGTCAGTTAGGGATATTTCTAGCCAGTGGTTGACTAATTCGGGTTGGTGTTTGAGGGCAAAGATGCGGATGGCGTGGTAGCCGACTTTTTCTCGGAGGCGATAGACTTGTTTGATGGGAAGGTTGAGGAGGGTGGCGATCGCCTCTTGGGAACGTCCTTGCAGATAGAGTTTGAGCCATTGAGCGGCTTGTTCTCCTAGAGTTTCCCGCAAATAGGCTTCAAATTCTTGTTCTACAGCTTTTCGGTATTGTTGCTGCTGTAAGAAGGCTTGGGTATCTTGGTATTGGGCGATCGCCTGACGGTCTAGTAAACTAATGGGATCGTCCGTCTCTTCTGATACCAGTTCTTCTGAAATTAACCGGATTAAGTTGCCTGTAGGAATATTGGTCATGCCTCCTCGCTGGGTACGGCGTAGATAGTTGAGAAATCGATAGAGGAGTAGGGGTTGATTGCGAATCGGTCGTAAGCAGTATTCTTCTAAGGTGGTGAGAATCAGGGTATTTTGTAACCAACGTTGAGGAGTGGATTTTTGAATGAGATACATTTGTTGGCGCAGATAGCGATCGCTTTGTAATAACTCTTGAATGACCTCTTGGAGGACATCGACAACACTGCGCTGGCGATCGCGACTTAAGGCAACCCAAGTACGAATTTTATTGCGAATCAAAAATAAACTGGCTAACCGCTTCATCAGGCGATGGTAAGCTGCTTCTGGGGCTACCCCTAGATACCGTTGCTGTAAAATGCGGTAGCGATAATCCATCGCCGCCACGGCAATTTCCCATTGTTCTGGAGTCAATGCCAGCAATCGCTCCGGGTTTTCTCCGATTAACCAATCAATAATACTCTGGTGAACGGCCTGAGAATAGTCAGGACATTCCTTTTCCAGACGCGATCGCCAATGATCAACCAGTTCTTCAATCACGCTCATTAGACTCACCGCACCAGGCGTTTTTGCAAAAACAGGCGCTTCGGTTTTCCCAGCAGTAGAGCTGTCCAACTCAATTCAGCCTGTTGTAAACGATAACCCACCTTATAGTAGAGACACCGTGCCGGATGATTATTCTCTAAAACATGAAGATAAATTTCTTCACATCCCCATTTACGAGCACTTTGCTCGCAGCACTCTAGTAACAATTGAGCTACTCCCTGGCAGCGATCTTGAGCATTGACGGCTAAGTTAGAAACATAGGGATACTGAGCAAAGGGATTCCAATGAGACCAACAGCGTAGAGAGACTTCCACGGTTCCCGCTAATCGCTCTGGTTTCCCCCAACTTTCACTTTCTCCGTCAGAGGGGAGTAGCACCGCTACCCAACAATGGTAGTAAGGAGAGGTGGTGCGCCATCGTTGTTTTAAGTCCTCATAAATTCCCCAGCGCATCACCGGCTGCAAAATCCGAAAGCATCCTTTCCAACCCTTAAAGGAATGGAAACTTTCCGTCAGTAGAAGGCTTAGTCCTTGGAGATCTTGGGGTTGAGCAGCACGGACAGCGTAATGATGATGCATTCAGATAATTTACACCGAAGGAGAATTCAAGTCTTTTTCAGCAGAGCCGATTCGGCGATCGCCTGTTCATGTCTGCTGGCACAAAAATGACAGCGTAAAGGGAGAGTGACCATTTGCAACTGATATTCCAGAGGTTGAGCCACTGGCCGAGTCGGTAACCCTAGGGGAAGGATACCATAACACGGTAATACCGAGCACATTACTATTAACCAGAACCCAGGGGGTAACCCGGATAGAGCACCTAGAATCCCTCTAGAGACTGGATAAGGATTGGGGCGCAAAGGATTGAGATAAACCGACACGATCAGAAACTCCTGAAGTAGAATTCTCTAAATAAATGGTGCGGATATCCGCCGGTAAGGCAGCTTCTAGAGCCGCTATTCCCTGTTGCAGTTGGTTTTTAACCTGAAAAGGGGAAATGGGTTCTCCTTCTGCCTGCAAGTAGGCTGCGATGCGGGTTTCGCTCCAGTGGAAGGTTTGAGAGAGTAGAATCATTAACCGTAGGGTGGGAGTTAATTGATCCAGCCCTTGTTCTAGATAGCACCACAGAGGGGGAGAGCAGTCTGACAAGCGGTAATAGATCGACTCTACCGACGGTAACTCCAGATGATTGATACAGAAAGCGGTGAGATTAATCAGCGCATTTTGGAGGGTGAGAGGAGAGTCACTAGGGTGGGAGGGATGTAAATCGAGTCCACCCAGTTCATAGTAGATGTGTCGCCAGGTACAGGCAAAGCGGTAGTCTGCTTGCACAGGCGATCGCGCTGAATGGGAAATGAGCGTATAAACAATAGGACTATACCGACAAAATATTGCCGTAAAATATCGACCTGACTCTGGATGGCGCTGAAACAGGGTGAGCAACTCTTGGTCACTATAGTGAGCCAGGGACTCAACCAAAGGATGATGGCTTTCAGGAAACTGAGGCAATTGCATGGCGATCGGCCTTCACGCTTCAGGAATGGGAAAGAAAGGCTAATGGCTTATTGTATAGTGCATGGCGCTGATCGGGGATAAATTGTCATCGCATCAACCCCTGTCCTTCTCCCCAGGGTTCAGGGGAAAATCAAAACCCCCTGTTAGTTTAGGGGGATTGATAGGGTGTGATTACCCACCAGAAAAGATTTTAACTGAGAGACTCCAGATAATCTCGCACCCGGTTACGGCGCTTGGGTTGCCGGAGTTTTTGCAAGGCTTTCGCTTCAATTTGTCTGACTCGCTCCCGCGAAAGCTCTAAGGCACGGCCAATTTCTGCCAGAGAATAGGGATGGCCATCCCCCAAACCAAAGCGCATTTGAATTACATCTCGTTCCCGACTGGTTAAGTCAGCCATCAGATGCTTTAGGTCTTGTTGCAGTGATTCTCGCATTAAAGACTCTTCTGGAGAAATACTATCAGTTTCTAGTAATTCACCCAGTTCCGTATCTTTATCTTTTCCTACCTTCGTTTCGAGGGAGACAGAGCGGGGGACTCGTAAGAGGACTTCCCGAATTTGAGCGGGAGTCATGTCTAATTCCGTCCCTAAATCTTCAATAGTGGGGGTGCGTCCTTTTTCTTGGGCGAGTTTGCGTTGGGCTTTTTTGATCTTGTTGAGTTTTTCAGTAATATGAACGGGCAGACGGATAGTACGACTTTGGGTCGCGATCGCCCGCGTAATGCCTTGACGAATCCACCAATAGGCGTAGGTACTAAACCGATAGCCCTTAGTCGGGTCAAACTTCTCTACTGCTCGTTCCAAGCCTAAAGTTCCTTCCTGCACTAAATCCAGCAACTCTAGACCCCGATTTTGGTATTTCTTCGCCACAGAAACCACTAGGCGCAAATTGGCCTTAATCATGTGGTCTTTCGCTTTAATTCCTTCCGACTGAATATGGTCTAATTCTGGAACGGTTAATCCAGCTAACTCTGCCCAATGGCGTTTGCCTTCCACCAGAGACGATTTCAGTGTAGTCACCTCCACTTTAGCGACTTCTGCCCATCGTTCCCAAGAAGGTCGGTGTCCTAACTGGGAAGTGAGGCGATCGCGAATTTCCATTAACCGCCCATACTCTTGGATCGGCCCTGCTTTTGCTTGACCCGCTTGATTTCGTAGCTCAATCAATTGAACATGACGTTGAACCTTCTGGGCTTCAGACACCTCTTCATCACGTCCGAGCAAGTGAACCCGGCCAATTTCCTGAAGATACAACCGTACTAAATCGGTTGTACGACGGTTCACCACTCCTTGAGGATGAGAGGACTCTGTCGACTCTATTTCCAACTGGGCCATCACTTCAGCGGCAAAGTCCTCAGACTCCTCTGGTTCATAGCTGGAGGGAGAGTCATCATCATATTCAGGGTTAGGGCCAAAAGCAGTTACTGGCGTAATCATCGTCTCAGTTGCTCCAAGTCATGAAAGGGAAGCGGTTACAGGGTTCCCATCCTTAATTAGGGTTCCCCAATGGAGTGATAACTTACAGACTCATAGATTTGTAACAGAAATCTATGAGTCTGTGTGATCAGGATTAATTCCGGTTTTCTGAGTTGGGATAGGGTTAAGTCATTCCTGACTTGGACTGCCCTAGAGTTAACCGAGTTTAGATCGGTCAAGTCATTTTGCAACTCAGGAGTTGAGGTTAGGGTTTTTTCCGTGCCTTTTTTCTCTCTTCAGCCGGTTTTATAGGGTTTTAGACTTGAGTGAGTTCATTCTCATGTTTTTTTTATTAGTTCAGTCAGATTAAACGGACTGTGAAATCCAGCACCCTGATTAGTCTATCTCTCGACCGAGAGTCTTATGTTTTTTGGCTAATCTACTCTACTATAGATTTAGGTTACCCCAATCTAAGTGACTTGGGTCAAAGGGATGATTAATCTTCATCACTGGAGATCGTTGACTTGGATAAGGTTAGACACGGTTAGGGCTACCCTGGGATAGGGAGCAGGGGGGGTCAGCCTTATCTTCCTTCTTGTTTCACTACGAACTATGGAGATTCCGGTTTAATATCTCTTAACATGAGGGCATGAACAGCTTCACGAGCCGTAATTTTTCCTTGGAGTAGGGCATTGACGAGGGTACAGATGGGGATGGGAATGTGGTGTTTTTCCGCCAGGGGGACTAAGACTTGAGTCGTGTTGACTCCCTCTGCGGTTCCCTCTAGGTGTAGAAGAATTTCTGATAGGGGTTGGCCTTGGGCCAGTTGATAGCCGACTTGGTAGTTGCGACTGAGAGGACTATTGCAGGTGGCGAGTAAATCTCCTAAGCCGGAGAGTCCGTAGAAGGTTTCGGGTTTGGCTCCCCAGTGAGTGCCGATGCGGATCATTTCGGCTAAACCGCGGGTGAGGAGGGCGGCTTTGGCGTTGGTGCCGAGGTGGAGTCCGTCGCAGGCTCCAGCGGCGATCGCCAAAATATTTTTTAAGGTTCCCCCCAATTCTACGC
>CAZTRW010000055.1:0-20255 GCA_964616725.1 uncultured bacterium
GCTCGTTCTGGATCGAGGGAGAGTTCAAATTGACGATTCCAGTCAAAATTATAGCGCGCGGCGGAGAGTTGGTCATCGCGATCGCGTGCACCGGGACGATGGCGAGCGATGTCAGCGGCATGAGCCGCAATTTTATAGGCAATTAAGCCATTGCGGACATCTTCGGCGTTAGGTAAACCGAGATGTTCTTTCGGGGTGACATAACAGAGCATGGCAGTGCCGTGCCATCCGGCGATCGCCGCTCCAATAGCTGAAGTGATATGATCATAACCGGGGGCAATATCCGTCACCAACGGCCCCAACACATAAAAAGGCGCTTCCGAACACTCTTCCATCTGCTTCTTGACATTAAACTCAATCTGATCCATCGGCACATGACCAGGCCCTTCCACCATCACCTGCACATTATGCTCCCACGCTTGGCGAGTCAGTTGTCCCAGGGTTTTCAACTCCGCCAGTTGAGCATCATCAGACGCATCATGAGTACACCCAGGGCGCAGAGAATCTCCTAAACTAAAAGACACATCGTATCTCTTAAAGATTTCAATGATATCCCGGAAATGGGTATACAGAGGATTTTGCTGATGATGATGCAGCATCCAGCGAGCAATAATGCCACCCCCTCGTGACACAATTCCAGTAATCCGATTTCTCACCAGCGGCAAATACTCAATCAAAATTCCCGCATGAATGGTCATATAATCCACCCCTTGCTGGGCGTGCTTTTCAATGATATGGAGAAAATCATCGGGAGTGAGCTTTTCAATTCTACCGTGGACACTTTCGAGGGCTTGATAAATCGGAACTGTGCCAATGGGAACCGGAGAAGCTTGAATAATGGCAGTACGAATTTCGTCTAAATTTCCCCCCCCTGTGGACAAGTCCATCACCGTGTCTGCGCCATATTTGACTGCCAGTTTCAGTTTATCTACTTCTTCTTGTAAATTAGAAGAATTGGGAGAAGCACCAATATTAGCATTGACCTTACATTTCGAGGCAATCCCGATCGCCATTGGCTCTAAATTAGTATGATTAATGTTCGCAGGAATAATCATCCGTCCCCGTGCCACTTCCTCCCGGATTAGCTCCGGGGTGAGGTTTTCCCGTTTAGCCACATAGTACATCTCTTCAGTGATCATCCCTTGGCGAGCGTAATGCATTTGCGTTACATTCTCTTGTCCGCGCCGTTTAGCCACCCATTCAGTTCGCATAGTTTCATCCTCGCAGTGATAGCTTCCCTCCGCCGGTACTAACCGGACTCAGGTTCTAAGGGTGTATTCTCAGCCTGATGTGCATCAGGCACCCCTAGCTTGTGCTGAATTTTAACATGATTTGGGGCGGGTCAGAGAAAAACGGATGATCCCTTAGCTTCTAAAGAGTCGAGTATATTGAGTTTCATGGGCCATACTAGCTAGGGCTAATCCCCAACTGCAACTGTATAGGTGCTCTTCTGGTAAGGTTAGGATTTCTGTTGTGATTTCTACAATCAAAGGATTAGCTTTATGGAGGAGTTGTTGTCCTGTGGTTTGTCCGAGGGGGATTAATTTTACGCCAGCGGTAATGAGATTGGCCGCCCAACTGTGGAGATAGGCGAGTAAAGTTTCTAGGAGGGGAATTTGGTGATGAGCGCTGGCGATCGCCAATGCCATCGGATAAGTCCAGTCTGATTCTAGTAGGGGCGATCGCCGGTTGGGTTCTAGTTCCTGTAAAAGATAACATAGCGATCGCCCCATTTGTAGGGTTTGTTGCCGCAATTCCTCCGTTTCTCGCATCGCCAATATCCAGCAATTCCAATACCTGAGCTTCTCTAACTCTCCCTGTGCCATTGCCTCATATCCCCGCTTTACGATTGCCGCTTCTACCCGCACAGAGCCAAACCGCAAGCCATCCTGGAGCCAACGCTCTAAGCTCAACCCCTCTGTAATGATTCCCTCCTCTACCAAGATTTCCAATCCCTCGGAATAACTATAGGCTCCTACGGGGAGTGCGGGACTGGCGAATTGCAATAGAGAGAGTAAGGCGCTAGGCTTCATCGGATAGGGCGAGAGGGGGCAATCTCTACAGAGTGATTACCGATGATAAGGATCGGTTCTCACCAGGGGTAATCGGACGGCATAAAAGCGTTGGTCTCGGCCTAGATGCCATCCTTCTAGTTTACCCGATCGCCAACGTTGGAAAATTTCTGGAACCGATAGACCCAGTTGTTGAGCTAGTTCTTCTGGAAGTAGGCTCTGGGGTTGGGGACGCGGTTGATGCTCCCAGGAACCGGCTGGGTTTGATTCTTCCCGCAGTTGAGCGATCGCCTTTTCTAATTGTTGAGCATATTTTTGGGATTCGCTCAAGGCTTTTTGCAGGATTTGCAGTTGTACTTCTTGGTTAACCAAGGTTTGGCCCATTTCCTTAAGCTGATTATGGAGATGTTGTTTTTCTTGTTCTAAAGCTGGTAGAGTTTGTTGGTGAGTTCCTAGGGTTTGCTGGAGGAGAGCTTGATGGCGATCTGCAATGGCTAAGGCTTCGCGCAAATAGTGGTTTTCTCGCTTCAATGTGTCAATTTCTACTTCTAGCGATCCCATGGGCGAAGTTCGATCCCTTCTTTGCAGCAGAGTATGAAGTTTTGTATTCACTTGTTCTATCCACTGTTCTAGACTCAGGAGAGATGAATTTTGACCACAGAGCTTAGCGGCGATCGCCCACTCCATCCATTCTGTCAACCCCATTCCCTGACTTTGACAACGCTCCTGTAAAGTGTCATATACCTCTTGGTCTAACCGCAGTGTTACCTCAATCCCTTCTGCCTTTTGAGTCATAATTGGTTCGATGCTCCTGTTTCTCGTTCATGAATATAAATATCTTCTTAATTGGCTTTTTGGGGTAGTTGATCTAAAATCAATGGGTTGATATCCGCTAACCGAAGAGGTTCCCGCCTAAGTATCCAAGGGATTAGGAGGTTAACTGGGTTTAATGATTCATCCCTTCCTGCTTGAGCAGTTAATTCAGTTAATTAACCAAAAAACCGGGTTAGCTATCCGACCCAAGGATCGCGAGACTCTTGCTCAGAAGATTATTACTCGCGCTCGTTGCTTAAAGATAGCGACCCTAGAGTCTTATTATCAATTATTGGCTAATTATAACAGTCAAAGTCAACAAGAATGGGAGCAGTTAATTGATTTGCTTACTACAGGCGAGAGTTATTTTTTCCGAGACCAAGGACAAATAGATGTTCTCCGCCGTCACATTCTTCCAGAGCTAATTCAGTTTCAACGTCACTTAGTTGCCGCTGATCCCTGCCGGTTCCCTCAGCGTCCTGCTTTGAACATCTGGAGTGCTGGATGTTCTACAGGAGAAGAAGTCTACTCATTGGCGATTTTACTGATAGAGTTACTGCCAGATTGGAAAAATTGGCATTTGCGAGTATTGGGAACTGACATTAATCCGTTGGCGATCGCCAGTGCCACAGCCGGATTATACAATGATTGGTCTTTCCGCCTCACCGATCCTCACTTAAAATATCGCTATTTTGAATCTCAAAATACTCAATGGAGGATTAAACCAGAAGTTAAAAGCATTGTTCAGTTTCGGACGGGTAATTTAGTTCTCGATCCGATTCCTAAAGAGGGAGAAGTCCCCATTGCTTTTGACCTAATTATTTGCCGAAATGTATTTATCTATTTCATGAAAGAAGCCATTGACTTATCTCTGAAAAAATTTTGTTCATCTTTGAGAAATAAAGGCTACTTGATTACCAGCCATACAGAGCTATATGGTCATGAATTAAACTGTTTTGAGGTTCAAATATTACCTGAATCTGTGATCTACCAAAAGCGAGAATGTGATCTTTGTTTTGAGGTGATTGAGGAGCCAAAAAACACCCGTCTAGAAGAGAGAAAAAAAATATTTTTCCCCTCAGAACTATCCTTTTCTCCTCCGGGAATCAAGTCCTCTTTATCGCCCTTACCTAGACCGCCAGTTTCTGTACCATCAGGAGGTGAAAAGATCCTCAGTAAACCTATTAACTCTGCTCAAGAGTTAGTTTCAAAGTTAGAAGGATTTTTTCATGAAAAAACCGATCGCCAAGTAATCGAAGAATCCTTAAATCTTGTTCGGGAAAACCCGAGAGATTTTGAAGCTTTATTTCTAATTGCTCAATCTTATGCTAATCTAGGAGAACTAGATCCAGCGATCGCCTATGCCAAACAATGTTTATCTCTGAACTCATTTGCCATAGAGCCTTACTATTTACTGGCTCAAATTGCCGAAGAAAAAGGAGAAATAGAGCAAGCAAAGTTTTACTTAAATCGCATAATTTATCTAGATCCTAGGAAAGTAATACCTTATTTAGATTTGGGAGGAATATACGCCAAAGAAGGACAAAAAATAAAAGCCAGAAAATTCTGGAGTATTGCCCTAGAATTGCTACAAAAACTACCCAGCAAAGATCAAATAGATGAGCAAGAGAATTGTACAGTAGAAGAAATAATTGGTATCCTCAAAAAAAGGTTAAAACAACTTCAGTAACCCAAAAATAATGGAACAACAACCGTTTATTATTTTTACCCTAAACGGTTCTCGGTACGGAATTAACGCTCTGTGTATTGAAGAGATTTTTTTCTTGCCAGAATTAACTCCAGTAACAGAAACGCCCAAAGATATCGCCGGAGTCCTTAATCTCCGGGGAGAAATTATTCCTATTGTTGACTTAGAATGCCGGTTGGGATACCCTTCTCAAAAATATCAAATTAATGACAGTGTGATTGTGTTACGGCACGAAAATATTCGCACTGGTGTGATTGTCAATCAAGTTCATGAAGTAGAAATGATTTCTCCCTTAGAAATTTCTCATCAATTTTCCCCCAGGCGATCGCGCCCTCTTCCCCCAGAATCTCCTCCTCACCTTACCCACTGTCTCCAAGGGTTAGTTCAGGTGGATCAAGACATTATCATGATTCTAAATCCAGAAAGTTTAAGTAGACCCATAGAAATTATCAATCAGATTCACCTAGAAACCCCAACAAACGATCCTGTACTCAGAGAAAACCCCCTCGATCAAGAGCCAGTAATTCCTAATCATCGCCCCTTCTTTTGCCCAGAAGCCAGCCCTGAAGATCGAGCAATTTTTCGATTGAGAGCTAATAATCTCCGCGAAATTCTCACCCATGAAGATCTCAAAGAAGCAAAACCCGTCGCCGTAATTAGCTTAAGCGGAGAATACTTTGGGATCGATTTAGAATTAGTCAGAGAATTTACCCCTATTGAGCGCATCACTCCTGTTCCTTGCTGTCCACAACATATTGTGGGTAATATGAATCTTAGAGGAGAAATTGTCACAATGATAGACATCAGTTACCTATTGAATCTCCATGGCAATGCAGTCCCTTTACGGGCTGTTGTAGTAGCAACAGATGACTGGGTAGCTGGGGTAGTAGTTGATGAAGTCTTCGATGTGATTTACCTATCCAAATCTCAAATTAAACCGATTCCTACTGCTACCCATCTAGTCGATGAAGCATATTTGCGAGGAACGGCGAATTATCGGGAAAAAATGATGGGACTTTTAGACTTGAAAAAGATCTTAAACCAACCAGAAATTAAAGTCAATCAAGCTGTATAAACAGTAAAAAGGAGCAATATTAATGTTTTCCAACTTAAAAATTAGAGGTCGTTTGTTGTTAGGATATGCAATTCCTCTCTCGTTTACTGCCTTAATTTCTGGTTTGATTCATATCACGGCTCAGGAAGTATTTAATGCCTTTCAGGAAGTGGAGCGAGTACAGGCAATCATTATCAGAGTGGGAAAACTGAATTCTAGCGCTCAGGGAATGGTTCGTAATAGTCGTGGGTATTTAGTAGCAGGGAATCGAGAATTTTTAGAAGAATTTCAAACCTATGATGCTCAATTTGCTCAGCTTAATGATGAATTATTACAACTGGTGACTGATTCACAGCAAGAAATTAGGTTGAGAGAGATGATTCAGTTAAAAGAGGAGTATGCTGAGTTTGCCGATAATCTTCATAATTTAATTGGGCAAGGAAAGCTCAATGAAGCGGTTGCCTCTTTTAAAACCGGTCAAGGGACGGGATTTGTCCGAAGATTTGATGAATTACAAGTTCAATTTTCTGCCATTGAAGAACAAGTTTTGAAAGATCAAGCCGATCAAGCACAAAATTCCCTCAATGCTTTGATTTTGATTGTTTCTGTGGGGACTCTATTTCTGGTGATATTAAAGGTAGGATTGGCGTTATTTATTTCCGGAGGATTGGCTAAAATTATTAACCAATCAACAGAGGAAATTGCATCATCTTTAGCCGAGATTGCGGCTACAGTTGAACAGCAGGAGCGCACGGCTACTCAACAAGCTTCTTCGGTAAATGAAACGACAACCACTATGGATGAATTAGGGGCTTCTTCTCGGCAAGTGGCTGAACAGGCGATGGCTTCAGTATCAGCGGCACAACAAGCGTTAGAGTTAACTCAAGGGGGGAGAAAAGCTGTAGATAATACTCTCAAAGGTATGGAAGATTTGCGTGAAAAAGTCAGTGCGATCGCCCAACAAATTGTCCTCCTCAGTGAACAAACCGGACAAATCGGTAATATTTCCGCCTTAGTGAGTGATTTAGCCAATCAAACCAATATGTTAGCTCTCAATGCCGCCGTAGAAGCAGTGCGCGCTGGCGAACATGGTAAAGGCTTTGCCGTTGTTGCCAGTGAGATTCGGAAACTCGCCGATCAAAGCCGCAAATCTGCTGACAAAATCAATGTCTTAGTGATGGATATTCAAGGATCAATTAACTCCACTGTAATGGTAACCGAAGAAGGCACCAAAACCGTAGTTTTTGGAGTAGATACAGCCCAAAAAACTGCCCAAGCCTTTACTGGAGTCGCTGAGGCAATTAATGATGTGGTGTTGAACAACCAACAAATTTCTCTCAACATTAAACAACAGGCGATCGCCATTCAACAAGTCGTCGAAGCCATGAACTCCATCAACCAAGGTGCCAGAGAAACCGCCACCAGTATCTCTCAAACCCGCATTGGCACTCAAAAACTTAACGAAGCCGCCATCAACCTGAAAATGATTACCTAAGCTAGATTTGATTTAAATCACTACTTTCCTGCTGCTCAAATCACAACACTCACCGATACCAGTCACCCTACTCACAGAGATTTTTCGTGATACTAAAACTATAGAGTTCTAGCTATCTTGCCATGATTCAACTTCGTCTTCTCCCCTTTGCCATTCCCGAGCTCTTTGCCCACGCCAGCACTACCCATACCCTGACGCAAGCAGACTGTTATGGATTATTAGCCGCCGTTTTAGAAGAGTCTTTGGTAGAAGAAGATCGCGCCGCCATTGATCGCCTTCTGCGTGCCGTTTGCAAAGGACGTATCCATCCCATTAAAGAAATTTCTGCCATTGTTTAGGAGTGAGTTGCCTCTCAACAATGGCGAGATCTGAGGTTTCTATTTTTCTATTAACGCACAAACTGAGGCATAATTTCAGCAGCAGTGAACAATCCGTAGATGCCTCGGCGATGTAAGTTAATCCCCGCTTTGAGATAACCAAAAGCAGGACCACAAACATTAGCTGCCATGCTAGTTTCATCCCCTAGGGTGAAGGTATGAGTAGAAATTCTGCCTTCAAAGGTGCGTCCAGTCACTTGAACATTAGTGCTCAAAGGCTTTTTGGGGTTACGGGTATCGACAACACCGCCAACGGAAACACAGGAGCGATCGCAAATCCCCGCCCACTCCAGCATAACATCATCCGCGTGCTCCATATTCTCCAGGGCTAAAATTCCCTGAGTCTCCTCAAGCAGCGCTGCCACCTCCCCATCACTCATCGCCCGCGCCCTTTCCACATCATACCCCGGCATATGGGCAATATCCTCCCGAATCGTCCCCCGGTAAGCCTCCCAATTCCCAATTCCCACACCAAAGGTAATCTTCACCCGATGGATTTCCGCATAACTTTGAGCCGCCAGAGCCGCCGCCGCCGTCAACAACCCAGGCGTTGCGCCACACCCTGTCAGATAAGTAATCCCTGCCGCTGCCAGACTTTCTCGTAACTCTCCTAGTTGCTCCATCGCCGAAGTCCGTTTCAGGGCATCCACCAATACCCCACGCCAACCGCCGGCAATAAACTGACGTGCCACCTCAGCCATAAATGTATTGGGTAAGTTAGGCAGCGCCAAGAAATATCCCTCCACGTCAGGAGCCTGGTGCATCAAATCGGTAATACTCTGGTTACTTAAAGTACCCCCAGGATCTAGATACCCGACAGAATGGCGCTCCCGACTGACTTGGATACACCCATCTACGTCTAATCCTTCCCGATGGTAAGCATACCCCTGATGGTCAGCCACGGCAGTCCAGAGCATTTCCCGTTTTGGAGCCAGGACTTTAGCCGCCGCTTGTCCCAAGCCTCCAAATCCTAAGACTCCAACCTGAATTACTCCAGACGTTTGATGGTCAATCATAGTTGTACTGATTTCTTATGGATAACAAAACTGATCTCTTATTATCAGTCATTCGGTTCTTTCTAGTTTCTCCGGCGATAGATAAACAAGGGTGACAAATCGTAACAATTTATGTCGCTCCCTGGGTGTTGATGAGAATCTTTCTTGACGGCTGGGTAAAGTTGCGCCACACTGACAAATAATTGAGGGCACACTCTTGGTGTGTCATAATTTTTGTTACGATTCCCCGAATCGATCTTGTCAATGTCCTGGGGAAATGCTCCTTGAGGACAAGACAAGTGTTATTTTCCAGGGATAAACTCAAATGGAAACCCTAGAGTTTGTGATTTACCCGGATGGTCGGGTAATGGAGAAAGTTACTGGCATTGTTGGCTCTTCTTGTGCAGAAGTGACGGCGGCGATCGAAGCTCAACTCGGTCATGTGCTGAAAGTAGAGCCAACGGCTGAGTATTTTGCCTTAGCTCAACCGGAACAAGAGGTGACTACGACTCAAAACCTGTTCAGTCAATGGTAACTCTGTTCTTTCGCCCTTTTTGTATTTTTACCCTAAGAACCTGCCATGTCACACTTTAGTCAAATTAAAACTCAAATTCGCAATTTAGAGGCTCTGAAAACTGCGTTAACGGAATTGGAGATTGAGTGGAAATCTGGACCTGCTCCGGTACGGGGATATCAAGGTCAAACTCATCATGCCGAAGTAGTGATTGAGCAAGAGAATGGTTATGATATCGGTTTTCACTGGAATGGTCACTCTTATGAGTTGGTCTCGGATATGCAGTTCTGGCAACAAAATTTGTCGGTACAGGGTTTTCTGAACCAAATTACTCAGCGCTACGCTTATCATACGGTGGTTCAGGAGAGCGCCAAGCAGGGGTTTGGGATTGCAGAGCAGCAGAAGAATCAAGATGGTTCTATTCGTTTAGTGCTGCAACGCTGGAGTGCGTAATGGATGAGGTTTATCCCTTTGCTGGTGATGATCCGGGTGGAAAACGCACGGGTTTTGAGCCGGAGTTAGGTGGTGCGCTGCGGGAGGAACCGGAGCGCAGCGGATTTGAGCCGGAATTGGGGGGAATCCTCCGGCAGAAAGGGGTTTATGTGGATGAGGTGACTTGTATTGGGTGTAAACATTGCGCCCATGTGGCTCGCAATACTTTCTATATTGAGGAGGATTATGGGCGATCGCGGGTGATCAGGCAAGATGGTGATTCTGAGGCTTTGATCCAAGAGGCGATCGACACCTGTCCTGTAGATTGTATCCATTGGGTAGACTATACCCAACTCCAAAAACTGGAAGCCGAGCGCAAATACCAAGTGATTCCTGTTCCTGGTTTCCCCATTAACCGAGGACTGATTGGCTCTACTCAACGCCGATTACATCCCCCCACCCACTCTGAATAAAGCTATGATTAAGGCTGTACCCACAGCCTTTTTTAGCAATGGGTAGAATGATGATGGGACGATATTTACATCTTTTGAGGTTATTTTGGACGACTTCGATCGCAGCGGAATTAGAGTATCGCCTCAATTTTGCGATCGCCGCTCTCACCAGTCTGGGCAATCTCGTCGGTAGTTTGTTTGGCCTATTCCTATTTTACCGCACAGGATACGCCTTTGAGGGGTGGTCTTGGGATCAAGCCTTGGTAGTGATGGGAATGTTTACTTTCATGCAAGGGATTTCTAATACTTTCCTCGCGCCTAATCTTAACCGCATTGTCGAACAAGTAGAACAAGGAACCTTAGATTTTGTGCTGTTAAAACCCGTCAGCGCTCAATTTTGGCTGTCAACCCGCACCATTTCTCCTTGGGGACTACCCGATCTGGGATTTGGGATCGGATTAATTGCCTATGGAAGTCATCGTCTGGATTTAGCGATCGCCAAATCTTGGTTAGGTTTATTTCCCCTTATTTTCGGTATTCTCATCCTTTACAGTCTTTGGTATATGTTAGGAACAACCAGTATCTGGTTCGTAAAAACCTACAATATTACTGAAGTGCTCCGAGGCTTTTTAGAAGCAGGAAGATATCCCATTATTGCCTATCCAGTTGCCTATCGAGTCTTCTTTACTTTTGTCATTCCAGTGGCCTTTCTTACCACTGTGCCAGCGCAAGTAATGTTGGGAAACATCCAACTCTATTGGTTACTTGGCTCCCTAGGATTAGCAATAGGATTATTAGCTTTATCACAAATATTTTGGAAATTTGCCTTGCGCTATTACACCAGTGCTTCTAGCTAACTTTATGGTAAAGTATTATAACCGACGCAAAATTTCCGGTAACAGGTTTCGCGGAACCTGGGTGAGAGCGTGGTTTTGGACTTCTCCCCCTCCTTCATGATAGAGAGCGCGAAGGGTTTGCAGCAAGTAATTGAGCGCGATCGCCGCCATTTCAGGTTGATTTTGCCACCCTTGCCAAGCCTGAATATGATGCTTGAGGGATAACTCTAAAGTCTCAATTACACTAGCAGTAGGAGAGGAAGCTTGTCGCATCACCATCGCCAATTGATAGAAGGCAAGACCTAAATTATTATGAGTAGTAAGTCGATCGAAACTGAGGGCTAGAGACTCTTGAGATGGTAACTGTTGAATGGCGGCGATCGCCTGTTGATAAGCTGTAATACAATGCTGCAAATTATCTCGTTTTTGCTCAAGAGATAAATCGGATTGATTCGCCAAATGCCAATAGGTAGTTCCCAAATTATTTTGAGTGGCTGCATAGCCAGTCGGATTATCCCTCAAAGTTCGATATTGTAGGGCAAGTTGATAAGACCAAATGGATAACTTGAGGTAATCTTGGGAATGTTCATGCTGAGATAAATGCCAATACGCCGTGCCCAAGTTATTTTGAATCATCCCATAGCTAAGAGCATCTCGTTCTGGATTATAGTATTTCAGCGCCTCTTGATAAGCAGTGATCGCCTGTTTCAAATGATCAACTGGCTGTTCATGTTGGGCTAAATTCCAATAGGCTGTACCTAAATTATTTTGAGTAGAAGCATACTGGTGTCCCTCCTGAATCTCAGCCGCACCAAGACTCGATTGACGATAAGATAAAGCTTGCTGATAAGCAGCGATCGCCCGTTTAATCGACTCCACCGGAACCTGATAACGAGCCAACTCACCATAGGCAATCCCCAGATTATTATAGAGTCGAGCATAGCCTTGCGGTTGACTTTGCACTTGAGGATGATCCAGAGCCAACTCATAGGTTTGAATCCCTTGCTGCAACGCCACTAAAGCTGCCTCTCGATTCCCCGCTTTCCGAGATAACATCCAATAGAGATTACCCAAATCATTGAGGGCATCCAAACGACTGAGATCATCAGACTCTAAAGAATTTAACACCTGATTTTGAGTGGCGATCGCCTCCTCAATCTCAGCAACTGTCTCCAACTTCCGAGGATTCACTTTCTGAACCCTTTCCAAGGGCACTTTCGGCTCCTCCCTGCTCTCAACCAATTCACCAGTACCCTCACCCTTCTCCAACCCATCAGATAACCCCTGAACCCTGACAAAATCAGACGGAATCGGTTCAGCCACAAACTCAAATAATCCCGTATGACAATGCCAAAACTTAGGCACAGACTGCTGAATTGCCAGTAACCAAGGTCTCGGAACCCAAATTAACAAACTCCACTCCCAAGCTAAATCCAGATAGCGTTGGGCAATATAATCTAAATTCTTCAGAAAAGCCCACTGTTGAGTCGGCGGTTGTCGCGTCAAACGCTCCACCCCAAAAAACTGAAACCCAGGCAAAGACTCCCGTGGTAACTCTGGAGATAAATCCAGAGGAGAAACTTTCACCCAATCATCCTTACGTCGCCTTGGATGACGGGAAGCACTTGGAGGCAGAGACAACACCCACTCCGGGTTCTGTAGCTGGATTGAATCGCACCAATGATCAATTTGATGCACCAAGTTCGGATCTTGCACTTCCACCTCCAACGTCACCCATGCTGGAAACCCAGACTCTAAAGACGTGCCATTACACCGAAACTCCATCTCTAGCTGACTCACTAAAGCGTGACATAAGCTGGAGTCATCACACACAGCCACTAAAATTTGACGGCGCAATTTCAGCTTTAAAGTCTCTTGGAGGCGACGATAGGCTTGCCAATTTTTATCTTGGGGAATCATAAGCATCAGAAACCAAATTAATCCTACGGTTTCACCATCCAAGCGGTTTGACTCTCAGTCAGGATGACGAGAATTGCTTGTAGCGATTCTCTGATACAATCAAAAAAACTGCTGCGCTCTATTTTCCCTTAACTGCCTGCTCCGGTTGACCCAAACTTAAGGAAGAAAAAGGAGGAGTGTTGCCTTGATAGATGGGCAACACTCCATTCCATTTTTCAATCATTTTTTCCTGGAGTTCAACTTGCCGTAACTGTAAAGTAATGGGGGTAATACTAGATGCTTGAATACGGGCAACTTCAGCCTCTCCTCTGGCTTCTACTGCCTTGCGTTTGGCTTCGGCTTCAGCCACTTCTAATTGGGCTTTAGCGGCGATCGCCCGTTGTTCCGCTTGGAATCTCGCCGTAATTTGATCCTCAATCGACTGATCAAATCTTGGCTTACTCACAAACCCAATAGACTCAAACCTAACTCCTACAGAACTAAACCTTTGATTTAAACAACCTTCCACTGCTTGGAGCAAATTGAGTTGCTGATTTCCTAGAATATCCTCTGGTTTATAATTCGTCGCCGATTGATTAAAACAATTCCGAGTTTCACTGCGGACTAACGTCCCTTTAAACTCTTCTGGATCTTTGAGGTATTTCCCATAAAAATCCTTGATTTTTTCCGTATCAAAGGAATAGGACAACGACACATCAGCATTAACACTGGTTCCTCCCACACCAAAGGTAATACTTTCATCTCTAGGAGATCCTTCCTCCGCAGAAGCTGTGAGAATATAATATTGCACATGATCCGGAAAAATAACCACTTCTTCACCATACCCATTGTACCAGACTTTTCCCGTACTCACCGTGGCATTTTGTACCCCACGATTATCTCCGTAAAACTTGACTCTTAAGCCCACATAACCGGGAGGAATATTTTTCACAGTAGTACCAGGTAAGACACCACAAGCACCTAGAAAAATCCCGAAAAAACTGGCTAAAATTCCAGAGAACAAAACTCGATCTCTTTTCATGACATCTCTCCTAATATTTTGATTTTCGATCCAATAATTCTAAAATAGACCATGATTCCCCAGGAAAGGCTTCCTTCATCTCTTGTTGCCGACGGCGAGCCTGAGTAATCTCTGTGGTGATATGCAGTAGAGACAGTCCCGGAATAATGACTAATCCTAAACTATAACCAACCACACCTAACCAAACCTGAAAATTACTGGGAGCACTAACTAAATTGGCAGAATTTGCCAATAGCCAAAAACAGAGAATCAGTTCTATCATTCCCACAACGATCCATTTTTTTACCGTATTCATAGGAGTAAATCCTAAGTTTTACTAAGCCAAATGACCAAGATTATGGTATAATTACGAAGTGCTCTCAACTTTCCTAGATTGCGAATGATTTCTGCCCAGCTTCATGCCCATTGGGACAAATTTGTATCTGCTTTAGATGGGATAGAATTAATTACTCAAGCCCATCAAGTTGCTAAGTTATCTCAGGACTACCATAACTTTAGCCCAGTGCTACATTCTCTATTATGCCATAAACGCGGGGATGTGGTAGTACGTCCCCAGAATCAAGCAGAAGTTTTGCAAGTTGCTGCTCTTTGTGTTCGGTATCGTATTCCCCTCACAATTCGTGGTGCAGGCACAGGGAATTATGGGCAATGTGTGCCTTTAGAAGGGGGGGTGATTTTAGATTTAACGAGAATGCAAACTATTTTAGATATTAAACCTGGTTGGGTTAAAGTAGAGCCAGGAGTCAGGTTAGCTCAGATTAATAAAGTTGCTACGGAAATAGGTTGGGAATTGCGTTTATTACCTTCTACCTATCGCACGGCAACTATCGGTGGATTTGTGGCGGGAGGCAGTGGGGGAATTGGCTCAGTTTTGTATGGATGGTTAGGCGATCGCGGTAATATTTTAGCAGCAAAAGTGGTCACTTTACAAGATCCACCTCAACTGATTGAATTACGGGGCGACGATCTCCAAAAAGTCAATCATGCCTATGGAACTAATGGGATTATCGTAGAACTAGAAATGCCTTTAGCTCCCCATTATCCTTGGGCAGAGGTAATCGCAATCTTTGCCGATTTTATGTCTGCGGTGAGATTTGGCAAAAAGTTAGGAGAATCTGATGGATTAATTGCCAAATTGATTAGTATTCATGCTTGGCCAATCCCTACTTATTTTGCTCCTCTTCAGTTCTATTTGCCCAAAAATCACCATGCAGCCCTGATCGTTATCGCTGAAAATGGTTTAGAACCTTTAGTCGATTTAGTGAATGAATTTGGTGGAAAAATCACTTACTCTCCGCAGATAAATCAGGAGAAAAAAGCGCTAAATTTAGCAGAATTTACCTGGAATCATACAACCTTACATGCTCGTGCCATAGACTCTAACTTAACCTATCTGCAAAGTATGTTTTCTGGCGATCGCCCCCTAGAATCGGTTGCCCACCTGTACAATTATTTTGGCGAAGAAGTGATGATGCATCTCGAAATGGTGCGCTCTCAAGGCCGCATCCTTCCTTGTGGGTTACAACTGGTGCAATTTAGCACAGAAAAACGACTCAATCAAATGATCGAATACCACGAACAGCAAGGAGTTAGTATTGCCAATCCCCATACCTACATCCTAGAAGATGGGGGCAGAAAAACGATTAACTACGCGCAACTCAACTTCAAGCGTCAAGTCGATCCTGAGGGACTTCTCAATCCTGGAAAAATGCGAGCATGGTATAGTCCTTGAGGATTGGCAAGGGATGGCAATCAAAAGACGGTGGGGAGGATTACCCCAATTTGTTGTATCATGAAGGGCGATCGCACGTTAAGATCAGACAAGATTTGGCAGTGATGAGGCACAATCGTGGTGATTCCTCTGGAAATTCAACAACAGGTCACACAACTGCGAGAACAGTTACAAAAAGCCAGTTATGCCTATTATGTTCTCGATCACCCCATCCTGGCAGATAGTGTATACGACCAGCTATACCGCCAACTCCAAACCCTAGAAACCCAGTATCCAGAATTAATTGTACCCGACAGCCCCACCCAACGGGTTGGCGATCGCCCCGCCACTGCCTTTGTCTCCGTTACCCATCACGTTCCCCTCTATAGTCTGGAAAATGCCTTTAACCTAGAAGAATTTCGCGCTTGGCAAAGTCGCTGGCTGCGTCACTACTCATCCCCAGCCGAGGCAAGCGATCCACCTCCCCTAGACTATGTTTGTGAATTAAAAATCGATGGTTCTGCTTTAGCCTTAACCTATGCACAAGGATTACTCATCCGTGGTGCCACTCGCGGCAATGGCATCATCGGAGAAGAGATTACAGCCAATGTGAAAACTATTCGCTCAATTCCCTTGCGCTTAACCGGAGCAGCCATTCCCGATCGCCTAGAAGTACGCGGTGAAGCTTTTATGAGTTTAGACATCTTTGCCCTCCTCAATCAAGAGCGATCGCAAACCGGTGAACCTCCCTTCGCTAACCCGCGCAACGCCGCCGCTGGCACTTTACGCCAACTCGACTCCCGCATCGTCGCCGCTAGACGCTTAGATTTCTTTGCTTATACCCTCCATTTACCCAAAACCTCAAATCAGCCCAAAACCCAGTGGGAGTGCCTGCAATGGCTAGAAAACTGGGGCTTTAAGGTCAATCCTCACCGGGGTCTATGTCCAGGCGTGGAGGCTGTAGAAGCCTATTATCAGCGATGGGAGCAGGAGCGCCACCGGCTCCCCTATATGACTGATGGCGTAGTCGTCAAACTCAACGATCTGAGCCAACAAGAACAACTGGGATTTACTCAAAAGTTCCCCCGGTGGGCGATCGCCCTCAAATATCCAGCCGCAGAGTTACCCACAGTAGTAACCGGAATCACGATTCAAGTCGGACGCACCGGAGCGCTTACCCCAGTAGCCGAGCTAGAACCCATTTCCCTGGGAGGAACCCTGGTGAAACGAGCCACACTCCATAACCCGGAGCGCATTGCTGAATTAAATCTTTGCATTGGGGATACGGTGGTGGTGCGTAAAGCCGGAGAGATTATTCCCGAAGTGGTGCGCGTCTTACCTGAACTGCGTCCTTTTCACGCCAGACGCTATCAAATACCCAATTCTTGCCCAGAATGTGCTGGCAGTGTGGTGCAGTCAGCCACCGAAGCGGTACCTCGATGTGTCAACAGCGCTTGCCCAGCCATTATCCGGGGGGGGTTAATTCATGCTGCCAGTCGAGAAGCGTTGGATATTGAGGGATTGGGAGAAAAATTGGTGCAGCAGATGGTGGAGCGCCAGTTAGTCCGATCCTTGGCTGATCTCTATGAGCTTACCCCAGAGGCGCTGATGGGATTGGAGGGGATGGGCAAGCGCTCAGCACAGAAGCTCATTGAGGCGATCGCCGCCTCTAAAACTCGACCTTGGTCTCGCATTCTTTACAGCCTAGGCATTCGCCAAGTGGGATGGGTCAATGCGAAACTTCTCTCTGAGGCGTTTCCTTCAGTTGATCGGTTAGCGCGGGCTACGGTTCAGGACTTAGAAGCAGTCTATGGCATTGGCCCATCCGTGAGTGCGGCGATCGCCCAATGGTTCCAAAACCCCAATCATCAGCGCTTAATTGAGCGTTTGCAAGAGTTAGGGTTGTCTCTGGCTACTCCAGAGAGGGTCTCCACTCCCACCCCCCTCACTGGTAAAATCTTTGTCCTGACAGGAACTTTACCCAGTTTGAGCCGCGCTGAAGCTCAAACCCGAATTGAAGCCGCAGGGGGTCAGGTGAGCCATAGTGTCAGTCGTAATACTGATTATATCGTTGTTGGCGATCGCCCTGGCTCAAAACTCCCACGGGCCCAGGAGTTAGGCATTACCGTGCTTAACGAGACCGCGCTTTTAGCCCTACTGGAGGGAGAGCATAATCGGTCACGGGGAGAGGAGAACCATTGATGGGGCAAGTTAGAACCGGTTGGGCGGGGAGTTTGTCCCGTTTTACCAAATTGGCTAACTCTTGCAACTGGGCGATCGCCTCTGCACCTTCCAGCTTCATCAGTTCTCGATCATCTCGCATTTCTGTCCAAGTAATCCCATAATCAGAAACCAGAAACCGAATTAAATGGTTATCACCCAGGCTCACCATAAAGGAAGCGCTATTCATTTGATCCCCACAGGTATAGCAAGAAGCCAGATACCCTTGTCGCTCCAAGACAATCGCCAACGCTTGAAGACTCATAACCAGATCCTGTACAAATTGTCTGTGCTGGTGTGCTAATCGGATAAACACCTTGACTTTCCTCCACTCACCACATCATTCTAGCTCGTTTTATAATTTCTTAAGCATTGATCATCATTTATTCTTTCGCGACACGACGACTGCACCTGCCACCACGTTAAAGGGTGGTTTCTCAACAAACGGTAGGCAAAAGTACAATTCTCCCGCAAAGGTTGGTCTGAGGGGTTTAGTTCACTTGCCACCAACCAAATCCAGGGCCAATAAATCGCACCGTGACCCACACTGCCATCATCACACCAATGCCAATCCAAGCACCAGTGGTTGTCCATTGTACAAATCGATCCCCTTGGGACTTAGTGATTGGGACCCAAGGTAAGATATTTTTTTCTTGACCGTACTGGTCTCCTAGAGCAGCTTTTCGGCGTTTGGCTTCACCCATAACTTTACTTGGCCCACCACATTGAGGATACTAGCGTTCAACTTTGATCATAGCTTGTCCTGACTAGTTTATGGTATTTTGTTGACAAAATCTCAAAAAACGATACGTTGATTAACCGAGATGATCCTTTCCTATCTTAGTTTCATGGTGATTTTGACGGTTTGGATTGGGGCGATCGCCATCCTCTCCATTCAGAATGCCACCCTAGTGGCCCTAAAATTCCTCTTTTTCCAATCTGTTCCCCTACCACTCGGTCTAATTTTAGCCTTCACTGTCTGCTTAGGGCTATGGGCAGGTCTTCTTGTCACCCCAAGTCCCAGTGAGGGAGAAGAGCCTTAATTAATGATCATCGAGAGAATAGACTTGGCCATCAAACAACAACCGCGTAATCCCCTTCGCATAAAGATAGGGACTAGTCTTAGGCAACATCCGACTATCTGGAACCTTAATTACCCGCTGACTGCGACGAGAAAACCGTCGTGCCACCCGATGGTTATCAAAAACCGGTAAGGTTCGTTCCCCCACCTCTGCCGCCGGAATCTGTCCCAACTCTCCAAACTCTTTGAGCGGGCGTGTAATCAACTCAGCTCCGCGATCAATCACCAAATAGCAAATTCTGGGTAACTCCGCTTTAGAGAGCGGTAAAACCTCAATTTGAGTAGGGATGCCTCCGCCCAGAGACAACCTAGCCATCTCATAGAATCCCTCTTCTAGATCCTCTTCATCATCGAGATCGTCCTCATCCTCTTCCTCTAAATCTTCTCCGAGCAATTCTCTCAAGGTACTAGCTTGAGCAAAATACTCTTCTTCCTCCCCATCTGAATCGTCAAATTCCGAATCAGTTCCCGGCAAATCCAAACCAGGGATGAGAGGATTAAGAACTGGTGCAGGCAGTTTTTCTTGACGGGAACGCACTTGAGGGAGTTTAGGGGGAGTGGGCAGGTGAGGTGCCTCTGCTGCCAGGTTAGTTAGGATAGGAGGAGCGATCGTAGGTAAAGGGGATCCTCCTGCTCCGTCGCTGGGCGATCGCCCCTCTGTCTCCTCCCATCCTTCTCCTTCTTCCCCATCTCTCTCCAAACTAGACTCCAGCGGCATTTTCCCCTTACCTGCCGCTGCTCGTTTCTGCTGTACTAAAGTCTCATATTCGCTCGCAGGCAAACGAGCTTTCAGCAATCGACTAATCGTGGAATTACTGACGCTGTAGCGACTAGCCAGGGTTGAAGTCGTCTCTGGGGTCTCACGATAGGTTTTGAGAATATCTACTTTTTCTGACTCAGTTAGTTTTCTTGGAGACATAAGACCACTTCACCGCCGGCAAGAAAGAACAGGAAGCCCATTGACAATCAAAGGACTCCTCTTTCAGAATACCGAATTAAGGACATCAAAGGAAACTTAATTTCACCTTTTCTAACCTCCACGGCGGCGACTACGACGAGTGGAACGAGTGGAGAGATCGTATTCTAAAGCCGCACCAATCCCAAATAGAATCGGGCTAAAGATCCAAAAAATCTCCAACAGTCCGCCGCTTTGATAATCGGGCGAGCGAGAAGCATACTTAAACCACATATCAGCAATGTAGAGAGAAAAGGCAGCAGCGGCAATCATCCGCCAAGATTGGGCTGTTCTGCCGCCCCAAAAGGCTAGGAGTAAAGTGCTTGCTGCCACCAAGAGTAATACATCTAGGATGGTATAAAGCAGGGTAACTGGCTTTTCCAGGGGAGCGAGTTTTTCTTCCAAATCCTGCACGAATTGGGGAGGAGGCTTCACTGTCGCAGTTTTTGAGGGTGTCTCGGCTGGGGGTTTTGGTTTCGTCACTGCGGTGGTACTGGGGGCAGTTGGTGCTGGGGATTCTGCCTCCACCTCAGTTGGCAGGGATAGCCAAACTGCCAGCAAGGTTGACACCATAAAAAGGATGCCCACAATCAGCCATTGCTTAGGTTCTAAGTTCAGTCGGCGACTGGTAACTGCGAGAAACATTCCCACAGATAGAC
>CAZTRW010000056.1:0-20205 GCA_964616725.1 uncultured bacterium
TCCTCAATGGGTGTAGTCCTCCTCAAACCCCTCTAGGGGAAAGGCAAAAACCAAATCCACGGAAACTGTCTCTCACCCTACCCCCCTTGAACCTCAATCCTCCTGGTGCTGTGTTACAGGTGGGAGAACCTGAGCCGCCAGAACAATCAGAGATCTCGGCGGTAGATGATACTTCTGCCCAGTTGCTTCGCGATCGCTTTCCTTCTCGACCTTGGCAAGAGAAGTTTGTGGAGCGGCTGAATGAACTTGCCAGAGAGGCAGAGCACTGGGTAGAAGAAAATCCCCAGAGCGATTCTACCCCAGAAGAGGTGATTGACGCTGAGTTCGTGGAGGAGATGCCACTGATGCTCACGTCTGGCTCAGAGGTGCCTCTGCTCTTACCGGCTGCTCAGGAGAACTCCGAGGAAGTAGTGTTTCCAACTACATCCGATCGGAATGACCCGCGCTACCAATCTTCTCAGGCGTTTCGGACGGCTGGCGATGTGAAAGCGCTGCCGGATGATCAGTTTGAGGGATTTCCTGTATCTGTGCCTATCCCGAAGATTGATAGTCCAGAACGGGATTGGATTGCGGAAGAGGTGGTGATGCTCCGGGTTTCTGTGGCGACGCGATCGCCCCATATTCATGTTAAATATTGGTTAGTGGATGCTCAAACTCGTACTCTTTTGGAACCACCGCGTTGGATCGTGGATTTGAGTTGGGATGGCGTGGAGGGACGGTGCGCACTCTTGCCTCTGACGGTTCCTCATGGGGTGATGGAAATTCAGTTTGAGGCGATCGCTGTAGCCGTTGCTACCCAGCAAGAAAGTCATAAAATTAGTCTTCGCCGTCTGATTCTTCCCCCTAATCTTCCTGAATTGACCTTTGAGGAATTAGATAATTGACGCTTCTGAACGCACGGAGCCCAGTGAGACTCTTCCGAAGTCGCGCCCCGCTCAATGCTCATCGTTGGCTCACTTCCAGCAAACCCGATCCTCTTTTCCTGATTTCACCTACTCAGTAGGTTATAGCTGCGATCGCGGCACTATGGCAGACAGGGCTTTACGCAAAACCATCTGATCTGCTCCTTCTGCATAGAACTCGTGTATCCGTGCTTCCTCATCATAGCCATTCTTACGATAGAACGGTAGTGCTAAACAGGTAAGGATGCATTGTAGTGGTGAACGAAGTACCAAATTGCCCCAATTATGATTCTCCAACTTCTTGGAAAACGATAACGTTTTCCGGACTAAACGCGACACTCATTGGGGCAACGTGCAGTTAAACCGCTCAATATAGCTGGTCTTGCCACTGTCTTTACCCACACTTTGATGTCGCTTGCTCGGAAAGATCTCGTCGTAAGCCGCCCAAAAATCGGTGTAAGCAACCGCACACTGCCGATACACCGCTGGCAACGCATGCCATAATCCTTGGCCAACCTCTCGACTGCGCTCACCGACATATAGGTTGGTTTCAACAAAAAGACCGCCGTCACGGGGCAATCTTCTCCCGTGTTTCAATCCCTAATAGGGATTTAGGTTGGTTTAACAATTGCTCCCCTCTAATTGAAGTTAATCTAAGTGTGTTTCAATCCCTAATAGGGATTTATGTTGATTTCAACTCAGATAAGGGCACTGCTAAGTCATCTAAAGCAGTTAGTTTCAATCCCTAATAGGGATTTATGTTGATTTCAACATTAGGCTATAAAAGCGGGTCAACGGTCTATATGTTTCAATCCCTAATAGGGATTTATGTTGATTTCAACTGCTGGCTCCTGAGACCCTTACCATATTTAGTTTTCAAGGTACATTTCTGACGCACACCCCTAATCATAGCTTACCGGAGACTAAAAAGCAAGTCCAAATCGCTGAAACTCTTGCCCTGTATAGTCCGACGCTACCTTTAAAATTAAAATCGCTGTGCTGTAAGGCAAACTGAGTAAGCGATACAGCGATTTTAGAGTCAAGGGCGATTTCCACACCCCCCTAGCGTCGGATTTAGGCGAAAAAGATGGACTCGTCGCGGGGCATTTCGCCACCGATACGCTCTACTTTACCTTGGCAGCAGGCGCAGAGGAAGTAGAAGCGAATGCTGTCCGTGTCGGGTTTAATGACTTTGCTCAGTCGTTGGCGCAGTTTGGCGTATTGAGTGGGGTTGAGGTCGCACTCGAAAACTGAATACTGCATCCATTGGCCGTAGGATTTGAGAATCTTGTGGATGCGGGTGCGGCGCTTGTCTTCTGGGATGTCGTAGCTGATGACGATGAACATGGGTGAAGTTATTGCAGCACTAGGGGAGGATATTGTTCGGTTTCGCCCATCAGGTATTTGCCCAGGAGACGGGCTTGAATTTCAAAGGCTTCTTGGTAGGTGCATTGGGTTTTCATGACTGGGTGTTTGAAGGAGGATTGTTTTTTCTCTTGATAACAGCGCAGAAAGGTTTTCAGGGCTTCGGGGGTGAGGGAGGTTTCGTTACTGATGGGTTGTTGAGTGAAGTCGCTGGGACTGAGGACTTGACGGTTGAGGGTTTCGAGAACCATGCTATCGACGACTAAGGGGCGAAATTCTTCCATTAGGTCGAGCGCAAGGGCAGGACGGCCATAGTGTTTGACATGGAGATAGCCGAGATAGGGGTCGAAACCGACAATATTTACGGCGCTTTGGATGTCGTGGCGCAGGAGGGCGTAACCGAGGCTGAGTAAGGAGTTTACGGGGTCGGTGGGGGGCGGCGGTTGCGGGTGGTGAAGGTGAAGTTGGGGTTTTGGATGAGTTGTTGGAAGCTGCGGAAGTAGGTGGCGCTTCCGGCTCCTTCGAGTCCGCGTAGGGAGTTGATGGCCTCGGTGGTGGTGATCGCCTCTATAAGACTTTTCAACTGTTCAATCTCTTGGCTCAGATCGATGTTGGCTCGTCGTCCTCTGCGCTGTAAGCTGGTGCGGTAGTTTTTCAGTTTCCCCCGCACAAAGGCTTGCACCAGATGAATGGCTTGGGGCGTATTGCCATCAGCCGCCCATTGATGTTGGCGCAGAAAGATGTTTTTTCTCAGTTCTGGTTCTAAACAGCCCCGATATTTTCCAGTGGGGGTGAGGAAGGTAAAGGCAATGCGGCGGTCAAGTAGTTCTTGCACCAGAGCGGGGGAAAAGTTGACGGCTCCAAAGGCGACGACTCCATCGACTTTAATTAGAGGAATATCGGCAATTTTTTGTTTGTCCAGTTTCACATGAATGCGTTCATCGACTTTACCGATGAAGGCGTTTTCTTGGGTGATATAAAGGGTTCCCATGGTGGTTTCTCCGTTTTATTAGGGGTTGTTTGATATTGATATGGGGATGCCCTCTCCCTAAATTCCTCTCCCACGGGAGAGGGACTTATTCTCTCCTTCTCCTGCGGGAGAAGGGGTTGGGGGATGAGGGAGATGGGGGATTTTCTGTTCCCTCTTACCCATTACTCATTACTGAAATCAACTGGCTTCTTGATAGGTTTTGAGTTTTTTGGTGGCTTGGGGCAAACAGGCGGTGTAGAGGCTACATCCACGGCATCTGGGGCTATATTCAGGTTGGGGTACGAGGTCTCCTGAAAAGAGTTTTTGAATGGCGGCGATCGCCGCGATCGCCTCTTGCCGCAAGCTCTGATCGATCTTCACAGGATGCCGTTGGTGAGATTGGGCGTAATAGACAAAGCCTTCAGTCACCGCAGTGCCGGTCATTTCTTCCAGACACAGGGCTTGAGCGCACACTTGCAAAGCATCATTTTCATGATCGCCAACTTTGCCTCGCTTGTATTCGACAGGATAGAGTTGGCCATTTTGGGCTTCAATTAAATCGGATTTACCAATCAAGTTATACTGTTCAGATTTGAGCCAAATGGATCGAACTTGCCAGGTATCATCGCGCATCTCTTGGCTGAGGGTATGGACGCGATCATGAAGGATTGTCCCTTCAATCGTGTAGGCATTATCTTCAAATTCTCCAGCACAAAACATCCGCCAACAGCGATGGGGACAATAGGCATATTGATTGAGCGAAGAAATGGGAACTTGAGTGTTCATGGAATGGGTAATAGGGAATAGGGAATAGGGGATGGGGAGAGTAGAATCAATTGTTAATTGTTAATTGTTAATTGATCCGTCTTGCCATTCCCATTCCCATGGGGGTTTTGCGCCCAATTCCGCAATAGAGGGCATAGTTTGCAAGAGCGTTCAGATGTTTAATATGGGTAGGGGTGGCATCGCCGAGAAGTCGGAAGGTGATTTCGCCAATGGAGCCAATAAATTTACTGCGTTGATCGGCAACGATCGCCGTTTGGATATCGAAAAAACTGGGAAATAGGGTATCTAGAGCCAGTTCGGGCATCTCAATACCGCTATACTTGTTCCACCGTTGGCGCAAACTGGCAAAGAGGCGATCGCCACTGGGCAGTGCCGTATCATATTTGCCTTGGCGGAAAGCCATGGGTGTGGCAATACAGAAGCGAAAGCTATTATCGCTCTCTGAGGCTTCGTCGTAGAGTTGGCTGTAGGAACAGGAGTTCGCCCAAGGATGGGTAGACTGGGGAGTGGCGAGGATACTAGTAATGATCAGATCCGCAGGGCCTAAATGCCAAGGTTTATCCGGGTTGAGATGGAGCCACAGTTCGGTGAGTTCTCCAAAGAGCGCATCATCGAGCAGGGAGATCCGCCACCAGCAGGCGGTTTCAGCCGGGATAGCTTGCTGATGTTCGCACTGTAGGGCTTTGAAGTGGCGACGGGTTTGCAGGGGGGAGAGGGTAAAAGATTTATCTGCTTGGGAGTCGTGCAGGCGATCGCCGAGAGTGCGATCCACAGAGCTAACCAGGTTGAGGAAAAGCGCGTGCAAATGCCGTCCGCTCAAGTATCCGAGAGGGATGGGGGAGAGGGGTGTGAGGTTGAGAACGAGGCTATAGGGCATGAGTTCAATTAACAATTAACAATTTAGAGTTTTTGTGTGGCTAGGTAGGTTTGGATGGGATGGAGGAGGATGCCGAGGATTTTGTCGATCTGGTTGATGTAGTATTCTAGGCGATCAATGGAAGCCAGGTTATTTTTAAGCATGATAAATTTCCAAACAGTTCCTGTAGAAACAGCGCCATAAATAGCGGGTAAAGGTTGATTATGTTGTTGGTTAAACAGTTGAGCGGCAACCATAGTAGCAATGCATTGGGCAAGTCCACCTTTAATGTTTTCATTTTTAGCTTCGACAATGGTAATGATGGGGGCACGGATAAAATATTGTTCGGGGGAAGCACTGAGGATATAGTCGCAGTAACCGGAAAGTCCTCGGTCTTTATCCACATCGAATTCCGTCCCTGAAAATAGACTAATTTGAGAATTAATTTGGCGACGAACTTCGGCGAGAATGGGCGCAATTAAGAATTCCGATCGCGCTTTTTCGGTGTTAATAGCTGTTGCTAGGGGTAAGTATTCGTCTAGGGTTTGCTGGAGATAGTCAGAAGGGGTAATTTCTGGGATATCGGTAAACAAGTTTCGATGTTCTTCGAGTTGCAGATCGAGATGGGTTTGCACGCTTTCCAGAGTCGTGAAGTTACTGTAAGCCATGGTAAATTAGGGTATCAGAGTCCGAATAAGGATGCGCAAGAGGGGTTCGAGATCTTCCAAAACGCGATAACTGTCTAACCCTTCCTGGAAGTGTTTTTGCTCTCGATCTAAGTGCCCAAACTTCCAGATAAAGCCAGTGGTAACCGCACCGATCAAGATGGGTTGGTCGGGGGTCTTTTCCCAGCGATCAAGAGCAATCATCTCCGCCACCAGTTGCGTGAATCCATAGGTTAAATCTTCTTTTTTGGCTTCGATGACTAATAACTGGCTTTCAGTTCTAAACAAATAATCTAGAATGCCTTGTAGTTGGTCAACTTTGAGTGGATATTCAATGCGTAGAGAAGCTTTAGTATAATGAATTAAGTCTAAAACAACTTGGGAAATCAAAACGTCTCGACGAGAAGCTTCCGTTGTTAAGCTGACGTAGGGTAACACTTCTTTGATGGATTCCCTACGCTGTTGCAAGCGATCTAGCTCCCCTTGATATTGAGGCAGATTTAGCTCAGATCGCTCTAGGGAATAACCAAATTCTTCTGCTAAATCTTCGGGGGCAATATTCAGATTGAAGATTTGACTAAAGGTATAAGATGGATTCGGTTCTAAAGTTGACATGATTTGATGATTTTAATTTAGGAAATGAGAGTGGAAACTAAAATTCGTAATAGAGTTTCGATATCTTCAGGAACTCGATAAGAATTTAATCCTTGCTGAATGGTTTTAGTCATTTGGTATAGGGTAGCAAATTCCCATATTTTCCCTGTTATTATAGCTCCTAAAAATTGATCTTGATCCGTGCTTTTTACCCTTGATCAAGGGCAAACAGTTCAGCTACCAGTTGAGTGAAACCGTAATCTAAGTCCTCTTTTTTCGCTGGGTAAGTTGAGCATACAGGACACCGCAAAACACATTTCAGGAGATATTTGATCGCGGGAAGAATCTGGAGTAGATTCAGATCGCATCTGGAAAGATTCCAGTAAACTTTTTTCGATTCCTTCCATCCCCCTTTGAATGGCAGAGGCGGCAAATAAGCACCGTCCATATTGAGGATTAAAGGGTTCTAGGGCTATACGTTGTTCTTGAGATAAGCCAATGTGGTTGGCAATTTTATCCCAAACTTCATCCGTATTCATTCCGGTTTGTCGATAACTCAGATAAGCAGCTTTCAATGCTTCTGACAGGGCAAATTGATCGGAGTTACTAACAGGATGTAATCCAAGCTCTACCGCTCTGTTAACAGCTTCTTCTCCAGCAGCATTACTATATTTTTGGATATCTTGACTTACCTTGTCTAATTTAAACCCTGCTTTTTTCTTTTCCAGTAAAGCTTTTATACAATCAAACACTTCTTGAGGACTTTGCTCGATCGCTGTATTCTCAACCTTAATGCCATCTTTGGTTGCTCTAACCAGTTGCTCAATGTTGCCCCCAAAAATACGGTCAATTTTTTGCTGCCATCGTTTAGCGATCGCTTCAGTCAGATTGTCACTGGGCCAAGATTGTCCTTCAAACCACTCACCATCGGGAAAAAGCGCTAATGGATGAAGTCCGCGATCGATTAATACTTCCTCACAAGCACCTAATAACAGTGAAGTGAGATATCCTCTATCTTCTGAAATTCTAACCCGGAATAAATGACTTGGACGACCGAAAGCAACGGTTAATTCATTCTCGACCTTCCGAATACGTTGATCTTCAGCAATTCCTAAATCAAATAGATCGGCTCCAATTAACATAGCAGCCCATTGTTCGAGTTCTTCATCTTCAGGCAGAAATCTCATCCCATCGCTCGCACTGTGTCCGGAATGCCTTTCAATTAATCGTCTGACCAATTCTAAATCAACTTCACTTGTGACTAAAGAATTAACACAGGCTAATCTAAGCTGCTGTTGTAAAAAGTCTTTGTCTCTCGCTAATGTCTTTACATTATGTCCAGAAGAATCAAGTTTATTCAGATCGTGAACTGAAGTAGCCGCTAAGATCAGTCCTCTTTTATCTTCTGAAACTTGGGCAATTTTACTGGCTGTTAAGACAAACTGACAAGCTGAATCTAAGTGTTCTGCTAAGGTTCTACCCGTTCTCGTACCATATTGGCGATGAGAACCATGTCGCTCATAGAGCTTGGGACGAATGTCTGCAAAATATTGCTCGTCTAAAGTTTTTGGATCTGGGTTTAAAAGCTTACCCCTATTTCTCATAATCTTATTCTTCCAAAGTGATTTTTCTTCATCACACTAACTATTCTACAAGTCACTGGAAGAGCGTTCTTCCTACTGGATTAGCCGATATTCGTACTGATTCTTTTCCAGATGGCGCTTATCGAACTGATACCCGCGCTGCTTCAAGCTATGCATGGTGGCTGAGAAGCGATGGCTGATTTTGTCTACCAGTTCCTCGGCTGAGTGCCAGTTGCCGTCAGACATCAGGTGCAAGAGTCGCTCTGTTAACGTTTCGCTCATAGGTCTTTCCTTTAAGTTCCAAAGGTTTTCACATACAATTAGCAGTATGGCATAAGAATCGCAAAAGTGCAAATACAAATTTAAATGGCTCGAAAAAAAGAAACGATTACACTGTCAATCCCGCCTGGAACCAAGGAAAAGCTAGAGGCGATCGCGGCTCGCCTCGACATCCTCTGGGGAACGAAACCCAATATCTCCAGTTTACTGGTGGCGATCGCCGAACAAGCACCAGCAACCCAGAAACTCTTTACCCTCAACAGCAGTCAAGTCCAGTCCTTGCGTCAAGCGCTCAATCTCCTGGATGATGAGGGCTACATTGGAGAAGCTCGGACAATCCTGGATCTGTTGCTCAAACATGGAAATCTAACCCCACCCCTAAGACAATCCTTTGAGCAACTCGACAAACAACTCAGTCAAGCATGGCGTATTCAGGTCGATCGCTATATCGATCGCCAGCAACCCTTTCGCCTATGGTACGAAAATGCTCAAAACAGCAGGCTCATCTTTACCGTGCGATATGCTCAAGTCTCCTTTCATGAAAAGCACTCCTACCTGGAGATTTGGTGTGATGAGACCGAAGATCTGATCAATACAGAGTTCCCCGAACTGATCCACAATCGTTGTTTGCGTTTCAATCGTATTCAGTCTATTGAAGATACTCCAGGGGATTGGCGGCCCGAAGGTTTACAAACCCTAGAAGTGTACTTACACTTTTATGGGGGAATGGTCAGAGCCTATCAACCCAAAGGAGATGAAATCCAAGATCTAACCATTGGAGAGGTGAGACAGGTTGTACGGCAAATCTCCAATCCCTTCTGGTTATTGCGGGAGGTGCGGCGCTATGGTCAAGACTGTGAGATTATCGCACCGCAGAATCTGCGCGATCGCTATATCGAGGAACTGCGAAAGCAATGTCAGCGATATGGAATGGAGAGACTAGAAGGGGAGTAGGGATAGGCGCGATCGCCTTGGCGATCGCACCTTACTTTATCTTGGAGAAAATTGATACACCATACCAGCAGGGAGCTTAAGATTCTCGGTATCAAGCTGATAATAAGAACCGCGTAAGCGCACATTGCGAATTAAACTCACTGGAGGCATATTAATCACATCATAGCCAATCACTTGATGGGAAAACATCACATCCAAAGGATTGAGTGCATGGCGATAGACGAACTCTTGTTCGGAAGCTGAAGCTTTCACCTCTTGCATATTTATACAGGTGACTTCTGCCTTACTGAGCCATTTTCCCAAACGAATCCACTTCGGAAAGCGAATCTGTTGGGAAGCGATCGCAAAGCATTCAAACCTACTCTCTGGCGCAACTTCTTTGTTACGCCCAAAACTGGGCCAGTTTTTCGCTGTTTTTTCCATCTCCACATGGTAATTGTTATTAGCATATTTCCAAGTCGTCAGGACAGTTTGATAATGCACTGCCCTAGCAGGAGTCACATAAATTCCCTGTTGATTCAAAGGGGTGAGATGTTCCTTGTACTGGGGGACTTGATTGTGGCAAAAGTAACGATAACACTCGCTTTCATCAACCGTAGTTGCATATTGAGGATTATCCACCAATCCCAATGCATAACAGAGGGCATAATTGTGAATAATCGGTTCAGTTTCATACAGTCTTCCGATTTCACGAGTAGCGAAATAGAGACTATCCTGAAGTTCCAGTTGCAGGTGATAAATAAAAGCCATAGTCGTTAGGATTGTGCAGCAGCAGTTTTCTTACCTTTAATGTGTTTTGAAGCGTATGCTTTTGCTTCAGCATCGGCGGTAGATAACAATTCTTTGAGCTTTTCTTCATTACCGATAATTTCCTTGACTTCCGTTAACAAGGGGACAAAGCTATCCCCAATATAGTCTTGGTGAACCAAATATTCTTGTTGCATCAAATTCATCATTGTCGTTTGCGCTACTTCAATCACATCATCTTCATTCAAGGGGTCATATCCACCCAGTTTATTCCCTTCTTTCAATCCATCATAAATGGCTTGAGTCCAACGCAGATTGCTAGTAATTTCTCCATCCGCAAAAACCACACCAATACAGTGATTCCGAACCCGTCCCGTGCGAGTGATTTGCGCTCCATAGTGGCGGGTGCGTAAAATGTTATTGAAGACATAGAGAAAACCGGCTTCTGTGGGATCTTTTAGGGTAACAATGCTGGGGAAAAAGACTTGCGGTTTAATGTGATCTTGTTGGTTAATGCGACTCGTGACTTCTCCCGGTTTACTATCACCTTCTCCCTTAGAAGCCATGGTTCCATTTTCATAGGGAGCATTGAGGGTAAAAGTTTCGTGGGATTCGGCAAAATCGGTAATGGAAAAAGCCGTATCAACCACAACTTTTGATTTTTCAGAACCAGAATCCCCGATCGCAAATCCATAGATAATACAATCCGGGTTATCCATAGCAAATTTAACATTGTATTCGCACTCGTCAGCCGTCATTAATCCGTAGTTTCGCAGGAGTTCCCGTCCCACCAAACGCTCTAGGGTAGACTGTTTGCGCTTGAACATTGCCAGGCGACTAATCGGAGTTTTGTCTTGAATCCCGGCACGGACTCGTGATTTATTTAACTCGCCATCCGTTTGAAACAGGGGATAGGATTCAGTCACGCGGAGGGTGAGAAAGTGGGCATATTTTCCCATGGGTTTATAGGGAATAGCATCATGGAAAAATTTGGCATCGACAGTGGTTAGAAAAGACATAGTTTTGGTGTCCTAAATATAGTGAAAATGGGTTAGTTTGGGTGGGTTTTGGCGGGTTTGCAAAATTTTTGATCGATTGACAGATTGATCGTCAAACCCGCCCCTACGAGTCTTCTTTGTTTTCCTGATAGTGTTGATTTTCTTTGTCATCTTCGAGACGATAAAGAAATTCGCAGGTATTGCGAATTAAGTTAATTTGTCGTCCGGCTAAACGGGCGCGATCGCCTGCAAAAGATTTCTCGAAAACTTCAACGACAAAATATTGGGCAAACTCCAATATTTTCTGCCGTTCTTCTTCTCTATTCTTGAAAACCCAACGCCCTTCAGCCGTAGAATTATGCACCCGATCCATAAGTTTACAAATCTCAGCCGCAACAGCAGCAACTAGAGTTTCTCCTTGGAAAACGGTAGATTCAGCTTTGAGAATGGTATCAGAAGCAATATCAATGGGTTTCAAAACCGCATTGGCTTTGGGATTGTATCGCTTATTGGCGCGATAAAATTGGCGATAGAGTTCGGTCAGTTTTTTGGGATGATTTAAGGGGGATTCTTCAGACACAATCAACTCCTGATTTTCATAGGTACAATAGGGATCGAAACAGGGATAAAAAGCATAGGCATAGAGACGGATTTTCTTAATGTAAACATTCTCGATATTTTGTCGCCGCACCCATTCATTGAGTGAATGAAAAACCGTCAGAGGACTGGTTTGTAAATCCCGCGCCAGTTCCGAGAGTTTACCCCAGTTAGCATCATATTTTCCTTTCCCTTGTTTGGCGTTAACATCGAGGTGAATAGCATAGGCAGCAGTGAGAACTTTAAGCGGTGCAGGATAAAGTTTGTTTCCGTGCTTTTCTTTCCAACCTTCAAGGATATAGTCGAGACGAAAATAATCCGCTTGAACTAAGGATTGGAAGGCTTGGGGGGCGCTATCGAGAAAAACGGTTTGCTCAAATTCAGAACCATCTTTAAAGGGGGGAATGGGAGATTCAGAAACAACGGTTTTCACATCTAAAATTAGGGGAAACGCAAAGGCTAACCAAGTTGGCATTACCCAAGATTCTGTATCTGTAGGATCTTTTCCTGGAGGTAATGCCATAAAGTAGAAGGTGAGGGGTTGATTTTCGGGATAGGAGAGCTTAAACGTTCGGTCAAATTTGCGGTTTGGATCGTTTTCGGGTAAGGCTTTTTTAGTTGCTAAGTCTTCTTCCATAAGAAAAACATCGGCACTTTGGTAGTTGTCTCGGCTAAAATCGGCTTGTAAGTCATTGCGAATAAAATGGTTACGCAGACTGGTGTCAAATCGGGTTTGGGCAATATTGCGATAGGCTTGATGAAGAAATTGATTAGTTTCCGGGGTAAAGTAGTACGTTGGATAGAAGTAGAGATAGCGATATTTGCCATCCTCAAAGCGTTTACCAACGGCTTGGGTTTGATTCATCAAAATTTGCCTGAGCATCATCTCTGTACCGGAAATACTGGAGATATTGCGCTTGGCATTAGAGCCGCCTAACATCTGTTTATTGGTGTAGACTTGGGGCGTGAATAAAACGGCTGACTCTATTTGTTCGCTGACGCTATAGGGAGAATGGGAAATGGAGCAAATAAGCTGTTTTCCCCGTCCTGGTTTTTTCGCCAGTTGGTAATGCTCCAATTCTTTGAAAAAGATGTCAGCTTTTTCCCGTTCTTGAGGTTGATTATCGGGTAACATTACCACTTGTTCTACCCATAAGCGCACATCCTCCCAACCATCTGCTAAGGAATATTGATCTAAAAGAGGATTAATCAGTTCAGCAATATGGGCAATCAGAGCTTCACCGGTTTCTCGCACGTCTTCGATACCGGGATGATGTTGGAGATATTTAGCCGCAAGAAAGTACCATTCATAGGGAACTCCTCCGGTATTTCCTTTAAGTTTTAAGGCTTTTAAGCTCTGGTTAATCTGCTGAATTTCCCGAATTTGAGGTAAGTATTGTTCCAGTTGCCAAAATTTGGCGATTTCATGGACTAAATTGAGATCGGGTAGTAGGGGTAATGTCTTATCTTGCTTGCGAGCGGCTTCAATTTTGTTAACTTGTTCTCCCCAAATCTTGCGGGTAAGGGTATCTCCAAATTCTGCGAGGCGATCGCATCTGATATCATCGCTGAAGCTAAAGTCATAGTCGGCAGAGAGTACCTGTTGTTGCTGAAACTTAACTAGGTTCTCGCTGCGGCTTTTAGCAACGGAAGGTTTTTTATCATGTAAAATCCGTAAGGTTGCCTTTAGTGCGACTTGCATTAAACCTGCGATATCAAAGAATTGTTCATAGTAATCGGCATATTTCATCCCTTTACCATCGCGACTAAATCCGGTTTGTCGCAGCACTAATTGATTTCGACATAAGGCTTTAATTTTGTTTACGACTCGGTTGGGTATCTCTGCTCTGGAAATGGGGGGAGCATCATGACGAGCGAGGTAAATTACGCCTGTGGGAAGATAGAGTAAGGGTTTGTAATAGTCTACTTCTGTATTTAGAGCAGTGTGGGCTTCCATTAAGGCGTTATTGACAACATTGGTTAGCACGCCTCGGTTTTCAGAAATGCTGTGATAAGTAAAATTTAGTTGTCCATCGCTGAGGTTATGAATGAGTTGTTGTAGGCGCGGAGTTTCTGCATCTTGGGGATGTTTGATGATAGAGGAAAGGGAGTCAGCTAAACAGGCAAGCTCGGCTAGGCAAATGAGAGTGCGATCGCGTAAAGTTGGATTAAGCCCAAATTCGGAAAAATTCCAGTTGGTTCCCCATCGTCTCTGAGCGTTATAGGCAACACAGAGTAAGTCATCAATATAGTGTTGATAACCCTGGGAATTTTCGGGATCTAAAAACCGATCTAATCCCAATTGGATGATTTTATCGGCAATAATCTGGCGATGTTCTTCTTTTTGCAGCTTCAAGCAATCTTCCGGCACATCGGCAAACTTTTCAAAGTCGTGGAGAATAAAGCCAGCAATAAGTAAGCGGCGCTCTGGCTCGTCAATTTCCCGGCGCACGGTGGTATTCAGTTTTTGTAATTCCCGTTCTACTAAGTTAGCTGGAAATAAGCCATTGAGTAGATGGGTATTCAAGGATTGATCGGCGGCATTGCGGCGATTATACCCTTCTTCGCGCTCTTCATCGAGGCGATCGAAATATTTCCCCCCTTTAGCCGTTACGCCAATCGTATATTTGAGTAAATTGGGAAGCACATACTCGGCAAAATCAGCCATAATGCGATCGCCTGGATTTTCGGCTGAAATGGCTTGTTTAAGTAGCTTCAGCGTCAGCAGTTCGGCAGGGGGTGAGGCTGTTTCGCGAGTCGTTTTGTCTAAACCGAGATCGATTTCTTCTGATTCCCATCCCTCTTCTAGATCTTCGTCTATTTCTAGATTTTCCTCTATTTCTGGATTAGGGAGCGTATCAAATAAGGAAAGTTGGTGTGTTTCGGATTCAGATTTCCGTTTTTTAGCCATGATCGTCCTCTAGGGTGTCTAAATATTGGATCACTTGTCTTTGATACTTGGGATATTCCTGTAGAGCGAGTTGAATACACTCGTGGACTTTTACCGGATCGATTTCATCGTACAGATAGATCAATTGATTTCTTAATCTGTCCAAGGATTCTAAGTTTTCAGCTAATTCTAATTCAAGAATATCATGTTTGCTGATTTCAATAAATGGATCGCAATCCTTTTTGGTTTGCGGTATACCTAGGCTGTTGAGCAGGTGTCGATTGACATCTAATGCCACTTCAGCGCAAAGGTGTAATAAGCGCTCGACAATTAATTGTGTATGGGAATTATTGAGGTAGTCGGATAACACAATGAAGCGGAAAGATTCCAGGTGATTAAGATAATGATTCAAAAAATCAAGTTTTCTGGAAATAATATGAGAATTAATTTCTAAGCTATCCATAGTTCATCTCCTTTGCTCTTTTCGGACTTCGTCCGACATGAAAAGGTGTACGCGAGAGTATCAATCAGGAGTGCCGATTGTCCGAAGGCAATAGAATAAGGTGCGCTAGGATCGAGCAAACTGTTGGCATCGCTGATGGGGTAAATCTGGAAGTGCATCGGCAAACGTAGGCGCGATCGCACTTCACCGACTGGAAAGCGCAACACATAACTCACCAACCCCTGACGCTTCAGACGCTGATTAATGCCATCGATCCAAGGATTTTCCGGTTGCCACACTTCCAACCCCACCAACACCTGAACCTTCCATGCATCTGCCACGGGTTGCAGATCTCCGGGATAAGTAAACCGCCAATTAAGGCGCTCTTCCCGATAAGCGTGCAGTTTCATAAATCCCAAGCAATGGCGAAATTGTCCCTTGGGAATCACGGTATTGAGGCGATCGCCAGTTTCCTTGAGCGAATACATAAACGCCTTCTCCGTCATCACTTCCACCTCCAGGTTTGCCAAAATCCCCGGTAACTCATAGGTTTTGAATCGATCTGCCTCATGAGCTTCTGTGAGATCGTATAAACCATATTGCAAGCTACTCGAACCCCGGAAACTCGCCGCATCTTCTAAAATCGGATTACCTGTTGTATTGCCGGATAACTCTTGCCACTCTCTTTTCCATCCTTGGCTCAACCCAAAAATCCTTTTCAGTCGTGCCTTAAAAATCCTTTCGGCTGTCGCTTCAAAAACTTCCGCACTTTTCTCGTAAATGGCTCTAACTGTCTTATGCTTCAATTGGCTGCACAAAACCATCGACTGCACCGCACCCCACCGAGCATAGTAACCGCGAAAGTCATTGATTTGGCGATAGTGTTCAGTAATCTGCTGGTGGAAAAAGGGGCGATCGCAACACTTTCCAGCTTCTAGCGGTGCCGTTTCTCCACTAAACAGTCGTTCCACCAGAAATTGGGGAACCAAAGCATAAGCCGTAAAGCCATCAAACCGGATATGATTTCCATCTTAATCATAACCTTCATGTCGTCCCAAACGTCCCAAACGCTGGATAAAATTACCCCCATCTGCGGCTTCAAAAAACAAGAAATTAATCTTAAAGTCAACCCCCACATTAATGGTACTGGTTCCAATCACCAGATCCGCCGAGAGAGACTGAGATTTTACTTCTTTTCCCGATAATCCCGTATTTTCACCCACCTCTAAACTATAGGGAGAGAGTAAGGTTTTGAAAAATGGAGTCAGTCGCTTCACTGCGGCAATGGAATTGAGGATAATCGCCCCTTTAGAGCCTGGTTTATCCTGAAACTTTTGTAGAATTAAATCCCTATTCTCTTTTAACCACTTTTCCGAAGAATTTCCCGATGATTCCAAGGGGATAAAGTTCAGCAATATTTCTCCGGTAACTCTGCGCCATCCTTCTGATGATAGGGCTTTGGCTTGCTCTGGGGTATCAGGAAATTGATACTTGTTCTCGGCGATCGGATTGATTTCATAACAGCGAAATTCAGGCTGTTCTAAACGCTCTTTCAGTTCTTGATTGGGTGTAGCGGAGAGAAATAAAAACTTTTTCCGACGATTCGTACAGCGAATTAAAAGTAGGGTATTAATGACGCTGGCAATTTGGGGAGCGGCAAAAAAATGGAATTCATCAAAGATAAATAGGTCAAAGTTTTTATCGAGTCTTTGCCATAGTTGATCGGGACTGTCTTTTGGGGTGAGATATGCACCTCGATGGAGATAGTGAAAGATATCTGGGTTGGTTAAAATAATATCCGATTGCGCGATGCGAGTGGCGATCGCCCCAGATTTCTTTAACTCCTCTTGTTCAGCATAAATCTCCAAATCTGCCCCGCTCAACCGTACCACACGCGGATCGTTGCGCGGTTGGAAGGTGGCGATATAGTCTTGAACCTGCTTCTCCTGATCTCGCGCCAATTCATTAGTGGGGTAAAGAGCGATACAATATTCTTTACTTTGCAAACTGGATAAATAAGCAGCTAAACTCTTACCATCTCCCGTCATTGCCGTATTAAACACCACATCAATATCAGGATTTTGTAGCGCTTTCCACGTCTCCAATTGATGCCAAGATAATCGCCAATTTTCCGGTAGTTTAAGCTTGTCGGTTGATTCAGTTGCCGGACAAGAATAAACGGATTTTAGGGTAATAAAATACTCATTCATGAGTTGATTACCTTATGCCAAAATTTCCTCTTCATCGTTTTTCCACACCACGCTCTCATCATCCTAATCTCTCCTGGAAGAGGATTCTTCCAGACATCAGAGGTAAGAGGCGATCGCCCAAATTTTCATTCATACTCATTTTTTGTCCGTAACTTATTGCTATCTCCCATATTACCGGTACCCATTGGATGAACAAGACTTCCAGGGACTATGACGGGGCGATCACCTCTGACCAGGCGACAGCCGCCCCCAATCCAGCTAATATTATGAGGTGAGTGTTCACCCCAAGTTCAACTATTTCAACTATGTGGAAAACCAATACCATTATCTCCCTACTCCTAATCTTCGTGCCAGTATCCATCGCTGCCCACTTCTTAGAATGGGGCGCAACTACAGTCTTCATCACAGCCTGTTTAGCCATCATTCCCCTAGCCGCTTGGATGGGAACCGCAACAGAAGAAATCGCCGTAGTTCTTGGCCCTAATTTGGGCGGACTAATGAATGCCACCTTTGGCAACGCCACCGAATTAATTATTGGGATTGTAGCCTTAAAAGCTGGCTTAGTCAGTGTGGTCAAAGCCAGTCTCACCGGCTCAATTATTGGTAACCTGCTCCTAGTGATGGGATTATCCATGTTTTTAGGCGGTATTCGCTACAAAGAACAAAGCTTTACCTCAGTGGTAGCACGCTTGAATGCTTCAGCAATGAACTTAGCCGTCATCGCTATCCTAGTGCCTACGGCAGTAGATGTCACTTCTGATGGGATTGATGAAGCAACCATGCAAATCCTCTCTGGAGCAGTATCTCTGGTGCTCATTGGGGTTTATTTGCTGACTTTGTTGTTTTCGATGAAAACCCATGCTTATCTCTATGATGTGGGTTTGGCAGAAAACGAAGAAGAAGGAGAAGAGGAACATAGCGAAAAACCCAATTTACTGCTGTGGAGTGTGGTTTTGTTTGTCGCCACGGTAGCAGTAGCCATTGAATCGGAATTTTTGGTCTCTTCTCTGGAAGAGGCAACCTCTTATCTAGGGTTAACGGCTCTATTTACGGGAGTCATTTTAGTGCCGATTATTGGCAATGCGGCCGAACACGCAACCGCCGTCACCGTGGCAATGAAGAATAAGATGGAGTTATCGGTGTCTGTGGCGATGGGATCGAGTATGCAAATTGCTTTATTTGTTGCTCCCGTGCTGGTATTGGCCGGATTGGTATTTCACCAACCGATGGATTTAAATTTTAATCCATTTGAACTGGTGGCAGTGGTAGTGGCAGTGTTGCTGGCGAATTCGGTTAGCTCGGATGGCCGTTCGGATTGGCTAGAGGGAGCTTTATTGCTGGCGACTTATGCGGTATTAAGTTTAGCCTTCTTCTTCCATCCGGCGATTGAAGGTTTGGGTTAAGACGGTTGACAGTGGACAGTGGACGGTTGACAGTTAAGTTAAGCGATCTTTATTTCCTCACTCCCCCATGGCTGATGCTTCTGTTTCCCCAACTTCATTAACGTTTGCAGTGAGTTTAGATCCAGTGATGACTCAGGCACCTTCGGATGAGTCAGTAACGGTACAGACTCCTGAAGAGGCAAGTTTATCTCCAGATGATTTGGGTAAAGTGGCCTCTGTGCAGGCAGAGCCTGATCTGGAGATGACTCCGCCGCCGATCGCGCTCAAGGATATTCCGGTACAGTTAAAGCAAGAAGGGTTCTATTACCGTTTGATTCTTCCTCCAGAAGGGGAGTTAACTTGTACTTGGACGGAGCTATCCCAACAGATTCAAGTTTTGCTCAAGGGGAGCGATCGCCTCCGGGAAACCAATGTTCCCGTCCATTTGGTCGCTCAAGATCGTTTGCTGGATATGCGACAATTACAGGCGATCGCTGATATCCTCAAACAAAGCACCCTACAACTGGAACGAGTTGAAACCCACCGTCGCCAAACCGCTGTAGCCGCTGCCACTTGTGGCTACAGCGTAGATCAGGTAACCCCCAGCGATCCCCTCAAATCCCCCCGCGCTCAACCGGCTAAACTCCAAGAAGACCCCCTCTACCTCCAAACTACCCTCCGCTCCGGTGTCGAAATTCGCCACAAAGGAACCGTCATTATCCAAGGTGATGTCAATCCAGGGGCTGCCATTGTCGCAGATGGCGATATCCTAATTTGGGGAAGACTGCGAGGAGTCGCTCAAGCCGGAGCAGCCGGAAACCCAGAATGTGTGATCATGGCTTTGGATATGGAGCCAACCCAAGTTCGCATTGCCGCCCAAGTGGCACGTGCTCCTCAACATACCTTACCCAAACCCTATCCAGAAGTAGCCTATGCCACTCCAGAAGGGATTCGCATTACAGGCGCAATGGATTTTTATCGGATTCGCCATGCTTTAGGCACTAGAGCCGAAACAGTGTGAGCACCCGATCTAAAAATCATAAGCCCTTGTTATAATCAAGTGCCGTGACCCTGCCAAGGAAATCGCCATCATGAGCCGTATTATTGTCGTTACATCTGGAAAAGGAGGGGTGGGAAAAACCACCTGCACCGCTAATTTAGGGATGGCTCTCGCTCAACGGGGAAGACGGGTGGTACTCGTTGATGCCGATTTTGGGCTGAGAAATTTGGATCTCCTTTTGGGCTTGGAAAACCGGATTGTCTATACCGCGGTGGAAGTCATTGCCGGAGAGTGTCGTCTGGAGCAAGCCTTGGTGCGGGATAAACGCCAGTCTAAACTGGTACTGTTACCGGCTGCCCAAAATCGGACTAAAGATGCTATTACCCCGGATCAGATGGCGAAGTTGATTCACCGCTTGACTCCAGGATTTGATTATGTGATTGTGGATTGTCCGGCGGGGATTGAAATGGGGTTTCAAAATGCGATCGCCGCTGCCCAAGAAGCGATCATTGTCACTACACCGGAAATCGCTGCCGTTCGAGATGCTGACCGGGTGATTGGTCTGCTCGAAGCCAATAATATTAGTAAAATTCGCTTAATTGTCAATCGGATTCGACCTACGATGGTACAGGCGAATGACATGATGTCGGTACAGGATGTCCAGGAAATTTTAGCCATTCCCCTACTGGGAATTATTCCTGATGATGAGCGGGTGATTATCTCCACTAACCGAGGGGAACCTTTGGTACTCTCTGGTGCGGGAGAATCTTCTTTGCCAGGGATTGCCTATGGGAATATTGCTCGTCGTCTAGAAGGTGAAAAAGTGCCCTTTTTGGATTTGTTTGCCCCGAAAGGCAACTTTTTCACCCGTTTGTTTCAGAAGTTTCGGAAATAAGACCTTTTCTCGCATCCGTCAATCCAGGGTAATGGGCGATCAGGAACGGCGACGGAAATCGTTTCAGAGGGGATTTGAGCACAATTCTTA
>CAZTRW010000057.1:0-20043 GCA_964616725.1 uncultured bacterium
CATTAACACCAGTACCGTGAAGAACCCGCCCCAACCTAAAGCAAAAATACTGGCAATCGATAAATCTGCGGCTAAAAGAATAAACAATACAGACACAGCCAACATCGTCAGTTGACCCTTGAAGCGTCGCAATAAGCGCTCTTCCGGGAGAGAAGAGCCACGCAAGACAATCCCAGAGACTACCGTTGCCATCAGTCCAGATTCAGAGCGAATGGTTTGGGCAATGCCAAATAAGCCTAATAATCCCGCTAAAACGACCAAGTTTTTCAAATCTTCAGATAAAAACGTGCTGTGCTTTAAGAACCAACCCAATAACCAAGCGCCCAAAGCGCCGATCGCTCCTCCAATCCCCAAACGCAAGAGCAATCCACTGATAATGGCCATGGGATCGGCATCGCCATTGAGGATGATATCCAAGACAACTACGGCTAAAATTGCGCCTACAGGGTCGATCAAGACTCCTTCACCTTCTAAGAGAGTTGCTACGGGGCGTTGTACTTTTACGTGCTTGAGCAAGGGCGAAATTACGGTCGGTCCAGTGACGACGACTAGGGAAGCGTAGAGAAATGCAATTCCCCAAGGAAATTCTGCCAAAAAGTGAGCCGCGATGCCGCCACCGAGGAGAGTAATTAGAGTTCCTAGGGTGACTAAATTGCGTAAGCTCCCAGAGACTTTACCGAGGTCTCGTAATTCTAGATTGAGTCCTCCTTCAAAGAGAATTAGGGCTACGGAAAGGGCAACCATCACTTCAATGCCAATCCCTAGGACTTGGGGATGAATTAAGCCAATGCCATCAGGCCCGAGGAGAATGCCAAAAGGCAACAGGAAAACGATCGCCGGTACACGGAAAAAATCTGCCAGCACTTGGGCGCTAATCCCTGCGATGACAGTGAGAATAATTAAGAGGGTGATGGTGAACGATCCTTCCATAGGCTAGGTTGCCAGGGCATCAGCAGGGACTGTTGATGACATCCGATGGCTTCAGATTTTTCAAAGACAGATATAACCTAGCGTGTTCTTTTGACTTTGACCAGAGTTTACGTCGTGCCAGGGGAGGGAGGGGCTGCGCGATCGCTAATTTCTCTAAAACCCTTGGCTGTAATTGTAAATTTTTAAGTTATGTTATTAATTGTGTTATTAAATGTTCATAATTGCCCCTAAATCTCTTAATTCTTTCGGCCTGCGTCCGATATGAATGAGAAAACCCCTTTTCCACCCCTAATTAGAAGCCATTGCACCAAAAACCTTGGATAACCCTGTAACTCGTGATGATAGTTGGCTTAAGCCCCTCTGGGGTCTCGTCTTGCTAGCGATCCTAGCAGCGAGTTGTCTTGGGTTAGCTTACCACCTCGGTAAGCCTGACCCCTATCTCGATCAAGTGCTGATTCTCCCAGGCGATGCCGTCCAGGGCCATGCGATTTTCCAGATGAATTGTGCTGGCTGTCATGGTTTAACGGCTGATGGTCGAGTTGGCCCCAGCCTCAAAGGGGTATCAGAACACAAGTCCAAGCGCAGTTTAATTCGCCAAGTGATCAGTGGTAAAACTCCACCCATGCCTCAATTTCAGCCGACTCCCCAGGTAATGGCAGATTTATTAAGTTATCTGGAGAGCCTTTAGTGGGTGATCTTCCTCCCTATCCGTTCCTTAAGCAGCGCTCAAGGGAACGGAAGCAGGAAGAGAAATTATTGTCCAGAAGCCTCTGGCGAGACTGACGGGGAAGGTTCAGGAGTGGGGGAAGGACTCAAAGCGGGAGTAGGCAGCGGACCAGGGGTTTTCCCTTTTTTCAGGCGCACTAAAAGGTCATATCGGGTGGTGCGAGGTGTGGTAATGGCGGCGGTTAGGCCGATAGAATCGAAGGCTTTGAGCAAGTTATCCTGCTCTGGAGGGAGCATAATCGGTAGGGGAAGATTCTGATTAAAGAGTCGCTCAATATCGGCATAAAAAAAGCCGTTTTGGGGAGTTAAATTCAGGGGAACACTGTCTTTAAATGATTCGCTCGTAGCGAGGGGAGTCTCTGGAGGAGTGACCAGTCGCTCTGTAATGGGTGCACCAAAGGTGATTACGACTAGGGTATCTGTTAACCAAGTGCGGCTAATGTTGACAATGCCAAAGGGAAGTTTCCAGGCAGTGACTTCTTTGCCGCCGATGGTTTGTGAGGAAGTTTCGACTTTGTATTTATCTTTCATGACTTGATCGAGGGTAGCAAAGGTTTTGGTGGCGCTGTCGCGATCGCTGGTATTTACCATCATCGCCAATCCAAAGGGAATCGCACTGGCAGCGTCACCAGTGGCAGGGATCATGGCGATCGCAAAAGCCCCATTCATCCACTTCAACCAATCCTCCTGTAAATCTAACCCCGTACTCTCGGATAATCCCTTTTTCAACCCCTCTGGATTCAAAGGAGCCAAAGGATTCCCCTTCACCCCCGTAGCGTACTGATCCCATGCCTCACTCAAATTACTGCCTGCCAGCATCATCAACGTATCACTCGGTACATAACTGGCTAATTCCACATTCATCTCAGAATCCTGGAGCTTCTGATCGCTTTGGGCATTTAACCAAGTAATTCCCTTAAAGAGCAATCCATTCCCCACCAGATCCAACGTCGCCGCTAACCCTTGATTCGTCTGAACTTTAGCCAATTCATCTGGTGAAATTGGGCGTACCGAATTGGCGGCTGCCACCTTCGTTGCTTCGGGAATATTTACATACAATCGTGCTACCGCCGCAGAGGATCCTAACTGCTCCAACGCCTGTTTATATCCTGGAGTCGAAGCTACGGAAGCTCCACCCTTCAATGTATCAATGACCCGATCAGTGCCAGCCGGATCGCTACTAATCACCAAATAACGACCTTGTAACACTGCTGAAGAAAAAACTACTGTTGCATCCGGTTGGGTTTCTTGAATTTCTACGTCTTTATACGTCCGTTTCGTCAATTGTTGATCTACCAATTTCCCTGAAATTTCCTTGGCTTTGATGGGATTAGCAATGGGGACAATCATTACCCAGCTTGGCTCTGCCACCATTACCATTCTTTTCTCTTGAGAGGAGGGGGCAGTTTCCTCCGTAATTTCAGGAGATAGATAAGCCCAAGTCACTTCTTGTCCTACCCACGGTTGAATATCCTTAAGATAATTCAGTTGGGTTTGCGTTTGAAATTGGTCTCGCAATTGGACTAAACTTTGGTCAAAGGCGGCTTGGGTTTCCGCCGTTCCAAAGCTTCGCAGTTGCTCCCATTGTCGCTCATTGGTTGATAAAGAAATAGTAATCAGGGAATTTTGGGGGACTACATTGGCTCCCAATTGCATATCTTTGGGAATCTGGTTTCGTCTAATCAAGAACCAGTAGCCAAAGCTGCCGCCTGAGATGACAATCACGGCGATGCCGATCGCCAAGAACAGAGGAGTTTTATCAAATTTGTTCGTCATGGAATGTTGAGAGGTTAATAGGGGATTAAAGCCATTAAAAATTCACCAGAATGCTTTTTAATTGACTTCACCAGAAAGGATACTTAATTCTACGCGATCGCCATCCTTAAGTGGCTGAGAACTTTTCACCACATACCGCTCTCCCGCCTCCAAACCTGACAAAATTTCCGCTTCCCCATCCTGCACCGTTCCCACAATCACCCGCCGAGAACGCACTATCGTTTCTGAATTTTCTTCTACCACAAATAGAGTCCCATCCTCATCCTCTCGGTTAGACAGGGCACTTTCCGGCACCCACATCATTTGACGATCATTTAATTCAAACCTTGCTCGTGCCAGCAGTCCACTGCCCAGCCGCCCGGTACGGTTAGGAATCGTCACTTCCACGGGAATCAGTCGTGCCACCGGATCGGCCACTGGAGAAATCCGAGTCACTTCTCCTGTAAACTCTTCTTGGGGAAAGGCATCCAGCCTAATTTTCACAGATTGACCCACGTAAACTTGAGCTAAATCCAACTCTGACACGGCTACATTCACCTTTACCTGACTAAAATCGGCAATTTTCAGTAACTCATCCCCTTGGCGGATCACATTTCCCGTTTCTGTCAAGCGGGCAACCACTGTACCAGAGAGGGGAGACTCCACTGCTGCATAGGATTGACGCTCTTTGGCTTGGGTGACAATTGCCTGTTGAGCCGTTACTCGTTCCTTTGCCGCTGCTACTACCTTTTGTTGGGTGACCACTTGGCTCTCTGCTGATCGTAATGCCTGCTGTGCTCTTTGAGCCGCTGTTTGAGCTAACTCAGCTTCTTGCTCAGAAACGGCTCCTTCTTGATAGAGTCTTTTTAGTCGCTGGGCATCGGCTTGGGCTTGGGTTAATTCCAACTTAGCAATTTCTATTTGGGTTTGGAGTTGGCTAATTTCGCTTTGGCTTTGGCTGACTTCTACCTGGCGAGCGGAGAGTTCTGCTTGAGCTTGGTTAATCACTGCTGTGGGTAAGGATTTATCAATTTCAGCAATCACCTGACCGCGACGAACGCGATCGCCTATATTGACTTCCAGATTGAGTAATTGTCCTTCCGTTTGCGATCGTACCGTCACCTCTTGGATCGGTTCCGTCGTTCCCGTGTACACTAGAGTCAATCCCTCACTGCCTGAGACAGCGGTGGCTGCATCCACTAAAATCCTGGGAGAGCCATTGGTCAAGGATTGAGACAACGCTCCTGCTTCATTACGCGGAACCATTGTACAACCTACACTAGACCCTAAAACAACCGCTAAGAGCACGGACTGTAGAGGGGAGAAATTGAGGGGTTTAGTGCCTTTCCTTTTTTCCTTCAATACATGGCATTCCCCCTCGGATGGGTAAGAAGCCTGACTGATTCGATTCCATTGCCTCATAAGTCCTATTGGCGTTTAAGGTGACATCTACACGAACCACAAAATCCCTAGGGTTGTTTAGGGATTTTGCCTTTATTGTAATCATTTCTGATCCTAAACGGGAGACATTGATCAACTCAGTGACGAAATTTTCTATGAATCTATACCTAAAGCTTCCTCAATTGCTTCGCCCACTCACGGTTCTCGCCCTGAGCTTGAGTATTCTTTCTGTCTTTACCTTCGGGCAGTTTGCTCAGGGAAAAACGGTCACTAAAACGATTCAGTTTTTTAATAGTAAGCGCCAAGTAATTGGACAAGGAGAATTTACCTATGATGATACCCAACCCTATCAAACGATTAACCAGGTGGAGTATTTTGCCTTGACTGGTTTTCGCGCTACCCTTGATTCTCAAAAGTGGTCTCTCACCCATTGGGTTCCTGGTGCTCAACCCTTGCTGTGGGGACCAGAAGGGGAAAGCTATCCCACACCTCGGATTGCTACGATTAGCAGTTTTGGTATTCTCACTCAGGGGTGGGCATTTTATCAATCCCAAACTTCAGAGAGTGATACTTATGGAGTGTTACTGATTAAAAATCCTGCGTATCGGAATCAAGGAGATTTTGCTCTGACTCAAGGAGTACAAAAAGTGCTAGAAGGGGGGTTATTTAAAATTGAAGATCTTCCTGCAACTGCACCAAAGGGTAGGATGAATGACGGGATTTCTTTCTGGCAATTGGGATTAGTCGGTGTGGGGATTTTTTAGGGCAGTTGATTGTAGCAGCTTAATCTTGAGTTTGGGGCGATCGCGGCCAAAGATAGATTACCCCGGAAATGGCTGTTAAGGCAACAGAGAACCAAAATAAGCTCAAGATGGCTCCAGTCCAAGGTTCAGGAGTAGGAGCGATCAAAAAAGCGATCGCCACAATCTGACTAAGGGTTTTCACTTTTCCCCAAATATTAGCACCAGAAATGGTGGTTTGATTCACTCGCCATCCGGCGATCGCCAACTCCCGCGCTAAAATCATAAACACTCCCCACCCTGGCACTTCTCCCAACTCCACTAAAGACAACAGCGGCGCTAATACCAACAACTTATCCACCAACGGATCTAAAAATTTGCCCAAATCACTCACCTGCTCTAACCGTCGCGCCAAATATCCATCTAACCAATCCGTTCCCGCCGCCAGCAAAAATATCCCCAAACAAAACCACCGTTGCATGGGGGTAGGATCAATTAATCCATACAACAATACAGGGACTCCCAACAAACGAGATAATGTAATCCAATTCGGCCCAGTCATCCCTCTAAACAATTCCTCTTTTCCAGATCAATTTTTGAGTTGATTCTTGCCAAGACCAGCGTAAAAAATTAGCTGGTTGACCCACATTTAATCCTGGCAACCCTAAAGCTTTTCTAGGAGATTCTGTTGCCAAACTAATCGCTTCTCTGTAATCACAAATTCCCCAACGAATCAAATTCTCTACTCCCGCCAACAAGGGTAAAGTTGTCCCCGATAAAGTACCATCTGATAACCTGGCTGTTCCCTCTTTGACCTCTATTTCCCGCCAATCCCAAGGATAAATCCCATCTGGTAATCCTAAAGGAGCCAGAGCATCACTGACCAAAAATATATTTTGACCCGCTACTCGTAGCAAAATGTCAATCATGGTGGGACAAACATGAACTCCATCGGCAATCAAGCCACAATAAACTTGAGAGTTGACTAAAGCTGCCCCCAGTAAACCAGGTTCTCGATGGTGTAAACTCGGCATAGCATTAAAGGCGTGGGTAATCATGGTTGCTCCTTGTTGAAAGGCAAAATTGGCCTGTTCCAGAGTCCCTTGGGAATGGCCTAAACTAACAATAATTCCTAAAGATCTCAAATAGGGAATCACTGCTCCAGTCTGATCGAGTTCAGGTGCAAGAGTGATTACTTTTACCTGATCAGACCAATCACCTAGTACCCGTTTTACCTGATCTAAAGTGAGAGGAAGAAGGAACTCCGCAGGATGTGCACCGCGTTTTTGGGGATGGAGAAATGGCCCTTCTAAATGAATACCAAGAGGTTGAGCACTTGACGGTGAAGGTTTAAATTCAGCGAAGATTTTTAGGACTCTGTGAATATTTTCTAGGGAAGTGGTGACTAGGGTAGGTAAAAAGCTATCTACTCCCTGCTGCCAAAGGAATTGACCAATTTGATCTAATTTTTGCTCATCGCTGGCGGTCATTTCGGGAAAGGCTAACCCCAATGCGCCATTAATCTGTAGATCTAATCCACCGAGAGACAGCCAATCCCCTTGGACATCTACCACCGGATAGGCAGTAGGGATGTTGGCGGTCATTGGTAAAATGGCTTGGATGTTCCCGTGACGAATCAGGAGTGTTTGTGGATCTTGATATCCTGGCACGCCAGCATTGATAATGTCGAAGTTAGGGTTCATAGGAGGTAGTTTATGTCTCAACCTTTAGTTGGTATTATTATGGGCAGTGATTCCGATCTGCCGACGATGCAAGGGGCGATCGCCATTTGTGAAGAATTTGAAATTCCCTCAGAACTCGCCATCATCTCCGCCCATCGTACCCCCGATCGCATGGTCACCTACGCCCAACAGGCTCACGAAAAAGGTCTCAAAGTCATTATCGCCGGAGCCGGAGGAGCTGCCCACCTTCCCGGCATGATTGCTGCCCTCACCCCCTTACCCGTCATTGGAGTTCCCGTTCCCTCCCGCCATCTCCAAGGATTAGACTCTCTCTACTCTATTGTACAGATGCCCAAAGGCATTCCCGTCGCTACCGTGGCGATCGGCAACGGCCACAACGCCGGACTCCTAGCAGCGCAAATCCTAGCAACCCACCAACCCTCACTACTCCCTAAAATTCAAGCCTATCGCCACAGTTTAGCCCAAGCCATTCTCGACAAACAAACCCAACTCGATCGCCTCGGTTATCAAGATTACCTAGGTAAAATGTAACAAAGCATTTTCACTCTTCTGCTAAAAAGTATCCAGAAATACAGAATAAACCCATCAGAATTGATGCAATCTATCTATCTTGTTTCCAGAACAGCCTCAAGGATCGGCAAACCTCAAGCCCAATCATTAAAGAACGCCTACCGTTTTCCCCCATCCATGAGTTGAGTTCTGCGAAAGTTTAGGACAGCGACTACCAATTGTCCCCTTACTGATCAAATGACCCGCACGCTCCCATTCCGTGCAGTCATTCTCCCGAAAGAAATTCATGGAAAGACAATCATTGAAATTCAACAATCAACCCATTGATCTCGGACGGAACACCAAACGTTCGTTCACCGATCCAGTCCACTCTTTCTCCCGGCAACTCACCCAATTCCACAGACTTCAGTCTATTTGGGGTAAAAACTACTTTACTTGGATCGCCTGCATTCCCCTATCTGCCATCATCGTCGTAGTGTGGGAAATAGCCGCCAAAGCTCAAGAAACTACCACCGTAGATCCTGGATCACCTGAATACCTTCAAGGCATTATCAACATGATCTGGGTTTTAGTCGCCTCGATCCTAGTAATCTTCATGAATGCCGGTTTCGCTATGTTAGAAGCTGGCCTATGTCGGCAAAAAAATGCCGTCAACATCTTGGCAAAAAACCTAATTGTATTCGCCCTAGCCTCGATCGCCTTTTGGGCATTTGGCTTTTCCCTGATGTTTGGTAGCGGCGGCAGTGGCTTCATGGGGCTGGGCGGCTGGTTCCTCAGTAGCACCGATCCCGCTACCTACGGACTTAACCCCTTTCCCGAGAGTCTGCCCATTGCTTTGTTCTTCCTCTTCCAAGTGGCTTTCGCTGGAACTGCCGCCACCATCGTCTCCGGGGCAGTAGCAGAGCGCATTGAGTTTATCGCCTTCCTCATTTTCTCAATGCTCCTCGTAGGGATTGCCTATCCCATTACTGGTCACTGGGTGTGGGGAGGGGGTTGGTTAAGCTCCCTACCCTTCCTAGGAGAAGGGGTAGCCTTTTCTGACTTCGCCGGTTCAACTGTTGTTCACTCCGTGGGAGGATGGGCAGCCTTGATGGGAGCCGCTTTCTTAGGGCCGAGAATTGGCAAATATGAAGATGGGCAAGTTCGTGCTATTCCTGGCCACAATCTCAGTATTGCTACTCTGGGATGTTTGATTCTCTGGGTAGGCTGGTTTGGATTTAACCCCGGCTCTCAACTCGCTGCGGATGAAGCTGTTCCCTATATTGCTGTTACCACCAACCTAGCGGGTGCAGCCGGTGGAATTACAGCGACGATTACTTCTTGGCTCAAGGACACCAAGCCCGATTTATCGATGATCATCAACGGCATTTTGGCCGGGTTAGTTGGCATAACTGCCGGTTGTCAAGGAGTGTCCTATGGGGGGGCTGTGATTATTGGTGCGATCGCTGGAGTCCTGGTGGTTTATGCTGTAGGCTTTTTCGATAATGTCCTGAAAATTGATGACCCCGTAGGTGCACTTTCGGTTCACTTAGTTAACGGGATTTGGGGAACTCTGGCAGTAGGCCTGTTTAACACTGAATCTGGATTATTCTCTAGCGGTAGTATCAACCAACTGATTGCTCAAGTGATTGGTATTCTCTCCATTGGCGGCTTTACGGTACTGCTGAGTACCATCTTTTGGCTAGCGCTGAAGGCTACAGTGGGTATCCGTGTTCATCCCGAACAGGAGTTCGAGGGATTGGACATTGCTGAACATGGTATGGAAGCCTACAGTGGGTTTCTCAAAGAATCTAGTGCGGCTAGTGGAGGGATGGCAGACGCGATCAAAGGTTCTGGTATGGCAGGAAGCCAGTTCCATTAGTCTTGGTAGATTGAGGATAGCTTTTGTCTCCAAATCACCGCTAGGAAAGAAGGATTTTTCCTAGCGGTTTTGTTTTGTTGAGGGTCGGCGATAAGATTGGGTAAACGAGTCTGTTGAATCGGTGTATGGTTGTGTTCAGCCGCAGAAAAAAGATTCCGGTTTGGGCGGGATTATCTTTATCCGCCAATGTTTTGTTGGGTTTGCTGTTGCTCCAAGGACAACGACCCCTAGGGACAGAGGTAAGGTCAGGGTCGCTGATTCAAGGGGGCGAGACTCCGGTGGCTATTCCGGGACAAGCTTATGCCTTATCCGTCGAGCCAATGTCCTCAACTCCCCAACCCAGACCGATGATTGATGCTCCTGGCCGCCATTTAACTTATCAAGAATGGGTGGAACTGTTGGCGCGCGAGGCCCAACAGGCGGCTGAAAAACAGCCGGACAATTTAGCTATCCTGGCTGGAGATTCGATCAGTTTATGGTTTCCCTCGGCTCTGCTTCCGCCTGGACGGAGCTGGTTGAATCAGGGGATTTCTGGGGAAACGTCTGCTGGGTTGTACCGCCGTTTGCCTCTGTTGGATGGTACAGAACCGGAAACGATTTTTATTTTGATTGGGATCAATGATCTGCTCAAAGGGGTTCAAGATGGGGAGGTTTTGGAGAACCATCGGAAAATTATTCAAGACTTGAAGTGGAATCATCCGGGCACTGAGTTGGTGGTACAGTCAATTTTACCCCATCAAGGGGCACAAGCGACTTGGGAAGGGCGCGATCGCCTCTTGGCTGTCCCCAACGAACGCATTCGCCGCCTCAATCAAAAGCTGTTTGACCTAGCCCGTGCAGAAGGAGTGTACTATCTTGATTTATATCCCCTGTTTGCAACAGCGCAAGGTACGTTACGTCCAGATTTGACCACGGATGGTCTCCATCTTAATCATCAAGGGTATTTAATCTGGAGTACGGCCTTACAGATGTTTACGCAAATTCAACTTGATGCTCACTTGATTAACCCTTAACTGGAAGATAAGAACAATCCATGGATACTAAAGCTTTTTCTCGCACGCTCAAAAAATCTGATAACTACCATCGCAAAGGGTTTGGCCATCAAGCCGAAGTGGCAGATTTAATGCATACGGCTTACCAAAGTCCTGTGATTAAGCAGTTGCGAGAAAATCACTATACCCTCACTCAAGGTTTGGTAACGATTCGACTGGCTCAAGCCTTTGGATTTTGCTGGGGAGTGGAACGGGCTGTGGCGATGGCGTATGAAACTCGTGAGCATTTTCCGACTCAGCGGGTTTGGATTACCAATGAGATTATTCATAATCCGGCTGTGAATGAGCATCTGCGCGATCGCTTGGTGGAGTTTATTCCGATGGTGGGGCAGCAGAAGGATTTCTCTGGGGTGGATGCGGGTGATGTGGTGATTTTACCAGCGTTTGGTGCGAGTGTACAGGAAATGCAATTGCTCCACGAGAAGGGTTGCAAAATTGTGGATACGACTTGTCCTTGGGTTTCACGGGTATGGAATACGGTGGAAAGGCATAAGGAGAAAAGCTATACCTCGATTATTCATGGCAAGTATAAGCATGAGGAAACGGTGGCGACGAGTTCTTTTGCTGGAAAGTATTTGATTGTGCTGAATTTAGAGGAGGCGGAGTATGTGTGTGATTATATTTTGCAGGGTGGCGATCGCCCTGAATTTTTGCGTAAATTTAGTTCTGCTTGTTCCCCAGGTTTCGATCCCGATCACGATTTAGCTGCGGTAGGCATTGCCAATCAGACGACGATGCTCAAGAGTGAAACGGAGGAGATTGGCAAGTTGTTTGAGAAAACGATGATGAGAAAGTATGGGCCGGATGTGCTTAAGGAGCATTTTCAGAGTTTTAATACGATTTGTGATGCGACTCAGGAACGTCAGGATGCGATGTTGGAGTTGGTGGAGGAGTCTCTGGATTTGATGGTGGTGATTGGGGGGTTTAATTCGTCGAATACGACTCATTTGCAGGAAATTGCGATCGCCAAAGGTATTCCCTCTTACCATATCGATGGGGCAAGTCGCATCTTGCCAGGAAATCGAATTGAACACCAACCCCTACATGGGGATTTGGCCATTCAGGAAGACTGGTTACCCACAGGAAAGATTGTGGTAGGTATTACTTCTGGCGCTTCTACCCCAGATAAAGCAGTGGAAGCAGTGGTGGAAAAGATCTTTGCTGAAAAGAGCAGTTAACTAGGACGGATCAAGATGGCGCAAAAAAATGACACTTCCCTGTTGCTGGTGGCTGTCATCCTATCCTTGGGAGTGGTGGGTGCAGGATTATGGTGGTTCCTTCGTCCAGGAGACAGAGAACGATTACCCCTGAGTCAGCCAACAGCAGCGCCATCTGTACAGCCAGTGGCGATTCCTATTGCCCAACGCCTCAGTCAAGGAGAACGGTTGTTGATTGAGCAGGGGGTAACTCCAGAAAAGCAACGAGGGATTGAGCGGATTGCTGCTGGGGATTTTTCCCAGGCGATTAGTGCTCTAGAAGCCTCTTTGGCCATCAACCGTAATGATCCCGAAGCGTTGATTTATCTCAATAATGCTCGGATTGGCGCTCAAAAGAGTTACACCCTAGCCGTAGTTGCTCCGATTAGCACTCCGCTGATTAATGATGCTCAGGAATTGTTGCGCGGGGTGGCTCAAGCCCAGCAGGAAATGAATCAAGCAGGGGGGATTGGGGGGACTCCAGTGAGGGTACTCATTGGAGATGATAGCAATAGTCCAGAGGTGGGTGTGGAAATCGCCCAAACTTTGGTGCAGGATCAGAGGGTGTTGGCTGTGGTGGGTCATTTTAGCAGTCAGGTGTGTTTAGCCGCCGCTCCAGTGTATGAGATGGGGAAATTGGTGATGATCTCGGCAACAGCAACGTCGATTGATTTATCGGGGGCAGGGAGTTATGTTTTTCGGACGGTGCCGAGCGATCGCTTTACCGGAAGTACCCTGTCTCGATACTTGATCCAACAGCTACCTAACCCAAGAGTAGCTGTTTTTTACCATTCCCAGAGCAATTACAGTCGCTCTCTCAAAAACGAGTTCACTACGGCTTTGTTTGCAGATGGGGGTGAAGTGGTTGCAGAATTTGACTTAGCCAGTGCCATGTTTAGTCCTAGTAATAGTGTGAAACAGGGTATGGATCAAGGGGCAAAAGCTTTAGTGTTAGTCTCTGATACCACTGTGTTTCCTGCGGCTTTACAGGTGGTGGCAAGTAACAATCGTCGGTTGCCAATTGTTGCAGGGGATAGTTTGTATAAGCCAGAAATTTTGCAGATTGGTGGGGAAAAAGCGGTGGGGATGGTGGTAGCAATTCCCTGGCATATTTTGGCAGATTCAGATTCTGCGTTTCCCCAATCGAGCCGGCAATTATGGAGAGCGGAAGTGAATTGGCGCACGGCGTTAGCTTATGATGCGGCTCAGGCGCTGTTTCAGGCGATCGCCAGTCAACCGACTCGTTTAGGAATACAGGAAGCTTTAAGTACACCTGGCTTTAGGGTGGAGGGAGCATCTGGAGAGATTCGCTTCTTGCCTTCAGGCGATCGCCACCGTGCGCTCCAGTTAGTGGCAGTTCACCCCGGCCAACACTCAGGATTTGGGTATGATTTTATGCCGATTGATTAGAATTCGCTACCAGGATTAATGCCTAGGGCGATCGCGCCACTCAATGGGTGAAAGGCTCAAGAATCTCATCATCTGAGTTGATCGGGATTGATACCCATGGCAATCAGGCGATCGCGCAACTCTTGTTGTTTTCTACGCTCTTCTGCTAACATCGCTTCAACGCGATCGGCCCGTTCCCTTTCCTGTTCAGCCCGCTCTTGCTCCTGCTGCGCCCGCTCTCGCTCCTGTTGAGCCAGTTGCCGTTCCTGTTCAGCCCGCTCCCGCTCCTGTTGAGCCAGTTGCTGATGGTGTTCAGCCCGCTCTCGCTCCTGCTGCGCCCGCTCCCGCTCCTGTTGAGCCAGTTGCTGATGGTGTTCAGCCCGCTCCCGTTCCTGTTCCGCTCGTTGCCGCTGGTATTCTAGCTGCTCCTGTGTCCATTCCGTCCACTCTCGCGCCTGCTGTAGCTGCTCGCTCGGTGTCAGAATCCATCGTCCTGAAGCGTCATAAAACCTCAGCCATAATCCTTCTGCCTGATAACTTCCTTGCCAAAGCCCTAACCCTAACTCCATTTCTGGTAACCACAATCGCTCCTCCGTTAACTCCACTTCTTGGTATTTTCCAGCTTCTAATCTAAATACCCTTAATTGGTTCTCGTAACGACCATACACCACATAATAGGGAATCTGAAGAATTTGTTCATACACTTCCCACTTGGTTGGGGGTTCTCCTGGTTTTCTTTGGGTTTGCCCTAGATCTTCTTTTTCCGTTCCTGGCGAGAGTAACTCTATGAGCAGATAGGGAGGAATTTTTTCTTGCCACATCACGTAGCTCAGACGCAGTTTTTTAACTTCTCTGAAGGGAGACTTTCCTAACACCACAAACCAATCAGGTCTTTTATGCCAATGGAGATGATCGAGATCGTAGTAGATATTCAGGTCAGTGGCCATGAAGCATTGTTCTGGCCAGTAGGGGGGGGGTTGACAGGTGAGGGTAAGTAAATTAGGTTGAAGGTCGTGAAATTCGTCTGGCAAGCCGGGTTCCTCTGGGTCTTCACTGGGAAGATCATACATGGTGAGGTGAGCGTTTTTGTGGATGGGATGGAGGCTGACCATGATTGAGATCCGGATGACGATAGTTTTAGTTTAACTGATTTTGATTAAAAATCAGGGGACTTTTATCAGTCCCCAACCAAACTAGGGCGGTGAGTATTCAGGGGTTATTTTTGAGAAAGAAATTAGGCTTTTTTCAGCCAGCTAAACATAGCGCGTAAATCTTTGCCTACTTGCTCAATGGGATGCTCGGCTTCTTGACGACGCATGGCGGTAAATCCGGCTTTTCCAGATTGATTTTCTAGGACAAATTCACGAGCAAATTGTCCGGCTTGAATTTCTTTGAGGATTTTCTTCATTTCGGCGCGAGTTGTATCAGTGACAATGCGGGGGCCGCGAGTATAATCGCCGTATTCGGCGGTATTGGAAATGCTGTCGCGCATTTTAGCGAGTCCGCCTTCTACTACCAGGTCTACAATGAGTTTGACTTCGTGGAGGCATTCAAAATAGGCTAATTCCGGCTGATATCCGGCTTCTACGAGGGTTTCAAATCCGGCTTTAATGAGGGCACTTAGGCCGCCACACAAGACCACTTGTTCGCCAAATAAGTCGGTTTCGGTTTCTTCGCGGAAGGTGGTTTCGAGGATACCGGCACGAGTCCCACCGATACCTTTAGCATAGGCCATGGCGCGATCGCGGGCTTGTCCAGAAGCGTCTTGATACACGGCAAATAAACAGGGGACTCCTTCGCCTTGTTCATAGGTACGCCGGACTAAATGTCCAGGGCCTTTCGGTGCTACCATAATGACATCAACCTGGGGAGGGGGAACCACTTGACCAAAGTGGATATTGAACCCATGGGCAAAGGCTAAAACATTGCCTTCGCTGAGGTTAGGGGCAATTTCGCTTTGATAAACGCTTTTTTGTACCTCATCGGGCATTAAAATCATAATCAGGTCAGCCTTTTGGGCGGCATCAGCAACAGAATGTACTGTTAACCCGGCGGCTTGTGCTTTGTCTTGAGACTTACTGCCTGAATATAAGCCGACAATTACATTTACCCCGCTGTCTTTTAGGTTGAGGGCGTGGGCGTGTCCTTGGGAGCCATAGCCAATGATGGCGACGGTTTTATCGTTGAGTAAGTCTAAGTTAGCGTCTGTGTCGTAGTACATCCGGGCCATAGTCAAGAGTCTCCTTGATGATTGTGAAATTTTACGCAAGTCTTCCATTTTATCAAATTGGGTGACCGCTTGATAGGATGGCGATCGCCAAATTTAGGTATCATCGAAGGGACATTCTCTGCGGTATTCTCAAAAGTGGTATGACTGAGCGGACTCAACTGTACGAAGGTAAAGCCAAAATTGTTTATCAAACAGACGAGCCAGATGTCCTTTTGGCTTATTTTAAGGATGATGCAACGGCGTTTAATGCCCAAAAGCGTGGCACAATTGCTGGTAAAGGTGAGATGAATTGTACTATTTCCCGTCACCTCTTTGAGATGCTAGAAGCTCGTGGCATTCCCACCCATTACCTCGATTGCCCTGCGCCTAATGAGATGAGGGTTAAGGCGGTGACCATTGTACCGATTGAGGTGATTGTCCGTAATTTAGCGGCTGGCAGTCTGTGTAAACAAACGGGGTTGCCTTTGGGGACGGTGATCGACCCACCTTTGGTAGAATACTGTTACAAGAATGATAGTTTAGGCGATCCTTTGTTAACTGGCGATCGCCTCCTGTTGATGAAATTAGCGACACCAGAAGAACTCCAACAGATTCGCCAGCAGTCTCTGGAGATTAATCATCATCTAAGAGCATTCTTTCAGGACTGTGGCATTACCTTAGTTGATTTTAAGCTAGAGTTTGGCCGCGATCGCCACGGCAACCTCCTCCTCGCCGATGAAATTAGCCCAGACACCTGTCGCCTCTGGAATCAGACCGAAACAGACCCCCAAGCGCGTATCCTAGATAAAGACCGATTTAGACAAGACCTAGGCAACGTTGAATTTGCCTACCAGCAAGTCCTAGAGAGAGTTTTAGCCCATTCAACATGAAAATGCCACTTCAGAAGTGTTAAGTTAAGGGGTTGATTGAGCAATTATGGCTGTGGTGGCTAGAAAATCCCTAGGAAAACCAGCTAAAACAGCCAAAACCCTCTTAATCACGGCTCAAGAGCACTCTTGTTTCCCGTGAAAAGAACAGAAAAATTACTCAATGTGGTGTGTGGCAGTTTACGGAAAGTCAAAACAATGCGCTTGTCTCCCCTATTGCTGACTTTATTAACGACTTCGGCGACTTTAGGCTTTGTTCATCCGGCTCAAAGCCAAGTCTTAGAGTCATCTTCAGAAAATTTAGCATCCTCTCCCAGTACAGAGACCTTACCAGAATTCGTCCCAAACCCCATAAATTCTGGCCAACCCTCAACAAAGCTAACTCAAACATCTCTAGAGTTTACCTCCTTTCCTGTCTTAACTCCTTTGGTTAAATCCCCAACATTGTTAGGATTTACTAACTTCTCTTCACCTCAACCGCAAACACCAGAAGAAAAAGCGGTGAGCCACCAACAAAAGTTAGGGTTTACACCCTTATCAGAGCCGCAAACTTTGGCAGAGAAACCGCCGCAGAAACTGGCATTTACACCCTTTTCTCCCCCTCAGTCGGCAGCGGTGAGCCACCAACAAAAGTTAGGGTTTACACCCTTATCGGAGCCGCAAACACTAGAGGAAAGTTTGATTCCGATTACGCAAGCTCCAGCGATGCCTCCTTCATTAGCTCCAGAAACTTTGCCGACACCTATTCCTAGTCCTTCTCCTGCTAATCCGACTCAACCTGAACCGAGAGTATTAGTAGCAGAAGTAGTTGTGGTTGGGGTAGAGGGAGATTTGAGAAATCGTGTGTTTGAAGTGATTAGCACTCAAGCAGGAAGAACAACTACTCGCTCTCGACTGCAAGAAGATATTGATGCTATTTTTGCCACAGGGTTCTTTGCTGATGTGAGAGCAACTCCAGAAGATACGCCATTAGGGGTAAGGGTTACGTTTGCCGTAACGCCGAATCCGGTGTTAAGACAAGTGGTGATTAGTGCGAATCCAGGTACGGATATTCCTTCTGTAGTTCCTCAAGATGTGATCGATCGGATTTTTGGAGATCAATATGGAAAAACTCTAAATTTGCGTCGTTTTCAAGTGAGTATTCAGGACTTGAATAAGTGGTATCAAGAGAATGGATATATTCTGGCGCAAGTGGTGGATGCTCCGAATGTTAATCCTGATGGCATGGTGACGTTAGTGGTTCCAGAAGGGGTGGTTGAGGGAGTGCAGATTGTTTATTTGAATCGAGATGGACAGGAGACGGAAGAGGATGGTACGCCAGTGCGAGGCAAGACGCGCGAGTTTATTATTACTCGTCAACTGAGTTTGCAGCCGGGAGATATTTTTAACCGGAATAAGATTCAAGGGGATTTACAACGGGTATATGCTTTGGGAATTTTCCAGGATGTGAATGTGACGCTGAATCCGGGTAGTGATCCGACGCAGGTGGTGGTGGTATTAAATGTTCAAGAGCAGAATACGGGTTCGATCGCTGCGGGAGGTGGTATTAGTTCTGCGAGTGGATTTTTTGGTTCCTTAAGTTATCAGGAAACGAACTTGGGGGGAAATAATCAAACCTTGCGGACAGAACTTCAGATTGGGACTCGCGATTTCTTGTTTGATGTGGGGTTTACTGATCCTTGGATTGCAGGAGATCCGAAACGTACTTCTTACAGTATCAATGGATTTAGACGGCGCTCTATTTCTTTGGTGTTTGATGGGGATGAAAATCCGCTACGATTGGATAATGGCGATCGCCCTAGAGTTTTACGCACCGGCTTAGGCATTAGTTTTTCCCGTCCCCTCGGTAAAGATCCCCTCAAACCTGATTGGTTAGCTTCTCTCGGTTTGCAATATCAGCACGTTTCTATTCGTGATGCGGATAATGATCTTAGTGCTAGAGATGATGAGAACCAACGTCTAGCTTTCCACAATAGTGGGATTGATGACTTGTTAATGGTACAGTTTGGGATGGTACGCGATCGCCGCAACAACCTCGCCCAACCCACCAGCGGCTCAGTCACCCGCTTGAGCATGGAACAGTCGGTTCCCATTACCAGCGTAATTATGAACCGAGTTCGCGGTAGCCACAGCGTCTACATTCCTGTCAAATTGACCAATTTCCATGAAGGTCCCCAAACCCTAGCCTTTCAAATTGAAGGGGGAGCTACCTTGGGAGATCTGCCCCCTTACGAAGCATTTATACTCGGAGGATTAGAATCTGTCCGTGGTTTTGCGGAAGGAGATCTTGGCAGTGGCCGTTATTTCCTCGAAGGAACGGTTGAATACCGTTTTCCCCTGTTCCGCATTGTGGGTGGGGTGTTGTTTCTCGATGCTGCCACCAATTTTGGCTCAGACAGTGCCGTCATTGGCAATCCTTCCGGCAGACGGGGATTACCTGGCTCAGGGGCAGCGGTAGGCTTTGGGGTGCGCGTGAATACCCCTCTGGGCCCGATTCGAGTCGATTATGGGGTAAATACGGACGGTGGTAGTCGGGTTCACTTTGGGATTGGGGAGAAATTCTAAGATGGAGATAGTATCAGAATTTACTGTATCCGGGATAGGACTACACACAGGACTAGAGACCCAAGTTAAAGTAGTTCCGGCTGCACGAGGGGAAGGACGTTATTTTGTGCGGGTAGACTTACCGGGAAATCCAGTAATTCCTGCTAGGATAGAGGCGGTGAAATCTACTCGATTGTCTACGGAATTATGCGTAGGCAATGCCAGTGTTCGCACAGTAGAACATCTCCTCTCGGCATTGATGGGGATGGGGATAGAAGATGCTCGCTTAGAGATTAACGGCCCAGAAGTCCCCTTGTTAGATGGATCGGCAAAGGTTTGGGTAGAGGCGTTAGCAGCCCAGGGAGGCAGTGGGGGGAGTTTCCCCAGGGCTTCTGAGCGATTAGAAAATCCAATTTCAGTAGATTACGCAGATGGTTTTGTGTGTGCAGTGCCTTCTCCTACTTTGCGTTTTACCTACGGTATTGAGTTTGAGTATCGTGCGATTGGTCAACAATGGTACAGTTGGGAGCCGGATAAAGAATCGTTTGCGATCGCAGTGGCTCCAGCGCGCACGTTTGGTTTAGCCGATCAAATTGAGGCCCTGCGATCGCAAGGGCTAATTAAAGGTGGTAGTCTGGATAATGCCTTGGTTTGCACCGCCGAAGGTTGGCTCAATCCACCCTTACGGTTTGCCAATGAACCGGCTCGCCATAAACTCCTAGATCTGATTGGAGATCTCAGTCTTCTGGGGGTTCCTCCCATCGCCCATTATCTAGCCTTTAAGGCGAGTCATCACCTTCATGTGCAACTGGCCAAGCAAATTGCCCAAATCCTGTGATCGTTCTTTATCATGTCCACTGTGCCGGAAACCCATTCAGAGAGTGCCTCTATCCCGCCTCAATCCCCCATCTTGAGGGCAGAAGAAATTTACCAGCTTCTGCCCCATCAATACCCCTTTGCTTTGGTAGATCGCCTGATTGCCTACGAACCGGGGAAAAAGGCGGTGGGATTAAAAAATGTCACCTTGAATGAACCTCAGTTTCAAGGCCATTTTCCAGGCCGTCCGATTATGCCCGGGGTACTAATGGTGGAGGCGATCGCCCAGGTTGGGATTGTGGCACAGTCCGCAGTTCGTCTCCC
>CAZTRW010000058.1:0-19869 GCA_964616725.1 uncultured bacterium
TATTCAGGACGAAAATCATGGCCCGATTCGGAGACGCAATGGGCTTCATCGACGGTGAAGGCGGAAATTCCAACGGTTTGGTTGAGGGTGTCGAGGAAGGGCTGAAACCAGTCTGCCATGAGACGCTCTGGGGCGATGTAGAGGAGTTTAATTTGGCGGTTGAGTAGGGCAGTTTGTCGCGATCGCATTTCTTCTGCACTTAAGGTACTATTCAAAAAAGTAGCACCAATACCATTATCCTGAAGTGCCTGTACCTGGTCTTGCATCAAGGCAATCAGAGGTGAAACCACCAAGGTTATCCCTGGGCGCAAGAGGGCAGGGAGTTGGAAACATAAGGATTTCCCTCCCCCAGTGGGCATCACCACCAATACATCTCTTTGTTGTAGGCTCGTTTCAATAATCTCTTGTTGACCGGGACGAAATTGATCGTAGCCAAAATAATGTTTGAGAGTGTCTGCTAAGGATAAGGACACGATCGCCAACAGAGTCAGAATAGCTTAGTCACTAATGCTGCCCATTATAGCGTGAGGGGGGCACTTTCAAAATATGAGGCGATCGCCCCCGCTCAATTATGAAGAAACATTAAACCCTTCCCGCCAATCCCAGAGAGACTACCGAGATTGTGTCAAAATAGTCAAACAGTATGAATTGACCCCGCAGGAGTTTAACTCGTGGAATCCCGATATAATCCCGCAGAAATCGAGGAAAAATGGCAACAAACCTGGACAGAACAAGGACTAGACACCACACTCACTAACCCCGATCTGCCCAAATTTTATGCCCTTTCCATGTTTCCCTACCCTTCAGGAAATTTACATATGGGTCATGTGCGTAACTACACTATTACTGATGTCATCGCCAGAGTCCATCGCATGAGAGGCTACCGCGTCCTCCACCCCATGGGGTGGGATGCCTTTGGTTTACCCGCAGAAAACGCCGCCATTGAACGCGGCATCCATCCCGCCCAATGGACGTATAAGAACATTGCCCAAATGAAAGCCGAACTCAAACGCCTAGGTCTATCCTACGACTGGGAACGAGAAGTCGCCACCTGTGCTCCCGACTACTACCGCTGGACTCAGTGGATCTTCTGCCAATTTTTTCAAGCCGGTTTAGCCTATCAAAAAGAAGCAGCAGTCAACTGGGACCCAGTAGATCAAACCGTTTTAGCCAACGAACAAGTCGATAGCGAAGGATATTCTTGGCGATCTGGAGCCAAAGTCGAGCGAAAACTTTTAAAACAATGGTTCTTGAAAATTACAGACTACGCCGAAGAACTCCTCCAAGATCTAGACAAACTCTCCGGTTGGCCAGAAAAAGTGAAAACGATGCAAGCCAACTGGATTGGCAAATCCGTAGGAGCCTATCTCGAATTCCCCATCGTTGGACAAGTAGAAAAAATTGCCGTATTTACTACTCGTCCTGATACCGTCTATGGAGTCACCTACATCGTTTTAGCCCCCGAACATCCCTTAACCCCGCAAGTCACCACTCCAGAACAGCAAGCCGCAGTCAGTCAGTTTATTGCCTCCATTGCCGGAGAAAGTGATATTGAACGCACTGCCACAGATCAGCCAAAACGGGGAACTCCTACCGGAGGCAAGGCAATTAATCCCTTCACAGGAGAAGAAATCCCCATTTGGATTGCCGATTATGTGTTATACGAGTATGGCACCGGGGCGGTGATGGGAGTTCCTGGCCATGATGTCCGGGATTTTCAGTTTGCTAATCAGCAAAAGTTGCCGATTAAGGTAGTCATTGCTCCAACTCCAGGGGAAGTCCCCACCCAATTAACAGAAGCCTATACGGAACCGGGATATATGGTCAATTCCGGTATCTTTGATGGCACTCCCTCCCTATCAGGAAAACAGGCAGTGATTGACTATGCGGAAAGTCAGGGATACGGTAAGGCAAGAGTTCAGTATCGCTTACGAGATTGGTTGATTTCCAGACAACGGTATTGGGGAGTTCCCATTCCCGTGGTTCATTGTCCGAATTGTGGCCCGGTGTTAGTCCCGGAAGATCAGTTGCCTGTAGAGTTACCAGAAAATGTGGCATTTACGGGGAAAGGTGCATCTCCTTTGACTCAGTTAGAGGATTGGCTGAAGGTGCCCTGTCCGAATTGTGGTACGCTGGGGAAACGGGAAACGGATACGATGGATACGTTTATTGATTCTTCCTGGTATTTTCTCCGTTATCCTGATGCGAGGAATGAGTCAGCCGTGTTTGATCCGACAAAGACGAATGATTGGATGCCTGTGGATCAATATGTGGGGGGAGTGGAACACGCGATTTTGCATTTATTGTATTCTCGCTTTTTTACGAAGGTGTTGCGCGATCGCGGCCTGTTAAATTTCGATGAACCTTTCCAGCGCCTCCTCACTCAAGGCATGGTACAAGCCCTCACCTACAAAAACCCGAAAACTGATAAATATGTACCCGCCGATCAAATTGCCAATCTCTCCCATCCCAGCGATCCAGAAACGGGAGAACCCTTGGTGATGTGCTACGAAAAAATGTCTAAGTCCAAATACAATGGTATTGCTCCCTTAACTGTCTTAGAAAAATATGGAGCCGATACGGCTCGGATGTTTATCCTCTTCAAAGCTCCCCCAGAAAAAGACTTAGAATGGGATGGGGCTGATGTAGAAGGTCAATTTCGCTTTCTCAATCGAGTTTGGCGGTTAGTCACTGAGTTTATTCACAGTCAGAAGGCAGGAACAGCGATTGATTCTAAAGAGGAAAAAGATCTGCGCCGAGCGATTCATATTGCTATTAAAGAAGTCACCGAAGATTTAGCTGGAGAGTATCAATTTAATACAGCAGTTTCAGAACTGATGAAGCTCAGTAATGCTCTGAATGATGCCTTCATATCGAACGGAGTCCGAAACGGTAAAGATTCGTTGATTTATGCGGAAGGAATCAAAACTCTGTTGTTGCTATTAGCACCTTTTGCGCCCCACATCGCCGAAGAATTATGGCAAGCGCTTGGACATTCTGAGTCGATTCACCGTCAATCTTGGCCTGTGGTGGATGAAAGTGCTTTAGTGGTGGATGAGATTACTGTGGTGATTCAAATTATGGGTAAGACTCGCGGTACAATTGCAGTTCCGGCGACAGAAGATCGGGCACTTTTAGAACAATATGCTCGTGAGTCAGAGGTGGCGCAACGCTATTTGGCAGGGCAAGAGGTGAAGAATGTGATTGTTGTGCCGAAGCGCAATTTAGTTAATTTTGTGGTAGGAAGTTAGATCCTCTGAATCCATGACTCAAATCGGGATAAACGAGACTCTGCTGATGAGGGCGATCGCCTGTATTCTCCTGAATTTAACGGGAATTTCTCTGTTATCAGGATGTCAAAAAATACTTACAGAATCTCCTATTTCCGTAGCCTATTCTACCCCTAATCTCTCCGATACTAGTATTGAGCTAACCTTAGCAGAAGCTAGACGAGTTTCGTTAAGTATATTTGATCACCAAGGAGTTTTGGTACGAGAAGTCCTCCGCGGTCAACCCTATGGGCAAGGCACCTTTACCATCACCTGGGATGGTTTAGATGGCCAAGGTCAACCGGCGCCCCCAGGAGAGTATACTTGGAAACAAGTGACCCATCCTGGGTTTACTGCTCGGTATATTACCCACATTGGGGTTAATCCTCCCTCCGCATCCTATCATTGGTGGCCAGGAGACCATACGGGCGTAGGTACAGTCGCCGTCGATACATCCGGGATTTATTTCGGTTCTAGAGTAACGGAAGTGCCTCCCATGGTGGTGAAACACTCCTTAGATGGCAAGCAGCAATTGTGGCAAAAGGAGCAATACTATCAGGGTGGGCGATTAAAACGGTTAGCAGCCGCTCAGGGTAAAGTGTATTTACTCAAGGATGAAGGATCGGAAGGGACTGCAACCCATTGGATTCGAGTGGTTGCTGCTGATACAGGTATTCCCCAGGGCAATTGGCAAATTACGGGGGAAGGAGTCGCCGTGGCGGATCTGGATTGTCACGGTGATAATTTAGTCATTGTTTTACCGGAACTAGGGGAAATCCGATGGCTTGATCCGGAAACCCCCACAACGGTATTAGCCACAGTTAAGGGATTGACTGGAGTGAATGCGGTGACAGCGGTTAGTGGTGATCGCCAAGGAGCAGTATTGGTTCATACTCAGGGTACTGTCCTCTGGGTCGATCCTCTCCACAACACCCAAGACAGCAAAATTACGGGCTTATCGGGAGTCGTTGCCCTAGATTTAGATCACACCAACGGAGACTTATACTTAAATAACACCAGTCAAGGCTCCCAAGTATGGCGCTATGATACTCACAATTTTCGTAAGATCCAGGAATATGGCACTCAACACCGACCTTGGGGAGTATATCAACCAGAATTATTCGGCGAAATTGCGGATGTTACCGCCGATCAACAGGGAGGATTTTACACCACAGAACCCTATGTTTATCCTCGCCAAACTTCCCATATTCGCAGTAAAGATGGTCAACTATTAAGCACTTGGTTTGGCGGATTAAGCTATTATTTAGTCCCCACCATTGACCCTCAAGATCCTGCCATCGTTTGGCTAACAGGCCACAGCACAGAAGTGGTCAAAATTCGCCTCAACGTTGACCAGAAAACTTGGGACGTTTTAGAAGTTTACTCCTTTGCCGAACCTGGCGATAAATTATTCGTAGAAAATCGAGCCATTGGTTCTCGATGGCAACCCGTTTATCACCAGAATCAATTATATTTAGTTGCCACCAAACGACCTGCCATTTTGAGAGTTGATCAAAAGGCGGGTAAACTCTACCCAGTTTCTCTGACAACAACGGTTATTCATGATCCCAATAATTCTCTATGGAAAGGTTCTGGAGAAGCTGGATTTCCTGCGCCTTGGGTAGCCGCAGTGAGAGCACAAGGGTTTCAGGATCTAAGTCAAGCGCCGAGGAGCTTTTCTTGGGGCGATCGCAATCAAAATGGGATCATGGAACCCGAAGAATTCTTATTCTATCCCCAAGATTTCCAATGGAATTTTGCTGGGGAAGGGGTTTGGGATGAGCAGTGGAATTATTATCTGCCGACCCTACATTTTGGCCCCAGCGATCCTCCCTTTGCCTGGTACAAAATTCCCGTCGCTCAATGGCTTGATCCCCAAAAAAAGATTCCCCTTTATGACTTACAGCAAATAGTACCCGGTCCTGCTATTCCCCCTGAAGTCAACGATGCCTATTGGGGACGACAACTCGCGCGAGATCAAACGGGAAATATCTATATTGTCAGTCAATCCCATTTAACCATTCATGAGAGTTTAGGCGGACGCTGGCCAGCCAGTCAGAACCGTGTTAATCGCATCATTAAGTGGAACCAAAATCAACAACTGATCGGATTAATTTCCCGTAAAGTATTTGATCCTCAAGAAAAAAATAGTGGTAAACTTTACTATCCCATGCACATTCGTTCTGGCCCAGATCGTACCCTAATCGTAGTCGATCAAGACTATACACCAGCCGCCGTTTATACCGAAGATGGGTTATTTATCGGCCCCTTGTTAGATCAACGCACAGCAGATCATTTTCCTGATGCCGTCTATCAAGCATCCAATCATCAGGATTTTCAAGGATTTGCCCTCACCGAATTCCCAGATGGCCGCCGTTTCTGGGTTGGCCCTCAACCAGGGGGACTCCCTGTTTATGAAAGTTTAGGATGGGATAAAATTGAAAGGAAAACGGGAAAATTGCAGCTAGATCAACTGGTTAAAAAAGCAAAACTCGCTGGTACGGGATTGAAAGGAACTCTCTATCAAGAGAATAATCTCTTAGGAGAATTTAGCTTTGCTAAGATTGATATTGAACCCTATAATCCTTCTCCTATTTCCTCCGTCGCTCCTGCCGACTTTAAGATGGTGTGGACAGGAGCAGTGGAAGGGATTTTTACGGAAGATTATCAATTTTATTTGTACTTGAAAAAACCAGAAGACCGTGGTAAGATTTGGATAGGTGATCGCTTGGTATTTGATTCTACTAACCCAGCACAATCCGTCGTCAAAGTTCCCTTAAAAACTGGAGAAAAATATCCCATCAAAATCGAATGGATCAATCAAGGCGGTAATCCTACCATTCGCCTGATTTGGACTAGCACCACCCTTGATCCCCAAGTCATTCCCCCAACCGTTTTATACCCAAACTAAAAATTTCAACCCCGATTAAATAACCGGGCTTCCTGCTGGGGGGAAATCACTTTACGCCAAGCTTGAATTCCTCCTTCTAAACTGACGGCGGCAATACCTGCTTTGTGAAGAATTTGCTGTGCTTTAGCAGAACGAAACCCGGAAAAACAATAGAGAATAACAAGGCGATCGCCCGCTAACTGCCGAATTTTTTCTATCCCTTCTCCTGACTCAATTTCCCCTAGGGGAATCAGGGGACTATCAGCAATGCGATCCTGTGCATATTCTTCAGGAGTGCGGACATCAATCAACAGCATTTTTTGGGAGAACAGGGGGCGATTCTCTGTCAGTATTTGCTGTACCTGAGTAATACTCATTTCTGCGATCGGTTCCCTGGGTTGGCTAGCAATAGCACAACTGATCATAAGGGTACTCAGACATAAACTCGATAACCATAAAATGTAACGCTGATTCATAACAGTGTGCTGTTAATAATGGACAGTTGATCCCTAGGATTCTTCATCGCTCCAGCGATCTTTTAAGGCATTGATTTCTTGCTTGACTAAATCAGTTTCCGTACTATAGGCGAGGCGATCCGGATTAATTACCTGAATTTGACCCAACTGTTGAGCATAGTCTAATTTTCGCTTCAGTTCTGGGCTAGGATGACGTAAAGGTAGGGTGCGATCGCGACGTTTTTGATTCCGTTGTTCTATCTTGCGATTAGCCCAGCGAATCCAAAAATAACGACCCAAAGGAATTCCTAAAAATCCGATCCCATAACCCAACAAAATTCCATAAATTGATTCCACAAAAGCTACTAATCCTCCCATTTCTTGGGCTACAGTTCCATCCACCAATAAACTGCCTAATATCATCGCCCCAATTAAATTAACACTCCCTAAGCCAATAGTCAACATAATTTGTGTAGAAGTCGCTCTACTAAAGCGCCAGAGATATTCCTGCAAATAGGAGGGTTCTAGTTCTTCTTCTGCCGCAGTTGCCGTTACTTGTAACTGTGGAAACTGATAAATAATTCCCCCTTCTGGGGTTACTTCGGGATGACCATCAAATCGGACTAGCACTGGTAAGAGATAATTTTCATAGTCTCGATCATAGCCCTGAACCAACTCATCTAAATAAGGGGCGAGTTCTTCGGCGACGACTACTCCATGGTGGTGGCGAATTGTAGTAGCGATCGCCTGCCAACGGCGCTCTTCTAGACGATCGTTTGGGTTACCATCTCCAAACAAAAACGAGAAAATTGCCTCTAAAAAATTCAAGTCGGAACTACTTGAAGAGCGCTGACGCTGACGAGCCGCAGAATTGTGGTGAAATATTAAGAAAAAATCACTCAGATCGGGAAACCAAAAGATTCTTGCTCCACGCCGTCTCCCTCCGTTGGCATCTCCTTGATCGCTAGACTGCATACTGAGTAGAATGAGAGCGATCGCCACGAAAATCAAGATAATCGATAGAATTAGAAAAATCCCAAAAGAAATCCGAATTAAATAAAATAAAACTTGCCCCACTTGTTGCCAAGCTTTCCGCCAACGCAACTGCCAAGACTTTCCCAGGAGAATAGCACGGAAATTGCGGGGAAATAGATAGGCAATATCCCCCGACTCTGCCACTTGCAGATGTCCTCCCACTGCTGACGCTAAAGCTAAGAGTCCTTGTCGTGCTTCATCAAGCTGCCATCCCGTTTGAGCAGCGACATCCCCTACGGTAACACGGTAACCGAGATGCTCCACGGCTGCCATAAGTTGAGGCTCAGGAACGGTCATCTGTTGATCCTCTCGATGCAGTATCTTGTCATTATCCCTATTTTAGTCGCTCTCTAGGGAGCGATCGCTGTTACAATGGGGAGTCGATCTCCCTTACTCTCAACAGTTATGCCCAGAACCCAGCGCAACGATAACTTTATTGATAAAAGCTTTACCGTGATGGCGGATATCATTTTGAAAATCCTGCCCACCAGCAATAAAGCTAAAACTGCCTTCGCCTATTATCGAGATGGGATGTCTGCTCAAGCTGATGGGGAGTATGCAGAAGCCTTAGACAACTACCGCGAAGCCCTGACTTTGGAAGAAGATCCCAATGATCGCAGCTATATATTGTACAATATCGGCTTAATTTACGCCAGCAACGGCGAGCATGACCAAGCCATTGATTATTATCAGCAAGCCTTAGATCTCAATGAAAAAATGCCCCAAGCGCTGAATAATATTGCCGTGATTTATCACTATAAGGGAGACCAGGCGAAAGCTGCCGGTGATCAGGAGAAAGCAGAAGAATGGTATGATATTGCTGCTGATTACTGGAAACAGGCTATTCAGTTGGCTCCTAATAATTATATTGAGGCCCAAAATTGGTTGAAAAATACGGGAAGATCCCAAGGCGAAGTGTTTTTCTAATCGTTGATTCTAGAGGATGCACCTGATGTTAGATCAAGAACAAGTTCGCAAAGTCGCTCACCTGGCTCGTTTGGCGTTAACCCCAGCAGAAGAAGAGCAACTGAGCACCGAGTTAAGCCAAATTTTGGCTTATGTAGAGCAGTTAAATGAGCTAGATACAGAAGCGATTTCTCCCACCACTCGTGCCATCGAACTCAGTAATGTCACTCGTGCAGATATTCTAGTGGTAGATAGCGATCGCGAATCCCTTTTAAACAATGCTCCTGAGCGGGAAGGAGACTTTTTCAAAGTACCCAAAATTTTGCACGATTAATCAGCACTGAAGGGGACGCAACCCTAACCTTCCCAATCAGGACAAGAGGTATCCTCCCAACCATAGGGATGCATCGCACAAACCAATAAAGTCCCCCCGTAAACTTGTCCATGATAATGGCGGCATCCTGTACAAGCAGGATGTTCTCGATCTTCCGAAGCATATTCTCCCGTAGGATTATAGAAAGGATCTTCTGCGGGAGTATCTAGGTGCAGTTGGGTGATTGGCTCTAACCATTGGCTCAGATAGATTTCTAAATCTTCAAATACTAAGTTTTCTACCGCTTCAGAAATATCTAGTGAAATTTCTGCGATCGCCTCTACCCATTCGGTCATCTCCTCTTCCACTTCCGCCAAAAACTGCTCCACGCCGCTCGCCAAGGTTTCACAGAGTTTGACCCAATCTTTTTGCCACTCTTCCATAATCACTATTCTGAGGATTCTCGCTGAAGACGATTGAGTTCTTCTTTGAGTTGATTGACTTGCGATCGCAAATGATCCACTTCGACTTCCCCAGGGGGAGGTGGGGAGTCCTCTTCATCCAAAATTTCAATCCGACGCGGTTCCTTGGGAGAGGCGGGGTTTTCTGGATCTGGCTCTGGATTAACTTGCTGCTGGGCTCTAGCGATCATCGCTTCCACCATCCGGCGAGCTTCTTCAGCAGTGATTTCGCCCCGCTCCACCATCTCATTGGCAAGCTTTTCGGCTTGGGGACGGAGATCGGCGATCGCCGAACTCGCCTTTTCTCCCGCATAGGATGCCATACCAACGCCCATATAGAACGCTTTTTTGACCAAATCTCCTAAACCTGGCATTGGTTTACCTCTTCTCCAACCGGGTGACCCGGAGTTTACGCCTATCCCAAGCATCCCGTGTTGCTGCTACCTTCCGGTCCTGACAAGGTTTGGGCGTTGCGATCGCATAAGTCCGAGTCTAAAGTTAAGTATAACACCATTTCTGCTCACCCGTCACTTGTTCCCCTTTGATTTCCACTCGTTCTGATTGATGATAAAATGACCCTGTACTTAACGTGGAAGGGGTAACATATCCGTGTTTAGTCAATGGATCTGGACGAATTTCAGAGCAAAAATCCTCGGTCTCCTCCTCATCATGAGCCTCACCTTGGGAATGGCCAGTTGTGGCGATCGCTCCAATCCCAACTACGGTATCCCCTCTCTCCCCAATCCCCTTAAACGCGCCCCTGTTGCCAAAATCACTGAAGTCTCGCCTCCTGAAGCTATTCAAAAACTCCGTCAGATCCTGGAAAGTTATCAACCCCAAATCACCATTGTCAATCCCCAGCCCAATCAAACCGTTCAAGATACCGCCCTAACCGTTCAGTTAGAGGTTCAAGACTTCCCCGTTTACCGAGATCCTCAATGGGGACTAGGGCCCCATTTAGAAGTGATTCTCGACGATCAGCCCGCCCGATCAGTGTACGATCTCTCTGAGGCGATCGCCTTGACCAACCTCAATCCAGGAACCCATACCCTCAAAGTCTTCGCCGCCAGTCCCTGGGGAGAAAGCTTCAAAAACGAAGGCGCTTACGCCCAAACCACATTCCACATCTTCACCCCCACCGCAGATCGTATCCCCGATCCCAACTTACCCCAACTCACCTACATCACCCCCACCGGCACCCATGGAGCCGAACCCATTCTCCTAGACTTTTATCTCAGCAATGCCCCCCTACACCTAGTCGCTCAAGAAAGCATCGAAGACAACATTAAAGATTGGCGCATTCGTGCCTACATCAACGGTGAAGTTTTCGTCCTCGATCAATGGGAACCCATCTATCTCAAAGGATTTGATCGAGGCAACAATTGGGTAAAACTAGAAATTGTCGATGAATTGGGTAATCCGATTCACAACGTCTTCAACACCACCGCTCGTCTAGTCACCTACGATCCCACTGCCTCCGATCCCCTTTCCCTACTCATGGCAGGTAAAATTACCGCAGAAGCAGCACGAGGGATCGTTGATCCGAATTGGGTGGCTCCCCCTACTCCTGAACCAGCAGTAGAAGAAATCGTTACACCCTCCGAAACCCTGCTAGAAGAAGAAGTTATTCCCACTGAACCAACCGTTGAAGAAACACAGACACCAACTCCTGTTGTTGAACCGGTAATACAAGAGAGTTTAGAACCCGTGGCAGAGGAAGAAATACCTCCAGTGCCAGAACCCGTGGTAGAGGAAGAAGTAGTTCCCGTGGAAGTGACAGAGGAACTCAAGGAAGAAACCCCCGCAGTTCCCTCAGAAGACATCCTTATACCCGATCAAGATATCCCTGAAACAGTCCTGACTGAAGAAAGTTCTCCAGTGGCAGAATCGGAAAACCCTTCTGCCTGGTGGACAAAAATTCCCGTGAAGCAATGGCGTGATACCTTAAAAACGAAATGGGAGCAGATGGATTTCGATTCTCTCAATCCTTTTGGCAAAGAGCAACCACCGATAGAGCCACCGTCAGGAGAAGAAATACCTGATGGGGTGGAAACTCTGCCACAAATAGAGGAAACTCCTCTCCCGGTGACTGCACCGGAGGTAATAGAAACTTCTCCAGAGGTTGCCGCACCGGAAGTGACAGAAATTGATCAGGAAATTTCCCCACCGGAACCTGTCAGTGAGGTGACAGAAGAAACTGCACCGGAAATTGTCGAAGTAGCTCCAGAAGATTTACCAAGTGTTGAGGAGGAACTAGTAACTGAGCCATTGGAGAGTTCAGAAGATTTATAGGGAGTGCCCTATCTATGGTTACAGAAGAGGTCTATAGGGGATTTCCGCCTAGTGAGATCCCTCTAAGGTACACCAGGTTTATGACTTTGAATCACTTGTAGACTACCACCTCCATAGAATTGTGGGGAGGGGACTTGAAAGCCAATTTCCTGAAGTTTATCGACTAAATTTGTGTTTAATAGCTGCCATGCTGTTTCGGTTTCAAATAACCACAAAAACAGATATAATCCGGGGATAAAGATGGGATGGTGGGGACGATGAAAATCAGCGATCGCCAAAACTCCACCTGGTTTTAATACCCGGTAAACTTCTCTCAAAATAGCATCCAGTTGCTCTGGAGACATTTCATGCAGAGCCGCACTAACGTGAACCAAATCAAATCGCCCATCCTCTAAAGGCATATTCTCAGCAAACCCTTCCACAAAAGCCGCTTGAGGCACATTCCGTCTCGCTCGTTGTAGAGACAGAGGAGAGGCATCTAACCCCATTACCTTCTGAGAATATTGGACTAACACTTGAGTTGCTTGACCACTCCCACAACAAAGATCTAAGATTTCTGTCTCTGGGGTAATCGTTAGCCCTTGTAGTGCCAGCCGACGAAATCGAGCTTCTCCTCCCACGGCTAAAGCAGATAGGCGAGCAATAACATCATATAACCATTGATATTGATAACTCAAGTCTCTCAGAAAAGTTGCCATCAGATTTTCAACTTATGCGGTATCACTCACTATCGTACTGCAGTGCCACCCAGAGTTCCCTTCTCCCCAAGAGAGAGAAGGGAAAAAAGATCTTAACTCTTAGCTAAATCCATTGAACGAGGGAACAGTAATAAACGTCGAAGTATTCAAATCTGATGGATTAATTCCTGACACAACTCCTAATACTTGATTAGTGCCATTAATGCTCATCACCGTATTATTACCACTCTGGACAAGAGACAACTCAGAAAATTTGACATTGGCAGTTAAGAGGAATTTATCAACACCAATCTCGAAATCTTGAATGGTATCTGCTTGAGCTAAGGTAGGGCTTGCAGTTTTGACTCGCAAGACAAAGGTATCTACACCACTTCCACCATTTAAGGTATCACGACCGAGATCGCCACTGAGGGAATCATTGCCTGCTCCACCCAGGAGGAAGTCATTGTCATGACCTCCGTAGAGTAGGTCATGACCTTTATCACCATTAATCGTATCATTGCCGCGATCGCCACTGACCCAATCATTTCCTGCATCACCCAGCAGACTATCAGTCCCCCCACCACCAAACATACTATCATTACCATCACCACCAATGAGAATATCGAACCCTGCGAAACCGAAAATTTGGTCATTTCCACCTAAGCCCCTAATTTTCTCATTTCCATTGGTTCCCTTCAATACATCATTTCCCCCAGTACCATCAACAGTCGGCAGTATTGACGGCTGCACAGGAGTGGGAGTAGGAGCTGGTACAGGTACTGGAGCCGGTGATGGCACAGACATTAGCTCACCAGAAGCCCCACTGAGTTTGATCACAAATGCATCCGAGTCTCCGGCACCAGCAAAACCAGGAATCACATTACCATTCAAATCAATCTTAGGCGAGGCAGACTCTCCCGTAATAACCACATTCCCTTGGCTATCCACACTCACATCCCCGCCCTGCTCTCGAACATTACCCCCAAGTTTCTTCGCCCATGCCAGAGTGCCATCGCTCTGGTACTTGGCAATAAAAGCATCAGGAAATCCTGTCGTACTTAGATCAGCCGTGCCATTATGATCCAGATCCAGGTTTCCTGAGAAATCTCCCACCGCAATCATATTGCCAGCACTATCTGTCGTGAGACTATTGATCACACTATAGTTACCGAAACCACCAACGGGATTACTACTCGTCGGAGTAGTGGTTAAATGTTGAGACCAAATCAGTTTTCCGGTGCTGTTATATTTGGTAATAAAACTGTCATAAGCACCTGTACCTTTGAAGTCAAACGTACCATCTTCATCCAAATCCAAATTTCCCTGTCTAAACAGCCCAGCCGCAATCACATTGCCTGCCTTATCTGTAGTAATGCTCGTACCGGCTTCGTAAGCACTTCCTCCCAACTGCTTCGCCCAATTCAGAGTTCCATTGCTGTTATATTGGGCAATAAACATATCCCCAAAAGCTCCCGTTTTAGTGAACCCAGGCGTTCCATTACTGTTGAAATCAATAGAATGACTAAAAGTTCCAGTAGTCACGATATTACCGGCACTATCTGTAGCCACATCAGCAGCAAAATTGGATGTCCCGGCAATACTCTTTGCCCAAGCTAAAGTGCCATCGCTGTTGTACTTGGTGATAAACACATCAGTACTACCACTGGTGAGATCGGGTTTACCATCACCATTAATATCAACTTTTCCAGAGAATTGTCCTGTGGTAATGATATTCCCAGCACTATCAGTAGTTATATCCTGGCTGATATCATAACCATTGCCGCCTAAGCGTTTTGCCCAAGCAACTTTACCATCACTGTTGTACTTAATCGTGTAAACATCTTCAATTCCTTGACTGGTTAGGTCAGCAGTACCATTACCATCAATGTCGAGATTTCCTGAAAATGTTCCTGTGGCGATAACTGCTCCTTTGGAATCAGTAGCCACTTGTGGGCGATAGGTGATATTAGTGTTTACCGCCAGACTTTTTGCCCAGCCAACAGTGCCGTCATCGTTGTATTTGATAATGTAATTATCGCGGTTGTTTTTAGTCGTTAATTCTGGAGTACCATTACCATCAAGATCTAATTTTCCTGAGTAAACTCCTGCGGCAATCACATGATTTTTATTGTCTATGGCGACGCTATAGCCGCTGTCATAGCTTTGGGTTCCAATCTGTTTGGCCCAAATTGATTCTGAGGATGTTGTTGGCATTTTGGTGATTTAATCCCTGATGAACTACAAGGTTAGGCACAAAAATAAAGCTAAAATTATTGAAGTAGTTTTAGCTCTGAGTTTTGCTCTACAACTCAACTATAGGCAAGTGGAAAAGGAGGTCACCTCAGTAAAATGACGTATTTTTCTGCTCATTGGCTAGAGTTGATGAATCTCAAGGAGATGCACGCAGCAGTAAGTCAACTTACTTAGCCTCGATAAATTTTTCTGTAGTTCGGCTGTGGATGATTTCTACTCTAGCCAAGATCGGGCTAGAGTAGAAATCATTATTCTCTTGTCCATTAGCTCCATGGTTAGTTTTCCTGCTCCAGTGTCTCGCTCTGCCTCGGATTGGAAGCGTATCATTCAAGACTTTGCACAAGTCCTCGGATCTAAAGGGGTGATTCAACGCAAAGAAGAACTCCTCACTTATGAATGTGATGGTTTGACGAGTTATCGAGTGCGGCCGAAATTGGTTTTGTTACCTCGCAATACGGAAGAAGTGGCGGCGGTAGTGAGGTTGTGCGATCGCCATCGGCTCCCCTGGGTTGCACGAGGAGCCGGAACTGGCCTATCTGGCGGCGCACTCCCCGTAGAAAACGGAGTACTAATTTCTACTGCTTTGATGCGGCAAATCCTGGAAATTGACCTAGAAAATCAACAAGTGGTAGTGCAGCCAGCGGTGATTAACAACTGGGTAACCCAAGCCGTCAGTGGATCCGGATTTTACTATGCGCCCGATCCCTCTAGTCAAATTATTTGCTCGATTGGGGGTAACGTCGCCGAAAACTCTGGTGGGGTTCACTGCTTTAAATATGGAGTCACCACCAACCATGTCTTGGGGTTAAAACTGGTGCTTCCTGATGGCTCTATCGTTGATGTTGGCGGAGAAGTTCCGGAAATACCAGGATATGACTTGACAGGATTGTTTGTTGGCTCCGAAGGAACCCTGGGAATTGCCACAGAAATCCGCCTCCGAATTATTAAACAAGCAGAAGCTATTCAAGTCCTCCTCGCGGATTTTAATAGTGTGGAAGCTGCCGGAGCCGCCGTTTCGGACATTGTTAGGGCTGGTATCATTCCCGCTGGTATGGAAATGATGGATAACTTTAGTATCAATGCAGTGGAAGATGTGGTGGCGACGAATTGCTATCCCAGAGATGCGGTGGCGATTCTGTTGGTGGAAGTGGATGGATTAGGGGTGGAAGTGAGGGAAAATACCCAACGCATTGCGGAAATCTGTCGCCACAATGGGGCAAGAGAGATTCAAATTGCGACTGATCCAGAGCAGCGCTTAAGATTGTGGAAGGGACGTAAAGCCGCGTTTGCCGCCATGGGGAAAATTAAACCGGATTATTATGTGCAAGATGGGGTGATTCCTCGGACTCAGTTGCCCTATGTGTTGGGAGAAATTGCGAAACTTAGTGAGGAATATGGGTATCCAGTGGCGAATGTTTTTCACGCTGGTGATGGTAATCTTCATCCCCTTTTGCTTTACGATCAGGCAGTTCCGGGCGCCTTGGAAACGGTAGAAAAATTAGGAGGAGCGATTCTGAAGCTTTGTGTGCAGGTGGGAGGAAGTATTTCTGGGGAACACGGGATTGGAGCAGATAAGTTATGTTATATGGAGAAAATGTTTACCCCAGTCGATCTTGAAACCATGCAATGGGTGCGCTCTGTGTTTAATCCCCACGGATTGGCTAATCCGGGTAAACTGTTTCCAACTCCTGCTAGTTGTGGTGAGGCGGCTCAGGCTAAAGGGCAGTTGAGAGATCGCTATCCAGGTGCGGATCTCTTTTAACCTAGTGTGATGGAGGCTACTCTAACTATCTTCATCACCCTTAGAGCTGATCGCTGGAGATCTTTATGTTTCGGGTTATCCGTTCTCAGATTAAATCATCCCCATTGCGCCGGCGATCGCTGATCGTCCCTCTTGTGGTGGCTATTACCATCGTCGGAGCGAGCATTATTGGTTACTACACCTATCAAAAAGCACATCAGGTATTGTTGGATAAACTGAAGGATCATGCTCTTCAAGATGTGAGAGAGGGGGTTCAGGATTTTGATCGGTGGATGGCAAAACACAAAGCGGAAGTAGAAACCATTGCCAACACTCCGACAGTGCGCTCTTTAGATTGGAGCGAGATCCAACCCTATTTTGTGCAAGAAGCGGAACGGATTGAACCGTTTAATATTCTGGTCTTTTTTGATGAAGAAGGGCGTTTTTACACTAGTGAAGGGAAAAGTGGAGATGCGAAGGATCGGGTGTATCGACAGCGAGCGATGGATGGCTTACTGAATATTTCCGATCCGTTTATTTCTCGATCAACGGGATTATTGCAGGTGGTGATTGCGGCTCCAGTCACTCCCGATGCTCCTGCCGATCTTACCCCAAAAGCGGCGATCGCCGCTCCCATTCCCTTGGATCAACTCTATCAGGCGATCGAACACTTATCCTATGGCCCAAACAGCTACGCTTTTATTCTCGATGCTCAAGGGGTTCCCATTGTCCCCCGCAATCTCAAAGCCTTTGAATTTGAATCTGCCGATCCCACCAGTCTCCTCGAAAGCAAAAACCCTATCTTAAAGCAACTCGCGCAACGCATGGTAAATCGCCAACAAGGTATTGACTTGCTGGCTTGGCCAGATCAGAAAAATTATATTGTTTATCTGCCTTTAGAAGAAGCAGATTGGTCAATTGCCTTAGTCATTCCTCGGCGTAATATTGAACAGGATTTAGAAGCACTAAAGGTTCTTGCCTTGATGATTGTAACCTTAGTATTGAGCATGCTCTTAATTGTTTGGCAGGTACAATCTTGGGAACAAAATTCTCTCCGCGAAGCCAAAACTAAAGCCGATCGCACAGCCGGTGATTTAGCTCAAGCATTATCCGAATTACAGCGAACCCAAGCCCAATTAGTTCAAACGGAAAAAATGTCTTCTTTGGGGCAATTGGTAGCTGGTGTTGCCCATGAATTTAATAACCCTGTTAATTTTATCCATGGCAATTTGATCCACGCTCATCAATATTTTACCGATCTGATTGACTTAATCAAAAAATACCAAAATCAGGTTCCCGAACCCTCTCCAGAAATCAAGGATAAATTAGAGGCAATTGACTGGGAATTTCTTCAGGATGATCTCCCCCATCTATTAACGTCCATGCAGGCGGGGACAGAGCGTGTCAGGCAACTGGTAAAAGGATTACGGACGTTTTCCAGTTTAGATGAAGATGGTCGAAAGTCTATCAATATTCATGAGCATTTAGATATGACTTTGACGATTATCTCTAATCGTTTATATTTGAAATATAATGCTCAGGAAATCAAGGTGATTCGGGACTATGGAAACCTGCCTTTACTCCAATGTTATCCCGGTTTATTAAATCAAGTGTTTCTCAATCTTTTAACCAATGCGATTGATGCTATTAATGAAGCAGCAGAACAGAATAAATGGTCAGATCCCCTCGCCGATCCTCCTCAAATTCAGATCTACACTAGCCGCCTCAAAACCGATCAGATCGAAATTCGGATTCGAGATAATGGTATCGGAATTCCAGAGAGCATTGGCGATCGCGTTTTCGATCCCTTCTTCACTACCAAAGCAGTTGGCAAAGGCACAGGCTTAGGTTTGGCAACCAGTTACCAAATCGTTGTCACTCAACATCATGGCTATCTGGGTTATGAATCCACCCTTAATCAAGGCACAGAATTTTATCTGCATCTCCCGCTGGTAATTTGATTTAGCGCCCTACAATCGAAAACAAGCAATCACCTGGTGAATTTTATGACTTCTTCATTACCTCAGCCTAGTCCTAGTGCCCATATTACACTACCTTCTGTACCGCCTTTGCAAAATGGCGATCGCCTCATTCGTCCTGAATTTGAGCGACGGTACTTTACTATGCCAGAAATCCACAAAGCCGAATTAATTGAAGGAGTGGTTTATATGGCTTCCCCCCTACGCTTTACCCCCCATGCTGAACCTCATGGACACTTAATCACTTGGTTGGGAGTCTATCAAGCAGCTACCCCCGGTGTGCAAATGGGAATTGAGCCAACTGTGCGTCTAGATATTGATAACGAACCACAACCCGATGGAGTCTTATTCATATCTCCAGAAAAAGGCGGACAAGTCATCTTAACCGAAGATGGCTATTTAGAAGGCGCACCCGAATTAGTGATAGAAATTGCTGCTAGTAGTGCTGCCATTGATCTAGGGGATAAAAAACGAGCCTATTGGCGTAATGGAGTACAGGAGTATCTGGTTTGGCAAGTGTTTGATCGGCAAATTGATTGGTTTCGGGTTTCGCAAGCGGACAGGAACGAGCCGGGAGATTATCTCAATTTAACCCCTGATGAAACAGGAATAATTACTTCGATCGTTTTTCCCGGTTTGCAATTAGACGTTTCTGCCATGTTAGGGGGAAATATGCAGCAAGTATTAGCCGTTTTACAAGTGGGTATCAATTCAAGAGAACATCAAGATTTTCTACAACGGTTAGCCTCTGAAGAGGTAAGTTAGATTAACTATTATAGCTGAATGATGCCACTAATCGGCGGATCGTTTTGGTTATTTCTGTGGCCATACGAGCGTCTAATTCTCTGGCTTCTTGATCCGGATTGCCCAATGCTCGTGCGGCTCTGAAGGTGAGGGTGAGAGATGGGAGTTGATGCTGATATTCAAACTGGACAAAACAGGTATAGGTCATTTCGCTACGACAACGGGAATCGCTATAACCAAATCCCATTTTGGAGAGAATGACGGGGTTTTTAATATCTAGGTTAAGTTGGGCGATCGCCGCATCCACAAACCGCGCACAATCTTTCCCCAAACTTTCAACGAATAACCCTAATTTTGACAGATCTAAACCAGGAATCTGTGCCACTTCTGGTAAATGATGATGCCATCCTACCATTGATAAAATCCGAGTGAGAGCATAGGCAGTCATGAGATTTTCTCCGGGTTGAGTACCGCGAGATTTACACTCACCTACCGCCGAAAGGATGGTTTTCCCCTGACGGAGAATTTGGGGACGAGAAATTAACGGTTCTTCGCCGTAGAGTCCTTGAAAGTTTAAGTCGGTTTGTCCCGTGAGATCTTTAACCCAAGTTTCTAGTTCAGCATAGGTAGTAAAGCACTTGAGCAGCGCAGCGATCGCATTAGAACTACCATACCGTTCCCGATAATTCATCAAATCCTCAATTAAACCCACCCAAGGATAACGTTTCTCCCCATCTCCTACCTCCAACTCCCCTAACTCTCCAGTCAGTTGAGTCAGAGTATGGAGCAACGGCAAGATCTTCGTTGTACTCCAAAATTGTACCTTCTCTAGAGCATTTCTACCCCACCAC
>CAZTRW010000059.1:0-19584 GCA_964616725.1 uncultured bacterium
GATTTTATGATGGGGAAGGGAATTTAGTATTATTGCCTGCTGAAGTTGCTGCACGGGAACGGGCGGAGAAAGAAAAACAAATTGCGGAAAATCAAAAATTGCGTCAGCGACTGCAAGCATTAGGGATAGATCCCGATGCTGTAATTGATGAGAATTGGGAATAGGGATATTAATTTTGATGATCAATTGGCGACAATTTTGGCGATCGCTGCTGACTCGTCTATCACAGTGGTGGCATAACCTATGGCACAAAAGAACAAATAATCAAGTGCCATCTGCTTCCCAGACTCAAGCAATTCCCCTCAGTTATACCCACTATGAATTCTTGTTTCATCAGCTTCTGGAAGGGGTGGCAACGGAGGGATGGCAACAACCAGACATTACTCAGTTTTTTCGGCAATGGCAAGATCGAACTAGGGCAGATGAATGGTTTCGCTGGTTAGAGCGTTTTGGAGAGCGGGTTTTAGCTTCTCCATCACCTAATTTAGAGTTAGCAAAGCGCATGATTCAATTGGGTGAAGTTTCCCAAGATTCGCTGGCAACACTAGCCCGTCAAATTGGTTTAGTGTTGTTAGAAAGATCTAGAGAACTAGAGCCTCCTTTGGAGGAGGTGGAACCTGTGGTGGAAACCCCTTTACCCATTGCAGAACCACCAAAATTACCGGTTGTTCCTCCTCCTGTGAGCTACCCCGTTGTGGAATTACGGCCTCAAAAAAAACCAGATTCCACGCCAGAAATCCCAGTTTTAAATAGTTTGGCGGGGGTACTCAGGTTGTTGCAACAGCGTCCGCAAATGGTACAACAGTTGGCAAGACAAATGGGGATGGAAACGACTAATGCGGAGGAGATTTTAAGGGGGTTACAAGTGAGAGCGTTAATCAAATCGAGTTTGAAACAACAGCAGCGGGGAAATCAGCGTGGAGCGATGGAGTATGTAGAGCAGGCTTTGGCTTTAGATCCACAATATGCGATCGCCTGGGGAATTAAGGGAGATATCCTATTTCAAGTCAAGCAATTTGAAAAGGCGATCGCTGCTTATCATCGAGCGACCGATCTCAATCCTCAAGATGAGCAAGCATGGTATAATCAGGGAATGACTTGGTTTAAGTTAAGGAAATTTGAACAAGCCTTAGCCAGTTTTGAACAGGCTTTATCACTTGAGCCGAGCTTGCATTCAGCGTGGAAAAATAAGGCGATTTCTCTGTTAAACTTAGCCCGCTATCAGGAGTGCTTAGATGCTTGCGATCGCGCCTTAGCGATCGAACCCGATGATCCCACTGTTCAAACTTGCCGAGAAAAGGCTAAAGAACAATTATTGTGATCGTTGCTCATCCAGGAATTTGAGAAAAATCCCAACCCTTGAGAAAACTTTCTCAAGGGTTTTTCCTTTATAAGAGGTACAACAAAGTAAAGAGAACAATCCACACCACATCGACAAAGTGCCAATACAGTTCAGCCGCTTCTACGCCGAAGTGGGAGGTTTGGGAATAGTGACCAGAAATGCGCGATCGCCATAATACCCCTAAAATTAACACCAGGCCAAATAAGACGTGCAAACCATGAAATCCAGTTAGCACATAAAACGTACTGGCAAACACATTATCCGTCAAACCAAAACTGAGATGGAAATACTCATACAACTGTCCGACCAGGAAGATAAACCCCATCAACGCCGTAATAGCAAACCACACTCTCAGCCCTTTTTCATCCCCTTTATTTTTAATCGCATCCCCTGCTTTGTGAATTACAAAACTACTCGAAATCAGGATTAACGTATTCACCCCTGGTAACAGCAATTCCAGTTCCGTCCCTTCTGGTTGCCAATCAGGCGAAGTCAGCTTAAACGTCAAATAAGCCGCAAATAATCCCAAAAAGATCATCGATTCTGCAATGAGGAACATGAGAATTCCAAAAATGCGATGATCGGGGTGTTCTTCATGATGGCCACTACCATGAGTTTCATGGGATATGCCCACAATGGTTTCCGAGACTTGAGCCGAACTTTGCATCAGAAAATATTCTCCTTGGGTAATTAATAATTAACGATTAACAATGAACAAATATTCATTGTGATGGCTTCATTTCTGCTAACAATTCCTCCAATGATTTCTCTTCCTCTGCCTTTTCAGTGTCAATGCCATAATCATAGGGGCCAGACCAGAGTATGGGAGGTTCTAAGAAATTTTCTACTGGGGGAGGAGAAGCCGTTAACCATTCTAGAGTCAGAGCATTCCAAGGATTCGCAGGCGCTATTTCTCCCGCTAACCAACTCCAAACGGCATTGATCAGAAAAGGCACCGTAGAGATAGCCAGTAAGATTGATCCGACGGTACAAATCATATTTACACTGGCAAATTGGGGGTCATATTCAGCTACTCGGCGCGGCATTCCTTGTAATCCTAGCCAGTGCATAGGTAGGAAGCAAAGATTAAAGCCAATAAAGGTAAATACAAAGTGAATTTTTCCCCAAGTTTCATTCAGCATCCGGCCGGTCATTTTGGGGAACCAATGGTAGATTGCGCCATAAATCCCAAACACACTACCGCCAAAGAGAACGTAGTGGAGGTGGGCAACGACAAAGTAGGTGTCGTGAACGTGGATATCAAAGGGGGCTGAGGCTAACATGATGCCGCTTAAGCCGCCGATAACAAAAAGAGAAACGAAGCCGAGTCCGAAGAGCATGGCGCTGTTGAGGCGAATTTTTCCACCCCAAATGGTGGCTAACCAGCTAAAGATTTTAATGCCTGTGGGGACAGCGATAATCATGGTGGCGACCATGAAGAACATGCGTAACCAGCCGGGAGTGCCGCTGGTAAACATATGATGGGCCCAGACAATAAGACCGAGGAAACTGATGACGAGACTGGAGAAGGCGATCGCCTTATAGCCGAAAATAGGTTTACGGGAGTGAACCGGCAAAATCTCCGAAATTACCCCAAACAGAGGCACAATCATGATGTAAACCGCTGGGTGGGAATAGAACCAGAACAGGTGCTGATAAACGATGGGATCGCCTCCCCCTGTAGGATTGAAAAATGAAGTTCCCGCCATCAAGTCGAAGGCTAAGAGTACCAATGCCCCCGCGAGCACTGGGGTAGATGCCAAAATCAGAATCGATACGGAAATAATCGCCCAGCAAAACAGAGGCATATCATAAATTCCCATTTGAGGCATTCTCATCCTCAAAATGGTTGTCATGAAATTAATGCCGCCCAAAATTGAGGAAGTTCCTAGCAATAACACACTGAGAATCCAGATAAATTCTCCAGCTTTTTCTCCGGTGGTACTCAGGGGGGGATAGGAAGTCCAACCGGCTCCAGGAGCGCCGACAAAGAAACTGCTCATCAGCAGAATTCCCCCTGGAACAATTAACCAGAAGGCTACGGCATTTAATCGAGGAAAGGCCATATCTTTTGCCCCGATCATCAGGGGAATCAAATAGTTGGCTAAACCTGCTCCCGCTGGAACAATCCACAGAAAAATCATCACTGTTCCGTGAACAGTAAATAGTCCGTTGTAGAGTTCACGACTGACAAAATCCACTTCTGGAGTTGCTAGTTCGGTACGGATACCAACGGCGAGGAGTCCTCCAATCAGGTAGAACATAAAGGAGGTGATCAGGTATTGCATACCGATGATTTTGTGGTCGATGCTGAAGCTGAGAAAGTCTCGCCAACTGGGACGATAGGCTTCAGGGTCTGCTGAGGGTTGTGTGTGTGTCATAGAAAGGTCAAAACAGGTAACTTAGAGCTGGAAATTGGCGATCGCCTTCATATCCACTGGCGCAAATTCTTGAGCATAAGGAGCCAAGTATTCTTCCGAGGATAACTGGGCTACAGGAGTAGCATAAGCTACGGGGTTTGCAGAAGCCAGGGCCGCTACTTGTTCATCCTTCCAGGCTTGAAACTCTTCTGGAGATTCGACGATCGCCGTTGTTCTCATTCCCCCATGATAAGCGCCACAGAGTTCCGCGCAGACAATGGGATAACTCCCAATCTCCTTAGTATGTAAGCGCAGTTGTGTTTCCCGTCCGGGAATGGCATCTTGTTTGACTCGGAATTGAGGAATCCATAGGGAGTGAATCACATCTTGGGCATTGATGTTCAGTTGTACTTCCCGATTGACGGGTAAGTGTAACTCGCCGCTGACGATGCCTGTGTCTGGATAAGTGAAGATCCAAGCATATTGGAGTCCGAGGACATTGACGACGACATCGGCTGCCTTACCCATTTCTTTCGGATCGGCACCAATACCGATCGCTACTCTCTGATCTTCTAAAGGAGCCGCGATCGCCCCGCCACGCACCTCAGCCACCTGACCGTGATCGTGGGAAGCCATCGGATCAAGACCCCCCATATTGTTATAGACATCGAAACTATACACGCCCAAACCTAAGACAATCATGGCAGGAATAGCAGTCCAAACAATTTCTAGAGGGATATTGCCTTCAATAGGAGGGCCATCTGTTTCGTCACCAGGACGCTGGCGGAAACGAATCATCGCAATGATCAAGACTCCCTGAACCAGCAGGAAAAGGCCAATGGAAATGGTCATCATGGTATTAAAGAGTCCATCAATCCAAGGGGCTTCTTCGGAGGCAGCTACAGGCAGTAGGCCATGGTGTTGGCCAAACCAAAGACTGATTAGGGTTAAAAAGATGCCCGCAATTAGGGTAAGCAGACTACTGGGAATATTCACGGCAATTTAGGGTTAACAGTTGGAGTGGAACGATGCAATGGGTAGTTAAATGAGAGTCACAGACAAGCTGGTCAGTTGCCAAAGACGTTTCTATTACCTTAAAGCAGGTTGTCTCTGTCTGAGGGCGATTCTAAGCTATCCTTAATACTTTTCTCAATTTTGGTAGGTGGGAAGTAATGGTAACTACAATTTCAACGACAAGGAACGATTACTTTATAGCACTACCTGCTGGTCATGGGTAAGGGTCGCCTCCAGGAAAGAGAGTGGGAATCGAAAGAAAAACCAAAGCCTGGGTTCGGAGTGGCGATCGCCAGATTAAAGTGAGAAAGCACAAGAGTCTTTTATCCTAGAGTCACGTGATCACGCTTAACCAACCACAACCATAAACCTGGGCATGGCTAACTTTACACTCGATCCATCCATTGAATCTAAAGCTTCAGTTCACCCCCAACAGAGGATTCGGAGTCTGCTGGTGAAACTGGTGATTGCCACCGTACTGTTAATGGCGATTGGTAGTGCCACTAGAGTAATGAATGCCGGTTTAGCTTGTCCCGATTGGCCCTTGTGTTATGGAACCTTGGTGCCGACACAACAGATGAACCTACAGGTATTTCTGGAATGGTTCCATCGCCTAGATGCCAGTTTAATCGGTTTAGGGGCGATCGCCCTAGCTACCCTTTCTTGGTGGCATCGTGCTACCCTTCCCCCCTGGCTCCCCTGGGCAACCACAGGGAGTTTAGGAATCGTCGTCTTCCAAGGCGTTCTTGGTGGTCTCACGGTCACTGAACTGCTACGCTTTGATATTGTCGCCGCCCATTTAGGCACAGCCCTCTTATACTTTCTCAGTTTGGTTACCCTCTGGATGATGCTGTTGCCCTACAACGGCACAGGAGCCGCTGGGAAACTCGCCTGGATGGGGGCTGTCGCAGCAGTTTTAGTCTATCTTCAAAGTATTTTAGGCGCTCTAGTGGCTTCTCAATGGGCGGTACATCAATGCTTTGGTGGTCATCAACTCTGTGGGATCATGAATAGTCATATTGTCGGCGTACTTCCTCCGGCGATCGCCACCACCCTCTTGATCCTCACCGCTCGTCGCACCCCTGCACTCCATCCCCTGCTCAGACGCTTAACTCAAGTAGCCAGCGCCCTACTGATATTACAAACTCTTTTGGGAGTAGCCACCTTCTGGCTCCATCTTCAAGTGGAACCCCTCACCATCGCTCATCAAACCATAGGAGCCTGTTTATTGGGAACCTTAACCGCCTTTTCTACCTTAGCATGGCGTGATCGTTTCACCGTCAACCCTGAGCGATCGTAATCCACTCACTCTTTGATCCTTGAGCCATCAAATTTTTATGCAAGACACTCTTAGACTTTCCCTATCTTCTCCCCAGACTCTTCTGGAAACCATTCGCAGCTACTATCAACTCACTAAACCCCGCATCATTCCCCTACTGCTAATTACCACAGCAGCGAGTATGTCGATTGCCTCTAAAGGAGAAGTTGATCCGATTCTATTACTAGTGACTTTAACGGGAGGAACACTCGCTGCTGCGGCTGCCCAAACCCTCAACTGCATTTATGACCTAGATATTGATTATGCCATGGTGCGAACCCGGAAACGACCTCTGCCTTCAGGAAAAGTTCAACCTCGCCATGCCCTCATTTTTGCATTTATCTTAGCCATTCTATCCTTTGGTTTACTCACCCAATTTGCTAACTTGTCAGCCGCCCTTTTAGCCATGACTGGTATGGTATTTTATCTGGTGGTCTATACCCATATTCTCAAACGCCATACTCCTCAAAATATTGTCATTGGTGGCGCTGCGGGCGCAATTCCTCCCCTGGTGGGTTGGGTAGCAGTTACCGGAGAATTAAGCTGGGCAGCTTGGCTATTATTTACTTTAATTTTTCTCTGGACTCCTCCCCATTTTTGGGCATTAGCATTAATGATTCGCGAGGATTATGCCAGTGTGAATGTGCCAATGCTCCCAGTGGTGGCAGGAGAAGCAGAAACAACTCGACAAATTTGGATTTATTCTTGGTTGGTGGTTCCGGTATCCTTAATCTTCATTTATCCTTTGGGGGTTTGTGGAGTCGTTTATGGTGCGTTTGCCCTAATTTTAGGGGGATTTTTGCTGCAAAAAGCTTGGAGTTTACACCAAAGTCCCATGGATCTTTCTTTGGCAAAGTCGATGTTTAAGTATTCGATTTTGTATATGATGATTTTGTGTACGGGAATGGTCATTGATAGTTTGCCCATGACTCAAGAGATGATTCAATCTGGTACAGGCTATTTAGAAACTTTCATGGGTATAGTGTGTCCTACATGAATAATTAACAATTAACAACGCGATTAATTATTCATTGTTAATTGTTATGATGAGGGCGATCGCCACTATGTTCTATCCTCCTGTTCACCCACAGACAAGGGTTGAACCTCATGGAAATGGGTATAGTCAATGCAGCGATTGCCCGTTTTACTCACAGACACTACATTCACAAAGGCGACATGGCAGCGAATATCTTCAGGATGATACCAGTAGCGAGCATGAATGGTTTGAGAGACAGTTTCATCTAATCCAGTGAGGGTGACAATAATTTCTGGTTGCCATTGAGCGATCTCCTCCGGTGTGATCCCCTGTTGAAAGAAAGGACTACGTTCATTAATGGGATGCATCACCATCCAACTCAAAACCAAGAAAGGATTTTGCGATCGCACCAACTCCAAATCCACAACACGCCGTAAACTATGTCCCTCCATAGTCATTTCTTGAGGTAATACAACACTCACCTTCACCTCTGCTTGTACCACCCAATTATTCCGCTGATTCGCCACTCGAAACATTAAGGTTGGTACCCCATTATACGGCGCGATCACCGCCACTTTACTAAATAACAACCGCGCCGTAGGTTTAGAAAACCGAGCAAATAACAACCCCGTAGCCACCGCAAACCCTAACAAACCAAATAAGGCTTCTAAAGTCACCAAAATGTTAGCATACAACGTCGTTGGATACATTGAGCCATAGCCAATCGTTGCCATAGTTTGAACACTAAAGAAAAATGCATCTGTAAACGATCCCGGTTCAGCATTCGCCAGACAGTTTCCTCCCCCTAAATATCCCAGCGCAAACACAGTATTACTAATCAAATAAAAAATAAAAATTAAGCCAAAAAATTGCCACCACTCCATCGCCAATAACCCATGATACAAATCACTCCAGTAGGGAGAAACTTCTATCACTTGGATAAAATCAACTTTCCCTAAACCTCGCCGCAACTGCTTAAACCGCCGTTTTTTGCCCTGAGTATCCATAATTAAGTTGCTCTACCCTCTTTAAAGCTAAAATAAAACCATCCTTAACCAGTGACAATCTACCATTTACCCTGACTCCATGAACCCTCTCCTTACATTTCCCTGGCAACAACAGACAATTATTGAGCACACTCAATTAATTCTCAAGAGCTATCTCCACTGGTTAGGTACACCTCTATTGGAGATAAACGGATCACCAATACAACTTGCACAGTCTCTATTTGAAGCACCGTTTATTATTGTTTCCCATGGCACGGAAGCCGATCCTATTTTTAACTACGGTAATCGTCAAGCATTGGCACTATGGGAAATCAATTGGGAAGATTTTATCCAACTTCCTTCTCGAAAAACAGCCGAGCCGATGGCACAAGAGGACAGGAATCGGTTACTAGAGGCAACGACTATGAATGGATATATGACGGGTTATAGTGGCATACGAATTTCTTGTACAGGCAAGCGTTTCAAAATTGAGGATGTCATTATTTGGAATTTGATTGATGAACATCTTCACTACCGAGGACAAGCAGCTACTTATACTCGTTATAGTAGGATTCAATAATCTATAATCTATGCTTGCTTTTCCCAGTGCTCTAATTCGGCTAAAGTCAGATTAGCTCTATCAGCAATGGTAAAGGCTTTTTTGATTTCTGGAATCATGGACATTGAGTCGGGTATGACTTCTAAATCGGGCGCTTTTTGCAGAAAGTATAACCATTGATCGGTGATATTGCTTGATTCCTCTAGGCTTTTGTGGAATTTAGGTAATTCCACAGTGACAAGCGTTAAGGAGCCATCCTTGTAATCCACTAAACTATTTTCTTCTTTGAGGGTAAATTGGCAAATAACTTGACTGTGTTCTGCAAAGAGGATAGAGTCAGTTACTGCTATGCCAATAGCAGGTCTCAGTTCTAAGCAAAATTCGCCAAATTGGAGTTGATTTATATACATTATAGTGGTGTTGTACAGCAGTCTTTTGCCCAAATCAGGGGTATTAAAGGCTTCGAGTTGAATCAATATTGTTTCGCCACGGTTGAGTTGTGCTTTAACCTCAAAACCGGTGGTTTTTAACTCAGAAACTTTGTCAGGAGAGTAGGGATCGATGATTTCTAAGGAAATGATGTTTTTTTCTCCTTCGTAAAGGATAGCGTTTAAGAAACTGATGAGGATATCTTGGCTTTGATTGGAGCCAAAGATTTTTTTGAAGGCGTAGTTGGTTTTAGGGTTGATGAATTTCATGGTTTGATGTTTGGTTGAGGGTGTTGATAATTTCTGCTTTGGTAACCCGCACTAACTGATAGGTTCCTTGTTGATTGAGGATCTGATCGGGTTGGGGTGCAAATCCCATGTTGTTGATGGTTTCGGGTTGTCCTAGGATCAGGAGGGTATTGGGGGTTTGGGGTTCTTGGATGAGGTTGCCGAGGGTGACGAGGGATTGTCCGGTATGATGGCCGTAGATCACGTTTTGTTGGGTGTAGAAGGTGAGACTGGGTTTCCAAAACCCTACCATGATTAGGGGTTCATTGGGCTGTCGGTTTTGGGTGATGGTGTGGGCAAGTTCTCTGAGGGGAAGTTGGCGCTGTTGATCCATGATGGAGGCGACGGGGGTGACGATGAAGAGGATGAAGGCGATAAAGGCGATCGCATTGACGGTCCATAACCCACGCCACCATTTTCCACCCACTGCGACTAACAAGGCAAGCCCTAAAATCAGATAATGTCCACTGGCTTGCAAGATAAACCCGGAATCGCGTAAGGTTGTGCCAAAATGGGGCATGGCCGGATCATGGTTCAAGGCGGGTACTGCGAGGGGAAGTAGAGCGGCGATCGCCAAACTCAGGATAGCATTGGCAATTCCTGTCCAAAAGAGCCACGAGTGGCGAAGCTGGGCGTATCTCGCTTCGGGTTCACTCCACACTAGAGCAACGAGAATGGCGCAAGCTGGTATGAGGGGTAGGGTGTAGCTGGGGAGTTTGGTGACGGCGACGGTGAAAAAGAGCAGGATGCAAAGAAACCAGAAGAAGGCGAAGAGGGAGATATGTTGGGTGCGCGGTTGGCGTATCCAGTATTTGCGTTGCCAAAATCGGGTTTTGGCGATCGCCACAGGCAGATAGACAGACCAGGGGAAAAAGCCTACGATCACAGTGGGAATATAGAAGTACCACGGAGCCGAGTGGTTATTTACCACAGAAGTAAATCGCTCCACATTGTGATAGCCAAAAAAAGCATGGATAAAGTTCCACCCATTTGCCCAGGTAACCAGAATATACCAAGGTAGAGTAATTCCTAAAAATAGCACCACTCCTGAGCGCAGTTTCATTTCTCCTAACACTAGGGTGAGGTTGCCTAGATATAGCAAAAACGAGAATATAATTAAGCTAGGAAGGACGATGCCTACAGGGCCTTTGGTGAGGACGGCTAGAGCCAGGAAGAGATAAAAGGCGAGATACCAACGGTTTTTGGGCTGGGTTTCTGGGGTGGTATAGGCGGTGAAAAAGGCGAGAAGGGCAGAGCCGATGCAGGCGCTCAGAAGCATATCGGAGACTCCCATTCTTGCCCAGGCGATGGTTTGGGGATTAAGTACGATCAGGGTTCCGGCGATACAACTGGCGATTTGAAATCGGCGGGAGTGGGTTTGACTGAGGCGATGGAGGGTGTAAAATCCTAAGAGGCTCAGGAGGAGGGCGGCGAGGGCTGAGGGGAGGCGGACTGCCCAGGGATTAACGCCAATGGTACGATACAGGAGGGTGATCGCCCAATAAATCAGAGGCGGTTTATCAAACCGGGGTTCACCATTGAAATAAGGGGTAATCCAATCTCCTGTCACAGTCATTTGGCGAGCCGCTTCCGCAAAGAGAGGTTCCGTTTCATCCACTAAACCAATTGCCCCTAAGTCCCAGAATAGGGCAATCACGCCTAGGGTAAAAAGCCAAATCAGGGAAAATATCCAGGGGATTATGGGTTGGATAGCCACCTGAGTTGGGGTTGTCTGATTTCCTGATGCCTCATCCATGATTGTTGTCCAAATCCATCAATGCTGCGATTCTCAATGTACCAAAAAGGCAGGATCATCTCTCCTGTTATTCTTGATCCTAGCTATGGATTTGGAATGAGCGACGATGCAGACAAGAACGTCCATAACGGCTAATGGCTATTCTGTGTTTTTCTGTGCCGTAGCCCTTATTTGCCCTTAAGTCATATTCGGGAAAAAGTGGATCTAAGCGCGTAATTAACTCATCTCGCCAGACTTTGGCAATAATACTAGCAGCGGCGATCGCCACTTCCTGTTCATCCCCCTTCACCACCGTCTTTTGAGCCAAGGAGATCCCCGGAATTGGATCTAGTCCATCCACCAAACACAAGGATGGCGTTACCGTCAGTTTCCGTACCGCCCGCTGCATTGCCAATAAAGACCCTTGTAAAATATTTAATCGATCAATTTCTGCCACCGAAGCACTCCCCACCTGCCAGCATACCGCCCACTCGGCGATCACTCCCCACAATTTCTGGCGTTGCCCAGGACTTAACTGCTTACTATCCTTGACTCCTAAAGCCTGCAACCTGCTCGCTCCAGAATCTGACAATACCACGACTGCCGCCACAACTGGCCCAAACAGAGCACCTCGTCCCACCTCATCCACCCCCCCCAGGAGATCTCCTGGAGGAGGGACACAAGGCCAACCATCACTGTGCTCTTGCTGCACGCTCAATCGGCACTCTACTCCTCTGGCACAGAAGAACGACGACGGCGGCGACGGCGAGTATCAATCTCCTCTTCCTCAGAATTGATCTCTTCTGCCTCTTTCTCTCCTGGCTCTAGAGCACTCCTCTCTTTCTCAGAGGATAGAAGATCCCCTAGAGAATTATCCAGCATTGCGTCTGTCGTCGTGCCCTCCTCTTCTGCTTGCCCAACCCAGCCTAAGGGAGAATCTCCCCTGGCTGGAGCTGCCATCTGGGGAAATGGGTGAGCCACCAAAACCTCCGAGACAGAAGAGACAGTAGTTTTCTCCTCCCCATCTGAGTCTTCAGATCCTAACCCTTCCAACACCAAGTCATCCTCAAAGTCCTGCCCTAAAGAAGAGCGATCAGGTTGATCAGAGTCTATCACCTGAATAACCACTGATTTATTATTTCTCACTTCTCCATCGGGCAGTAACACCAGAGGGGAAATGCCCATCAACGCATAGACATCTTGTTCCTCTGGAGTCATCGGCACTGTAATCACCTCTGGGGGACCTTCTACACCTCTTGAGCCTAGCCGTTTCCGCGCTGCAGTTGGCTTATTGTCCCAATAATCTTTGCGAGTTCCTCCCTCTGAGCGGCCTTCTGTGGCTATTCGATAGGGATGGCTATCGGTAAAATCAGGGGTGATAGGTTCATCGCGGAGCATCTCTGTTTCCCCAAATCCTGGGCCATCTCCTTTGTGGAGATCGGACTCTGGGCGAAAGGGATCGATGCGGCGGCGGCGGGTGCGCCGTGATAAGGGATCTTCGAGGGCAGGTGTGGGTTTGATCCCTGCCCCAATTACTTCCTGTCGCCCTCGCTCGGGGAAGTTTCGGGGGATTTCTGATGGATTCAGATCGCCGGGACTGCGAAATCTTTCGGAGGGCGATCGCCCTCCCGGTGGGCGATCGTAGCGATCCAAGGATGCATCCCCACCCGTTTCCGAGCCACTCCCATACTCTCCCTCCCCAGAGAACCCCTGACGGGTAGACACACCTGTAATACGCTGGGGTCTTGCTGGAGAAGCCTCTTCCTCCTCCCAATCATATCGATCCGAACTACTGCTGGTTTCTCGCACAATCCCTGGATAAGAACGGTCTACCAAAGCCATCGGCGGGTCTTCCGCATCCCCTGGCAAAGCAGCCAGATGGCCCAAACCATTACAAGTTTTACAGGTACGCCCAAACAATTCATAGATATTTTGCCCCTGGCGCTTCCGAGTCAACTCCACCAAACCCAATTCCGACAATTGGGCCACCTGGGGTCTGGCCTTATCCGCTAATAACGCTTCCTCAAAATGCTGCAACACTCTTAACTGATCTTTGCGGGAATCCATATCGATAAAATCCACAACAATCACTCCCGCAATATTCCGTAAACGCAATTGCCGAGCAATCTCTGTAGCAGCTTCACAATTGGTCCATAATACAGTTTCTCTCGCCGTCGCTGAACTGGTAAAGGAACCAGAGTTAACATCAATCACTGTTAAGGCTTCCGTTGGCTCAATAATCACATAGCCCCCAGAGGGTAAATCTACTCTCGGTTTCAGGGCCTCACGAATGGCCGCACTTACCCGGAAGTATTCCAGAATCGGGGCCCGTTCCCGGTGGTGATCCAGAAGAATCCCCGGTGGGGTTTTCCCGCCGTTCCAAGTGAGGATTTGTTGTTTGACTCGTTTTAATCCTGTATGAGAATCCACTACAATACGGTTCACATCACTGGTGTACATATCCCGTAGTACCCGCACGATAAAATCATCGTCGCGTCCTAGAAGGGCAGGCGCAGAGGCAGAACTTGCTTCCGCTAAAATCGATTCCCAACGGTGCAACAATTCTTCTAGATCGTCCATAATGGCTTCTTCTGCCATTTCTGCTGCTTCGGTACGCACCAGCAAACCCATTCCAGCAGGTTTAATCAGGATGGCGAGAGCACGCAGGCGAGATCTTTCATGAGATCCAGTAATCCGACGGGAGAGATTTACTCCCCGTCCATAGGGCATCAGTACGAGGTATCGACCGGGTAAGGTAATATTGCCAGTCAGTCGGGGGCCTTTAGATCCTGTGGGTTCTTTCATCACTTGCACCAGAACTTTCTGTTGCGGAACTAGCAGTTCGGTGATGGTTCCTGCGGCTCGTTTTAACCGCAGCGGTCCTAAGTCAGTTACGTGAATGAATCCATTTCTTTGGGAATCGCCGATATTCACAAAGGCAGCATCTATGCCCGGTAAGACGTTTTCTACACTCCCGAGATAAATATCTCCGACTTGATGGCTACCTGTGGCTACGACGAGTTCCTGAATTTGATCTCCTTCAAATACGGCAGCTAAACGATGCTGCTCCGCGATAATAATTTGCTTTGGCATCCAATTTCCTCAATTTATGCATATTCATGTCGGATTTCAGCGCTGACTCGGTTGAGTTGCTGGTGCTGAAAGTAACAGGTGGGTCGCTGAGTTAGTCCTTCAACTGGGAACGGGTTGCCCTACTGTTCATCAGAGGCAAGTGCGTCACTTTGGGCACCGATGCCAGTGTGCTTGCAGGCGTATAATCGGTCGGGGGACTGGAATACGAGAGCAAGCCTCTATACCTACAAACTCTATCGGGGTAATCATGCCTTCAGTTGGATTTTTGCTTGTTAGACACCTGTTACCCAATCATGAAATCTAATCACCCATTGGTTGGCAACTTGACTGGGTTTTGGCAATTTCCTAGGTGCTTTGAGGTTTGCCCGTCAGTCATGTTTCCACAAAAAAAACTGTGACCTGACAGATTTGTCCTGTGCTTTACCCGCACTTAACTCAATGTTGAGTGGGGTTAAGAGAAAGGTCTAATTTCTGCCGTAGGATCTTTTATAACCTGTCATTATAGCAGATTTTGACTAATCTAGTCAAAGTTTTTTCATTGCTAGGGGATGGTTGCCAGGATCAGTTGTTGGCGGTGAATGTGATGTAGTTGAAATTCTGGGGAATTGGGGGCAGTGATGGTCTCGAACAGGTAGGGGATTTCCTGCGGACGTAGCCGGGTGCCATCGTTACGGCAACTGCCTGTATAGTGCAGGTGAGCGATCGCCTCTTGCTCTACTGACTCTAGTTCTAGTGCCCACAGATGTTCTCGCAGATTAATCTGTTTAGATTTCCCGGATTTGGTTTGGGTTTCTTGGAGCAGAGTATCCCGGTCTAAAATAGCACTAATCCATTGTTGCCATTGCTCTGGCGGAGTGGGGACAGCACAGGTCAAGGTTAGTTGGTATTTGGCTTGCTCTAGGAGTTGGGCGCTACTGGGGCTGGTGAGCGGGACGGTTTCTACGTGGTAGAGGGGACAATCTGGGGGGAGTTGGGCAGCAAAACGGGCTCTAAAGTCTTCTGGATCCAGGGGTTGGGCGAGTTCAAAATCGGCAATTTCGCCGCTGCTGGTGGCTCCAAGGGAGAGGGCATTGGCGATGCTGATGCGGGGGTTGGGATGATAGCCGCTGGTATAGGCGATGGGAAGGGTGGCTCGTCGGATGGCGCGATCGAAGAGGCGGAGAAGATCCAGATGTCCCAGGAGAGCAAGGTCTCTTTGTTTACCAAAAGTGACTCGGAGCCGTTGGACGGGTGGGGGAGGTTGGGGGGGGTTGGGATTGAGGGGAGGCAGGGGGAGGGGAGGGACGATGAGGTTATGACCTAAATCGGTACCACAGACTCCACAGTGGGAGCAGCCGTCAAAGGAGCAGTCGGGAACGGTGATGCCTGCTAGGGCGCGTTGGAGGTCTTCTTTGAGCCAGGTTTTGCTAATGCCGGTGTCGATGTGGTCCCAGGGGAGGGGTTGATCGAGGAGGGTGGTGGAGGGGTTGGCTTGCCAGGTTCCTGTGGTGACTTGGCGGTATTTCCAGGTGAGGGAGGCTTGGGCGATCGCCTCTTCCCAGGCGCTGTAAGCCCGATCTAGGCTTTCCCACCAGGCATCCATTCCGGCTCCGCGCTTCCAGGCTTCGAGAATTACCGAGCTGAGTTGGCGATCGCCCCGTGAGAGAAAGTCTTCCATAGCAGAAAGACGCACATCGGTAAAGTGGGCTTTTACTGAGCGCATTCCTCGAAAGGCTTGGCGGAGCAGGCCTTGTTTACGCTCAAATTCCGCCGTGGATACGGAGTGCCATTGAAAAGGAGTATGGGGTTTGGGGGTAAAGTTGGAAATCGTCAGGGTCACCATCAGGCGTTTGCGTCCCGGAGCATGGCATTCTTGTTGAAGCATCCGCACGGTTTCCGCAATCCCTAGAATATCCTCATCGGTTTCACCGGGCAAGCCGATCATAAAATATAGCTTCACCTGATCCCATCCTTGGTCATAGGCGCTTTTTACCCCTCGCAACAGTTCTGCATTGGTGAGTCCTTTGTTAATCAAATCTCGCATTCGCTGAGTTCCGGCTTCTGGTGCAAAGGTGAGGGAGCCTTTGCGAGTACCACCAACGATCGCTCCTATCTGTTCATCAAACCGATCTACTCGCTGACTGGGGAGAGAAATGGCAATTTGTTGTGCTTGGAGCCGGTTTCTCAGCTCTAAGCCAACTGCCGGGAGGGCGAGGTAGTCGGAGCAACTGAGGGAAAGCAGGGAGACTTCATTATAGCCAGTTGCTTGCAGTCCTGCTGTAATGGACTCAATCACCGTTTCTGGATCGACATCTCTGGCAGGACGGGTGAGCATTCCGGGTTGACAAAATCGACAGCCCCGTGTACAGCCTCGGCGCACTTCCATTACGAGGCGATCGTGAATAGTTTCAATATAGGGGACTGGCCCCACAGCATAGGCGGGAATGGGTTGGGCTGTGCGTCGTACAATCCGCGCTGGCACATCGGGACGGAGGGGAATGACAGCTCCTGTGGCCGTGAGTTGGTAAAATTGGGGAACGTAGACTCCGGGAATTTGGGCTAATTCTAGGAGTAAGTCAGAGCGGCTTAACCGAAGGGGTAAGCTTTCTTCTAGAACTAAGCCGATTTCGGGGAGGAGTTCTTCCCCATCCCCAAGAGCGATAAAGTCGAAGAAGGCGGCGTAGGGTTCGGGGTTGGAGGTCGCCGTTTGACCACCGGCAAAAATGAGGGGAAAATGTCCTTGATGGCGCTGTTCCCAGGTGAGGGGAATTCCCGCTAAATCCAGCATTTCTAGGAGGTTGGTGGCTCCGAGTTCGTAGCCTAGGCTAAAGCCGATGATCTCGAAGTGGTGCAGGGGACGACGGGATTCGAGGGCAAAGAGGGGAGTTTGGGTGCGGCGGAGTTGGGCAGCCAGATCAGGAGCGGGTAGGTAGGTGCGATCGCATAATTGGCGCGGTTGGGCATTGATGATATTGTAAAGAATTTGATGACCTAGGTTAGATGCACCCAGTTCATATAATTCTGGATAGCTCAACACCCAATGAACTTGGGCATCTTCCCAGGATTTGTTGACGGCACCACGTTCTTGGCCGATGTAGCGAGCGGGTTTATGGATATCGGCGGTGAGTAATTGATCGATGGCGATCGCCATAATTAACCTCTCCTGTCTGTCTGATCGTCCCTACCGTTATTCTAGTGCCCAGAGGTATACTTATGAAAATCATTACATTTTACAATCTCTCCCCCTTATCCTTGATCTGCCAGAGTTTGATTGGCTTTGTGATCTCAGTCACTGCCATTTCTGTTACTAGATCACCATTGCCACAGAATAATCAGGCTTAACTAGAGTCATGTCGAACAGTAGGTTCACTTATGACCCCCACCAGTTTAATCCGTCGGCTGGTAGAGCAGATTATCTATCTCAAGCGACTCACTCCTGATTTAGAAAATGCCATTAATGCTGAGTTAACTCGCCTAGGCTATATCTCAGATGTAGACTATGAAGCATTGGAGTTACTCATGACTGAAATGGATGAAGGTCGCATTCAATTGGTATCTAACCCTTAAATCGGCAATCGTTAGTTTGGCTCTAGGGGGTTTTTCCCGCTCGATCTAAACGCCAAAGACAGCTAATAAACTGTCTTAGCTGTTGATGAGGTTCTCTGTCATCCCCGGGATGAATTCCCCCTAGACGAGATAAAATGGGGATAGCTTCTACATCCAGAGCCGGATGGAAGCTTTCCAGAGGCCATAATAAATCTGCACCTTGTCTTAAATCATAATATTCTGATGCCAAAGTAGACAGAAGCTGGTTTTCTGGGGCACTAGGAACTAATACTAAAGGGCGTACCCAGGCTAACCCCCTAGAGGGAACCACTTGAATGACTTCAGCGTAAAGGCGATCGCCATGAGCTTCTAAATAAACAATCTGACAAGGTTCAAGAGGTTCTGTTAGTTTCATCATCCCTCAAAATACCATGATGGTTACCACTGCGGTTTTTTAGTATAGCGATCGCCCTAGAGTATTGACAAAACTTTACAAAAGCTCACTCTCATGCTATAATAGAATACTGGATTTACTTTCACCAAGATCTAAACCACCACTTCCCCCGACAAACCAACCAGAGGTACAGAGCTCCTATGTCAGTGGAAACCATCGAAAAACGCTCAACAACTCGCAAAATCGCCCCTCGTTACCGAGTGCTACTACACAACGACGACTTCAACACCATGGAATACGTCGTCGAAACCCTTCTCAAAACAGTTTCCAGCTTAACCCAGCCCCAAGCCGTCAGTATCATGATGGAAGCCCACAATAGCGGCATCGCCTTAGTCATTACCTGCGCCCAAGAACACGCCGAATTTTACTGCGAAACCCTCAACAACCACGGACTCACCAGCACCGTTGAGCCAGAAGAATAAAACCCCGTCTCCATGTCAATTCGTCTTGCCAAAGCCTCAGCCTCCCAACGAATTCCCCTCTTTCTCACCTGTCTCCTGTTACTTTGGTTACCCATCGCTCTGCCCATCTACCGATGGGTTGTCAATCCCAATCAACAAAGCCTTTGGGCAATGGGACTCCTATACGCAGAATTTCTCCTCCTCGTCTATGCCTGGTCAAAAAAAATTGACCGCATCCTGGATATTTGCCAACATTATGGCGTAAAACTTACCCGCCAAAACCGATTAGAATTCTTAGCAGGATTGTGTATAGGAATAGCTGGACTATTGGCATTATTCACCACAGAAGAACTCCTCGGTTGGCTAAGTTGGCACCATTCCCCCCGATTCCTGCCCCAAGTGCTTCTTGAAGCAGCCCTAATTGGTTTAGCAGTCGGTTGTGCCGAAGAACTGTTTTTTCGGGGTTGGTTTCTGACAGAACTGCAACGGGATTATTCCCCTAAAAATGCTGCCTGGACAAATGCCTTCATCTTTGCCTTGCTGCACTTTATCAAACCTTTCGAGGAAATTATCCGCACCTGGGTTCAGTTTCCTGGTTTACTAGGATTAGGATTAACCTTGGTGTGGAGCAAGTACACAACTAATGGCCGGTTAGGGTTATCCATGGGTTTGCATACAGGATTAGTGGGCACGTTTTACGCGGTTAATGTGGGTCAGTTGATCGCCTATACTCAAACAGTCCCTAGTTGGATCACTGGGATTGATGGCAATCCTCTGGCGGGAATGGTAGGGTTGATGTTCCTTGGTTTAATTGGTGTGTGGGTAAGAAAGCGGGCAAGAGACAGACCCAAATAGCTAGAATAATGAATAATTAACAATGAACAATTATTCATTATTTGGTAATCATGATCGAGCGAACTCTATGAATATCCTTGCTCTTGAGTCTCATCCTTGTATCCTCTTGATTGAGAGTGATGCCACCTTAGCAGAGAAAATCAGTCTGGATTTGCAGGAATCGGGTTATGCTCCTGTGGTTATCAGTGATCCAAAAATCGCTCTGACTCAGGACAATGGCACTCAACCGGCTTTAATTATCATTGATCGG
>CAZTRW010000060.1:0-19453 GCA_964616725.1 uncultured bacterium
CCGGTTGGGGGAGTGGGTTGGGGGGGGGGGGGGGGATTTTAGTGCAAGTAATTTTGGCGGCGATGGGGTTTTGGATGTGGTTTTTTGCGACGAAGGGGGTAGGTTTGCATACGGCGAGTTTTCTGCTGATGGCGGCTTCGTTGTTTACGTTGGCAATTAATCTGAATCCGGTGGCTAAGTTTGATGGTTATTATTTGGCGATCGCCGCTACTGGTATTAACAATTTGAGGGCACGATCTTTCTGTTTTTATCTCAATTTTTTGACCGGAAAGTCTGTAAAAGAAAATTGGAGAAATGGACTAATATTGGCTCTCTATGCCCCGTTTAGTCTGGCTTATATTTGGATAGTTTTTGGCTTTTTGTTTTGGAGGATTTTTATCTGGAGTTGGCATAATATGCCCATAACTGTTTTGGCTTTACTGGCGATCTGGGCGGGATATTATTTCTGTCCTAGGGACTAAGTTTGCAGTGATTATCGTTTTTGTCAATTATCTGGTATCTACCCATGAATAACACACAAGATCAAGTACCTTCCTTAAAAGTAGTTCCTCCTGAGCAGATTAAACCCCCGGCTAAATCCTCCCATCCACCCGTGCAAGAGGCAATGAAACCTCCAGAAAAACCGGGAATTAATTGGAGTCGGATTCTGTTTTTGTTGGTTTTAGGGGTGGGGGGATTTGCCCTATCTCAGATGGAAGTGACAATGCAAGTACGAGGCAAAGCAACTCTCAAGCCTCTACCCCAAAAAACCCAGTCTGTCTATAGTGAAGAAGGGGGAAAAATAACTAATTTTATGGTGAAGCATGGGGATTGGGTACAAGTGGGTGAAGTGGTGGCTGAGGTGAAAAATCCAGATTTGGAGGAGCGCATTTTAGAAGAGCAGAGTAAATTACAGGAGGATCAGACTAAACTGACAGCGGCAACGGAAAGGATTGCGTTGCTTGTGACTGAGTATACGGTGGCAGAAGAGTTGGTGCGATCGCATCAAAATCAATGGCAAAAATCCCAGGAAGATGTCGATCGTTTGTCTAGCGATTCTCCCCCGCATGAAATTCAGATCATTCTCCATGAAATCCAGAGCATTGATGATCAAATTGCTGGTTTGGAAAAATCGATTCAAAATCGGCAAGAACAGGTACAAAAGTCTCAAGATGGATTAGATCAATTGAGAGAATCTGGAGCGATTGAGGAAGGAGCGCTTTCTTTTAAATACCAAAACGACTTAGAACAAGAACTTTTGAGAATTACCGATGATCGAGACAATTATCAGTCTAGAGTCACAGAGTTGGAATCTCAAAAACAAGCAAAACAGGCAAACATGGAACGGGTGAAACAAAATATTGAGCGAGAACGGGATGATCGACAAGATCAGTTAAGTTATCAACAAGCCAATCGGGAAAAAGCGGCTCAAGCATTGCGATCTGCTCAAATTGAGAAAGCGCAATATATGGCTTTGGTACAAAGCCGGGAGAAAAAGATTGCCGAACTGCTCGCGAAATCTTCAGTGAATCAAAAACTGAAAGCGGGTATTTCTGGGAGAGTAGTGGCTCTGGATTTATCAGAAAAAAATGGAAAATGGCTAGATCGTCGGGAGCCAGTGATGCAAATTATTCAAATGGATCAACTTGAAGCTAGGATTGCTTTTCATCCTACGGATGCTGCTTTAATTGAACAAGTTTTGAACCAAGGCTCAGTGATAGTAACTCTCAAACCCCAACAGCCGGAGTATGACAGTTTTGAAGCTAAAGTCAGTGATATGGAGCCGGTGATGCCTTATGATCAAACTCAACAAACTCCCCAGTTGGTGGTTACGGCGACTGTAGAAAATGAGAATAAGGTGGAGCAGTGGATTAATAATGAGTTGTATGCAGCAATTGAAGTGGAAAAAATGCCGCTCTACAAGCGGGTACAGCGGGAGTTGATGAAGGTGTTAAAACTTCGTCAACATTTTTAGAATTACAAAAAAGTCCCTTTCCTGTAGGAGAGGGACTTTGAGATTACAGGATTGGGATTGATTAATAAGAGGGAGAAACTACAGGGGGATTTTCGCGAGTAGACTCTTGATAATCGAGTAATGCCAGAGCTTGTTGTAAGGCTTCTGTGCGATCCATTAATAGGTGATGGGGAGGGAGCATTTCCATGACTCCGAGTTTTTCTAAGCGCCGTTTTACTTTGCCGGTAGCACCAACGATGATGACTTGACGGCGTTGATCTAGAGCGTCTTTAATGGCGTTTTGAATGGCTAAAGAGGAGGTTACGCCCATTAAGGGTACGTCGGTTAAGTCTACAATGAGAATATCATGATCTTCCATGGCGGTATGCTGACGGGCGATCGCCTTTGCCACACCAAAGATCATTGGTCCACTTAAGTGAAAGAGTAACACGCGATTATTGGCGCGATCGAGCAATTTTTTCTCTTCCTCATTCAGGATAATCGCATCATCAGCATCGGTAATGGTTTTCACATCATGGGATTGTAGTTCACTTAGCCGCTGAATGGTTAAGATATTGGCGATAAATACACCCACACCCACAGCTACCATTAAATCCACAAATACTGTCAAACCAATTACCGCGTACATAATTAATGCGGCTTTTACGGATACCCGGTGAGCTTGTTTGAGGAAACCCCAGTCGATAATATCAATCCCCACTTTCATGGCAATCCCGGCTAACACCGCTAGGGGAATATTTTCTGTCAGTCCTCCTGCAAACAACACGATGCATAACAAAATGAGAGCACGAGTAATTCCAGAGAGAGCGGTTTTGGCTCCTGCTTGAATGTTTACCACTGTTCCCATAGTGGCTCCAGCACCGGCAATGCCACCAAACAAGCCAGACATAATATTACCCAAGCCTTGACCGATTAATTCTTTATCGGAATCATGTTGAGTACGGGTGAGACTATCGGCGACAACGGAGGTTAACAGTGCGTCAATACAGCCGAGCATTCCCAAAATTAAGCCATCGACACACATTACTCGCAGAGCGTCAAAAGTGAAGAATGGCATATGGATACTGGGTAATCCACTGGGAATTTCACCAATGCGGCGCAAGTCAGTATCTCCCAAGAAGAGGACGGCGATGAGAGTGCCTACGACTAAAGCAATGAGTTGAGGGGGAACGGTGCGCTTGATTTTTGAGGGAGTGAGGAAGAGAATGGCGATCGTGAGGAGAGCTAATCCCATTTCTAGGGGTTTAATCTGAGCGATCGCTTCTGGTAGAGCATTTAGAATGGCAAGGATACTACCTTTGGGATTGGCATGACCGAAAAAGGGCCCGATCTGAAGGATAATCATGATCAAACCAATTCCTGACATAAACCCAGAAACCACGGTGTAGGGCATTAGAGTAATGTATTGACCGAGTTTGAGTAACCCAAAAATAATTTGGAATCCTCCGGCAATCATCACTACGGTGAATGCCATCGCTAAACCTTGCTCATCTCCATAACTAGCGACTAGCTGGGAAATGATGGTAGTCATAATTACCGTCATCGGCCCGGTAGGTTCGGAGATTAGGGTAGCAGTACCCCCAAACAGGGCGGCAAATAAACCGACAAATACTGCCCCATAGAGTCCTGCTTGAGGCCCTGCGCCAGAGGCAACCCCGAAGGCTAGGGCCATGGGGAGGGCGATGACTGTGGCAGTAATGCCACCAAAGATATCGCCTTTAAGGTTTCGCAAATTGATTTGGTTAAAGACTTTCATGGTAGGGGGTTTCCTTGGTGATAGGACGCAAAAGGTGCTTAAATTGACAGATGTTGTCTGTCAGCTTGGGGGAGTCCATAGATAAATACTTATGAACTTCATTATTTAATTTGCTAATTTCTATGATTGTATGTGCATCGTACCCTAAAATTTCCAATCCTAGGGGAAATGGTTGATTTGAATTTCTAATGATTTGCTTTAGGATTAGTTGATTGAATCAATGCGGGGATCATGAGCCAGTCGGTGATCCCCGCATTGATTGCCGTGATGGGTGCGGAGATGGCGATCGCCTTTCTCACTTCATCCTATACTACTGAGGAACCAAAAATACCCGGAATCACGATCTGCCCATGCCAAAATGGAAAATACTGAATCAGTTAGTAAAAATTAGTTCTCCTTGGGTTACCTTGATTGGGGAGCGCGTAGAGAACGGCGAAGGCCAAGTGTTAGACTATTGGCGTGTAGAGAAAGCTGATTCAGTGGTGATTGTGACGATTCAAGGGCGTAACTTTTTGTTACCTGTGCCTCAATATCGCCCTGGGGTGCAAGAGATCACCTTAGATTTTCCGGGGGGAAGAGTAGGAAAAAACCAATCTCCAGTAGAGGCAGTGCCAGGGATTTTAGCACGAGAATTGGGGATTGCTGAAGCGGCGATCGCCACCATCGCCTTACTCAATCCCCAAGGCTGGGCAATCAACAGTTCCTTCTCCAATCAAAAACTCTATGGCTGTGTCGCACACCTTCAGCTAGACTCCCCCATCCCCAGTCATCTCCTCGGTGCCACCTATCCCCTCACCCCCCAAGGAGAACACCACCTCCTGGAGCACCTCACTTGCCTCCAATGTCGCGCCGTCTTTCGAGAATGGCAATCCCGCAGTCACAATTAGCTAAAATCTATCTGTGACACCTTGTTCTCATTTAACAGACTAATCATGAGAGCGTAGACTGATCAGTTCAGAGGGGGCGATCGCCCCCTTTTCTGTAATAATCGCCGTAATTAAACCCCCAGGAGTAACATCAAAAGCAGGATTATAGAAATCCACCCCCTCTGGAGTAATCCGCGTCTCCCCAATCTGATAAACTTCTGCCGGATCGCGCTGTTCAATCGGAATTTGATCCCCTTGAGCCAACTCAAAATCAACCGTAGACAAAGGCGCTGCCACATAAAACGGAATCCCATGCGCCTTAGCCGCTAAAGCCACACTATAAGTACCAATTTTATTAGCCGTATCCCCATTCGCAGCAATTCTATCCGCTCCCACCACCACCGCATCAATCATCCCCTGTTGCATACAATGGGCAGCCATATTATCCGAAATCAAAGTAACAGGAATACCTTCTTGCACACATTCCCAAACCGTCAGTTTTGCCCCTTGCAACCGAGGGCGAGTTTCATCCGCATACACCCGATTCAGCCGCCCCCCTTCCCACGCACACCTAACCACCCCCAAAGCCGTACCATATCCCGCTGTCGCCAAAGCACCCGCATTGCAATGAGTCAGCAAATTTAACCGCCCAGGAGTTTCCGGTAACACCTTCACCCCATATTGTCCAATCGCTAGGCAAGTCTCCAGATCCTCTGCTTGCATAGCCTGCGCCATTTCCAGCAACTTTGCTCGTATCTCTGCCACTGAACCAGCAGTAGTAGAGGCAACCTGCAACATCCGCCCAATTGCCCAAAACAAATTCACTGCCGTCGGGCGCGTCTGTTGCAGCATTTCCGCAATAGCATCAAGTTCCCTCAAAAACAGAGTATGCTCATCCGTGTGAATCCCCTGAGCACCTAACGCCATCCCATAAGCGGCTGCCACCCCAATCGCCGGTGCGCCTCGCACAACCATGGTTTTAATCGCCCGCGCCATCTCCGGTGCATCCTTAATCGCAACTGTCCGATACACTCCCGGTAAACAAGTTTGATCGATCAGGATGACACAGTGATGTTCCCGATCCCAACGCACAGGATAAACCGGAGTATAGCAAGCCATAGCAGTTTGATTCACATTGACAACCATTGACCTACCCATAATACGCGATTCTGTACCCCATTATCCCAGATTGAAGACATCTTCATAAATTTGCGCCATAGTGAGAGTCAGTCCTACAGATTCTAAGGTTAATTGGCTATGTGCGTCTAAAATTTGTACTGTCCAATTGCCACGAGTTTCTTGGCGATAGACTTCGACTTGTATTCGATCTTGGGAGACAAGAACATATTCTTTGAGGCTGTCTAGTTGTTGATAGTTCATCAGTTTTTCTCGTCGATCAAGGTTTTCTGTGCTTTCGGAAAGGACTTCAATAATTAGAGTGGGCTGAGTTTTGAAGTAGCGGTGGTTATCTTCCTGGTTACAGGTGACGAGCAAGTCAGGGTAATAAAAAATATGGTTTTGAATGTTAACTTTCATATCGGAGATAAATACCCGACAGGAACTGCCGCGCAGATGGGGACGCAACCAGGCATGAAGATTTCCGGCAATGAGATTGTGTTCTTCACTAGCACCTGCCATGGCAAAGATATAGCCTCCCATATATTCGTGACGAATGGGGCTATTGGCTTCGGCGTGCAAATATTCTTCCAGGGTGAGTAGGGGTAGGGGCGATCGCATTTTTCCGTTATCCTCGGTATGATTCAATTTCGTAGGTTATCCCAGATTGAAGACATCTTCATAGATTTGCGCCATAGTGAGAGTCAGTCCTACAGATTCTAAGGTTAATTGGCTATGTGCGTCTAAAATTTGTACTGTCCAATTGCCACGAGTTTCTTGGCGATAGACTTCGACTTGTATTCGATCTTGGGAGACAAGAACATATTCTTTGAGGCTGTCTAGTTGTTGATAGTTCATCAGTTTTTCTCGTCGATCAAGGTTTTCTGTGCTTTCGGAAAGGACTTCAATAATTAGAGTGGGCTGAGTTTTGAAGTAGCGGTGGTTATCTTCCTGGTTACAGGTGACGAGCAAGTCAGGGTAATAAAAAATATGGTTTTGAATGTTAACTTTCATATCGGAGATAAATACCCGACAGGAACTGCCGCGCAGATGGGGACGCAACCAGGCATGAAGATTTCCGGCAATGAGATTGTGTTCTTCACTAGCACCTGCCATGGCAAAGATATAGCCTCCCATATATTCGTGACGAATGGGGCTATTGGCTTCGGCGTGCAAATATTCTTCCAGGGTGAGTAGGGGTAGGGGCGATCGCATTTTTCCGTTATCCTCGGTATGGTTTGATGCCTCTACTGTAACGTTACCAGAGGAGATGGCAGCAACAGTGGGTTTATTAGTGAGCATACCCCATCAAGGGTTCCCTCAACTCTCTGACAGTCAGATTTTGATTGCCCCCTTTGTTTATTCCCATGTGAATGCTGTTTTTTAGCCCAAGAGTTAAAATAAATTAATTCCGTAGGGTGAGTCAATAACGCACTCTACTATAACTATAACTGATCGCTCTCCAATCTGCTGTACGATGAGCAAGTTTCTTTATGCTGGATATTCTGAAGGTAAAGGTGCTGTTGTTCGAGAAAAGTTTGGTCAAGCTAATATTTATCATCAAAATGCTCGAACGCTGTTAACCAAGGCTAGTGGATATATTGACGCTTATGATTTTACCCTCAATCCCTATCGGGGGTGTCAATATGGGTGTAGCTATTGTTATGCGGCAGCTTTTAGTCCTAATCAAAAAATGCGTCAAGATTGGGGAAATTGGGCAATTGTCAAAACGCACCTTACAATTATGCTTGAAATAATCTCTTTGATTGCGCGATCATCAACGTCAAGTATCGAGAATACATCTTAATAAAAATTATTATTTACCCAAAGTCTTAAAATTAGACTACTATAGGAGTTAGTCAATTAGTAGTTGACAAGAGGAAATCAAAGTTGTGAAACACGAAATCCGCTATAAACCCGCCTTTGCTGCTATTTTTATTACCCTTAATCCTGGAGAGCAGATCATCGCTGAAGCTGGGGCAATGACCAGTATGGACGGTCGTCTATCGATGAAAACAGAGTTTTCTGGGGGATTTTTTTCGGGATTAATGCGAAAATTTTTAGGAGGAGAATCCCTCTTTGTCAATCGATTTTCTAATGCCACCAATCAGCCTCTAGAAGTAATATTGACTCAATCGGTGATTGGAGATATTGAATGCGTGGAATTAAAAGGAAATGCTCTGTGTTTGCAACCAGGAGCCTATATTGCCAGCGATCCTCAAGTGCAGTTAGGGGTACGTTGGGCAGGGTTTGCGAGTTGGTTTGCTGGAGAAGGACTATTTAAGCTCAAAGTCAGTGGTACAGGAAAAGTATTTTTTGGAGCTTATGGCGGACTAAGTCAGCATCATGTTTCTGGAGAATTTATCGTCGATAATAGCCATTTGGTAGCTTATAGCCCTAACTTGCAGATGACGATTAGTTTGTCAGGAGGACTCTTTGGTTCGATTGCCTCTGGAGAAGGGTTTGTTAATCGTCTCAAAGGCAAAGGAGTAATTTATTTGCAATCAAGAAGTATTAGCGGTTTAGTCAAGTTTTTAACTCCTAAAGTGCGGTAAGCAAAGAGTCTATAATTGCCTAATGAACATTGAGCCAATGGGATAAATCCCGATCAATCAGCTTTTGTAGCTTCAAAATATCTTCTTGGTAAAAATGATGGAGTTTTTGCTTGACTTCGTGAGGAACTTCTGTTTTTTGATAATCTTTGGTAGGAAAGCTACTTTTAAATTTATAGAATAAAGCACGACGCTGTTCTGGGGTAGTAAAAGGTTTTAGCAAACTTCCTATTGTAGATTTGATCGGACTTTTTTCTTGAAAAAGAAGTGAATTTACTAAAGATGATTGGATCTCCTTACCTTGTCTTAGCACTACGGAAGAATCTGGTCGAAAATTTGGGTTAACTCCAAGAAAACTGAAAAGCTCTGGAAAAAAGTAGTTTGGGTTTTGAGTAAGTTCTTCAAACAAAAAAATACGTATTTGAGATTTTTCAAAATGCTCAAAGTACATTTCTAGATATCTTGAATATAAACCTTTAGAGAGAAGGTTATGATTTTCAAATATTTGTCCATAATTTCTGTTGTTTGACTGTGAATTATACATTTTGAACGCGGAAAGAGATCTATAAACTGGGTTTCTCAGAATCACAATCAGTTGAGCTTGAGGCACATAAGTTTTAATCCGCATACAAGCTTTTTGATGATAGAGATAAACACTAGAAATTTCCCCGGCAATTTTCTGCTGATTGATGTTCTCATAAAGTCGGATATATTCTGATATTGTTTTGGGTATATTGCTCTGATTATTACCAACACTTTGATTGCTTTCTCGATTAAAAAAGTCGATGCCTTTTATTGGTGGAATATAAATTTCTGGATGTTGATCTAAATAATAACTAAGAGATGATGTAGCACATTTATGTCCACCAAGACCGATAAAATTTGGATACATAATAGTCAATTTGTTTTTGTAAATCCGTAAAGTTATAACTTATAAGTATATTTAATGTCAACCCATCCATAAAATTTAACAAAAACTATAGATTGTATAGAAATATTTGCAGTAAAATAAAGCTATGATAGTAAGTGGGTAAGTAAAGCTAGATTCAGCTTTCATTAGTGATAGTCCCCAGTGGTAGATATTAAGTATTCATAATTTCGGGCAAAGTCTATGGATATTCAATTAATGAAACAACCGGATAGCGCGATCGCCAAAGTTATCCTCAATGTAGGCGAAGAAGTCATTGCCCAAGCAGGTGCCATGGTAGCCATGAGTGGTTTCATCAATACTAGCACCACCCTTCGTCAAGGAAAAGGCGGTGGCATCATGGGCGGACTCAAGCGGATGTTAGGCGGAGAATCCCTCTTTTTAAGTGTATTCCGATCTCCTACACCCAATGGCGAAATCTTTCTCGCTCCCAAATTCATGGGAGATCTCATGGTTTATCAGATAGAAAATCAAGAGCTAGTAGTACAAGCCTCATCCTATCTAGCTTCTGGCCCTGACGTGATCATTGATATTGGCTTTGAAGGCATTAAATCCCTATTCTCTGGAGAATCAATTTTTTGGCTCAAGATATCAGGATATGGGCCAGTTATTCTCACCGCTTTTGGTGGAATTTATGAAAAAGAAATTAATGGAGAATATGTCGTAGATACCGGCCATATCGTCGCTTTTGAACGCAGCTTAACCTTCAAGATTGACAAAGCTAATAACAGTTGGTTAGGAGCATTTTTCGGTGGAGAAGGTTTTGTCTGCCGCTTCCAAGGCAAAGGTAAAATCTACTGTCAGACCCATAATCCCGGTAGCTTTGGCTATGAAGTTGGCTCTAAACTGCCAGAGCGATAATAATTGTAAAATGGAGAAACCATTCTTATGTCAACTATTGCATATACCATTGAACATTCCCCCGCTTATGCTTCCCTAATTCTTAACTTACGTCCCCAGCAAAAAATCTTGGTAGAAGCCTCTGCTATGGCAGCTATGGATACTAGCCTTACCATGAAATCTAAAATGCAGGGAGGTTTGATGAAAAGTGTCGGCAGAATGTTGGCAGGGGAATCCTTATTTATCAACGAATTTACAGCAGAAAAAGAGGGAGGAAAACTCTATCTGTCTCCCGGTACTCCTGGAGATATTGAATATTATTCTCTGAATGGAACGAAAGGACTAATGGTACAATCTTCTGGATTTGTTGCCTGTAGTGATACGGTAGAAATAGAGACTAAATTTCAAGGAGTTAAGGGATTTTTTAGTGGTGAATCTTTGTTTTTGATGCGAGCTAGCGGCACAGGAGATTTTTGGTTTAGTTCTTATGGAGCAATTATCGAAATTCCCGTAGAAGGTGCGTATGTTGTTGATACTGGCTATGTGGTGGCTTTTGAAGATACCTTACAATACAATACGGAAATTATTGGGGGGTTATCTTTTAGAAGTTTAAAAACAGGTATTTTGGGAGGAGAAGGTATCGTTTGCCGGTTTACTGGCAAGGGACGGTTATGGATTCAAACTCGTGCGATTTATCCCTTATTGAATTTCTTGTATCCTTTTCGTCCAGTAAAAAGTAGTAACTAAAATGACTGAGCGTAATCCTGAACCGACTCATCGTCAATTATTAATTTTATTAGCAGGAATTGTGGTGGCGCTGGGATTGCTTGTTTGGTGTATTTTCGCGCTGGTTGACGTGGCAATTACGAAAATTCCTGTCAGTGTGGAGCAAAAATTAGGAGCATTAGTGGTGCCGATTTACCAACGAGAAAACCAAGATTCTCCCCAACAAGCTAGTTTAAATCAGTTATTGGATCGTTTGGAGGTGCATTTGGAGGATCGCACGCGGGATTATCGGGTATTGTATGTGAAGGAAGATACGGTAAATGCGATCGCCATTCCTGGAGATGTCATCCTCATTTTCCAAGGCTTAGTCCAAAATGTCCAGTCAGAAAACGAACTGATGATGATTCTCGGTCATGAACTAGGTCATTTTGCTCATCGAGATCATTTAAGACGCTTAGGACGAATTTTAGCCCTGCGTTTCGCCATTACCGCCCTATTCGGCAATCTGGATTGGCTCAATAATGTTAGCACACTGGCTGCCACTATCAGCAACGCCCAATATTCCCAATCCCAAGAAACCCAAGCCGATGGATTTGGCTTAACCCTACTCTATCAAACCTATGGTCATGTCGCTGGAGCCACCGATTTTTTTCAGCGATTAAGTGAAAAATCCCATCAAAACTGGGATTTTCTCGCGACTCATCCGGCTCCTCAAAAGCGAGTCATCACTTTAGAAAAAGAAATCCAAAAACGAGGCTATCCAGTTCAACAAAAACAAACCTTACCTCCTAGTTTACAAATTGCTCATTAACCTCACCCAACAGAAGTTGGGAATCATCGAGGATCTTTGGCCAAAACCCTATGGGTTTTGGCTGGGCAAATCGCATCAGAACTGTCGCAAAAACCTTAAGTCATTGGTATAAAACCGGCGAATATCATCAATTTGATGCAAAACCATGGCAAAGCGCTCGATGCCAAAGCCAGCGGCAAAACCTGTGTAGACTTCTGGATCGTAACCGACTGCTTTTAAGACATTAGGATCGACCATGCCACAGCCTAAAACTTCTAACCATTTACCATTCCATTGCACATCGACTTCGGCAGAAGGTTCGGTAAAGGGGAAATAGCTGGCGCGAAACCGAATTTCGACTTCACCAAACATTTGCATGAGAAATTCTTTCACCGTTCCTTTTAAGTCAGTAAAGGTGAGTCCTTCATCGACGGCTAGTAATTCCATTTGGTGAAAGACGGCGGCATGGGTGGCATCAACCGTATCTCGACGATAGCATCGCCCAGGAGCAACAATACGGATGGGGGGGTCGTTCTTTTCCATGTAGCGGATTTGTACGGAGGAAGTATGGGTACGGAGGAGATTGCCATCGGGGAGATAGAAGGTGTCTTGCATATCTCTGGCAGGATGGTCGGGAGGGGTGTTGAGGGCTTCAAAATTGTAGTAGTCAGTTTCCATTTCTGGGCCGGAGGCGACGGTGTATCCTAGGCCCACACAGATGTCAATCGCCCGATCCAAGGTACTATGTAGAGGGTGAATTCGACCTTGGGGACGATAGGCTCCTGGCATAGTGACATCGAGGGTTTCAGCGGCTAATTTGGCTTGAATCTCGGCTTGCTGGAGGGCAGTGCGTTTCTCGTCAAGTTGGGTTTGAATGGCTGTTTTCACTTCATTGGCAACTGCGCCAATGCGAGGGCGATCGCCCGGATCGAGTTTTCCCATTCCTCCCAGTACTTGGGGCAATTGACCTTTTTTACCCAGATAGGTAATGCGAAGTTCCTCCAAACTTGGGAGATCATCACAGGCGGCGATCGCCTCCGTTGCCACTTGCTGAAGATCAACTAATTGTTGTTCTAAGTCACTCAACATAAACATTTTTCGGGGAGGTAGTTGGGAAAGCGCATGATGGCTTTCTGAATGTTACCATGATCTCCGTTACCCTCTGCTAACTCCCATGACTATTGTCCTCTCTTCCCAAGAGATTGCCCATTACCGCACTGAACTCGCCGCCGATCCTGAAGCCCTAGAAGCCTTAGACCAAATTGAAGACTGTGAAGGCAATTTAGAGGATGCAGCGCTCTCTCTCGGTATTCAAGTGGGACAACAACCGGATTGCCCTAATTGGTTACCGGGAGTAGCTAAACGCTGTCGAGTCGTTTTATGTCAAGATCCCTGCCAGACTTACTTTCAGCAAGGACAATTCGCCTCTGTTGTCGCTACCCTTAAAGACAAAGGGATTTGTCCTTCTGTATTAGTGACTCCTATTGTTTTATATGTGCTCAAATTAGGTTGGGAAACTTTTTGTGAGCCTTTAAACTATCATAAATCTCCCTAGTTTTTTCTTTATGAAATTTAGACAAAAATTATACTTGGGGTTTGCTATTCCTTTGGTGGCATTAGGCGCAACTGGAATCTATTCTATTTACGCATTTTGGCGTATCAACCATCAAATTACCACGATTTATGATGATCGAGTAGTTCCTTTAACTCAATTAAAGGCAGTGTCCGATGAATATGCTATTAATATTATTGATGCGGTGAATAAAGCCGATGACAATCAAATTTCTAATCAGGAAGCTTCTCGGATAATTCGGGAAGCTCAACGAAAAATTTCTGAATATTGGGGGAAATATAAGCAAACAGTAATGACAGAGGAAGAGAGAAAAATAGCTCAAGCAACACAAGCACTATTTCTGAAAGTGCAGCCATCTTTAGAAGAGTTAGAACAGATATTTCTGAGAGGTGATCGCGCCGCTCTCAGCCGTCTTGATGGAGAACTGTATACAGTCATTGATCCCATTACAGAACAGCTAAAACAACTGACGGAATTGCAACTGACTATTGCAGCAGAAGAACGTCAAAAAGCGACTCAAATTTATCAGGAAACTCTCTGGCTATTTATTCCCCTACTTGTCTTGGCGATCGCGGTAGGTTCTCCCCTGGGTTTTTTGATTATTCGGAAAGGGATCACAGCGGCTTTACAAGAAGTGATTGAAATGATTGCTGTTTCCTCTAATGAAATTGACTCGATTGCTCAAGAGCAAGAAAGAATTGTTAATCAACAAGCCGCATCCGTGAATCAAACCACTATCTCTGTCGATGAGTTAAGCCAAACCTCTAAACAATTGGCAGAACAATCATCGGTTACCGTAGGAAAAATTACCCGTGCTATCCAATTAACTCAAACGGGAAATGAAGCAGCAGCAAAGACGTTGGAAGAGATCGAAAACTTAAATGAACAAGTGCATAATATTTCCCTGATGATCGAGGAGTTAAGACAACACGCTCAACAAATTGGGACAATCTCTCAGTTGGTGAATAATTTAGGCAATCAAACTAATATGTTAGCCTTAAATGCGGCGGTGGAAGCCGTGCGAGCGGGAGAAGATGGACAAGGGTTTAATGTAGTAGCGACGGAAATTCGGAAATTAGCGGATCAAAGTCGAGATGCGGCGGTACAGATCAACCATTTGGTAACTGATATTCAAAAGGCGATCGCCAATACAGTGGTTTTAGCAGATCGCGGTAAAATCACCACCCAAAATGGTTTGCAAACTGTTGAAACTACGGCTCAGTCATTTTTGGGGGTGAATAATTCGTTAGAAGAAGTTTTTTTGAATAACCAACAAAATGCTTTAAGCGCTCAACAACAAGAACAGGCGATCGCCCAAATCTTAATCGCCATGAATACTCTCAATAACGCCTCTCAAATCACCGCCAATGGCATCAGCCAAATTAAAACAGGAACCGAGCACCTCAAAATCGCTGCTGAACGTCTCAAATTAATGGTTTAAGCAGTAATCGACAACAATCAATATACAAAATTCTCATGGAGATGTTCTTGTAAGAAAATGGTTGCATCTTCGGCAGGAATTGGTTTAGAATAGAAATATCCTTGACCATATTCACACCCTAGCTTTTGCAAAAGTTTATGCTGTTCAGGCAGTTCTATTCCTTCCGCAATAATATCCATCCCTAAATTATGACCGAGATCGATTACGGCTTTGACAATTTCTCGATAGTGACTGGAAGATTTGGATTGAATATGGGTTAAAAATCCTCGGTCAATTTTTAGGGTATGCACGGGAAACCGATAGAGATAACTCAGGGAGGAATAACCGGTTCCAAAATCATCAATACAGAGTTTTATTTGCCGAGACTTGAGTTGCTGAAAAATCAGATTAGCGACTTTAGAATTATCAATGATCACACTTTCGGTAATTTCTAGTTTCAAGAATTTACCCAAAATTTGGGTTTCATCAAGAATCCGGTCAATTTGCTCAATTAAATCGGTTTGAGTAAATTGTTTAACAGAGAGATTCACACTCATCGTTAAGGATTGGCGATCGCCAAATTCCCTCTGCCAAGCTCGCAGTTGGCGACAAGCCGCTTGCAAAACCCAACAGCCTATCGGTATAATTAACCCCGTTTCTTCTGCAATAGGAATAAACTCACCCGGAGAGACTAATCCCCATTCAGGATGATTCCACCGAATCAAGGCTTCAAAACCGCTGGTTTGTCCTGTGCGAAGATCAATAATCGGCTGATAATAGAGTTGCAATTGCGATCGCTCCATCGCACTCCTGAGATCGGTTTCCAGTTTCAGGCGTGTAACTGCTTGCGTGTGTAGAAGAGTATTAAAGATCGCATAACGCCCTTTGCCAGCCGTTTTCGCTTGATACATCGCTAAATCCGCATCTCGGAGAATATCATCCGGTTGCTGATAGCCAACGCTACTGAGGGTAATACCAATACTGGTATTAGCAAATACTTCATGGCCATTGAGATTAAAGGGATGAGAGAGTTTTTCGAGGATACGCTGGGCAATTTTCGTAGCATCTTGGAGATGATATACTTGGTCTAGAAAGATGGTAAATTCATCTCCGCCCAGTCGAGCCAGCAGATCGGAAGGGCGTAAACAGTTTTCTAAACGACGAGCGATCGCCACTAACAATAAGTCTCCCACCAAATGGCCCAAACTATCATTGATTTTCTTAAATCCATCTAAATCTAGAAACAGCACAGCAAAGCTATAGTGAGGATCTTTTTTCACTTGCTCAATCGCGTGTTCTAAATATTGCAACAGCAGAGTGCGGTTAGGGAGATTGGTGAGATGATCGTAAAAGGCATGGTGTTCCAGTTGCTCTTCCGCCTGTTTGCGATCGCTAATATCCGTTTGAATGCCAATAAAATGAGTCAGATGACCCTGACGGTTAAAGACGGGCGAAATACGCAACTCATTCCAAAATGGTGTACCATCCTTGCGGAAATTTTGCAAAATTGCATGGCATTCCGTTCCCTGTTCTAAGGCTTGACGAATTTCAGCTAGAGCCGGTTGATTGCGTTCCGCTCCTTGCAAGAATCGACAATTACGACCAATCACTTCTGCCGCAGAGTAGCCAGTAATTTGTTCAAAGGCTGGATTCACATAAACAACAGGGTTATCGGGTTGCGTGGCATCGGCAATAATAATACCATTATTGCTGGAAGCGATCGCCCTTTCCATCAAATGCAGTTGGGCTTCTGCCGATTGGCGAGTCATGGCATTGGTAATCACATTGGCGATCGTTTGTAGAAACGATACATCCTCTTGTGTAAAATGGCGATAGTCCCGACTGTGGGCACTCAAAACCCCAAAGGCTCCCTCTGCACTGGTAATGATCACGCTCACTCCCGAAACCACGCGGTGATTATGCAACAGCGGAGAACCACTAAATCGGGTTTCTACCCGCAAATCTTCCACCACAATCGGCTCACCTTGACTGAGAGTATATCCGCCATGACAAATTGGCCGAGCACTCAAAGTCGCTTGCCCGACTAATCCCGGTTGCCAACCCACTCCGGCTCTGAGGAAAAATGTTTGATGATTGGGCAGCAGTTCTAAAATAGCGCTATATTCCACCGATAGGGTTTGAGCTACCAAAGCTACCGCTTTTTCCATCAGTTGATCTAAGCTGGTATTCGTTACCGCTTCCTGGCTTAACTGGGACACTGCCCCTTGTTGTTGCCAGCGGTAGTGGAGTTCGGTTTCCACTTGTTTGGGATGACCAATATCCCACCCTACAATATAGATAAGCTTTTCCTCGCGATCGCCCACCGCTTTCCAGGCAACCCATTGATAGGAGCCATCGCGACGGCGATAGCGATTTTCTAGGTATACATTCGGTTCTCCTAAAATTAACTGCTGAAAGGCGATAAAAGTATATTTTCTATCTTCAGGATGAGTAAATTCCCAGAAGGGTTGTTGCGATAAGTCTTCTCGGTGATAGCCGAGCAAGTTTTCCCAAGCCGGATTCAAGGTTTGGAAGTACCCATCAAAACTGATAATGCACAGCAGTTCTGAGGATAGCTCAAAAAAGCGATCGCTATGATTGAGAGCGCACTCCCCTGGAGTCTGGGTTTGATGTTCATAATGGGAGTGAGCTTGTAAAATTGGTCGATAAAAAAGCTGAGGGTGTTGCTCCACAATAAAATCCCTATGAAATTCTGCGATCTACGGTCTAGCTGGCCTAACTCTTGCCGAGTTAGACTCTTGAAGGGGAACGATCGAGCTTATCAGTAGGAGCGACAGAATGATTGAGCCAAGATCAATTCTGTTCACAGTTAGCTTGAGAAAGTGGGGGATTAATGGCTGATCTCAGCCTCCTTGCCTCTGAGCTAGCGCTGGGCAGTTACCTGAAAAGTTAGAGTTTAAATGATGATTCTCCTTCATTTCCCATATTATATCAAATGATACAAAAATTAAATAGAGTTTTAATTATCTTTAACATCACCCGATTTTTCCTGACACTTGTTCTCCGTCGCCAATATCATCAGTAAAAGTCTATGGTAAATTAGATTTGGTTTATGATATCTGAGGAATTGGAGATCAAATCGTAAGGTTTGGGGATCAGGGCGATCGCCTCCCAATCCTCGTAAAATTGCTGAACTGAGATCCCTAATTTCATCAGAAACCCAGAAAAAATCAAAAATAATACTTTTTTCTATACCCCACTTAAAAACTAAATAATAACTTAATTTTGCCCTAAAAATACTACTGTATTCTGGAAATTATCTCCCAGTACCCCCCCAAAAAAACCACTATTTTCTCGGTAGACTTTCCCGCGCTGTTGAGGAGTAAATAAACTTAGCTTAACATTTATTTTACCAGAATTTAACCAAAAAAACACCATAACGGGTTAATCTGCAATCAACATCTTCTCTTACACTGAAGATCGGCCTAATCTCAACCCTGTCAATTACTATGTTTTCTCTCGCCAACTTGAAACGTAACAGTCTTTCTCTATCCATTGCCACCCTCATGGCACTCACCGTAGCTGCGTGTGGAGGGGGTGGAGACACTTCCTCTACCACCAATAGTGGTGGCGAGACCACCACTACTGCTGCCTCTCCCACAGGAGATACTGCCACTACCGCTGCCTCTCCCACAGGAGATACAGGGACAAAAGCCACCAGCAAACTCGCTCTGGCTAACAGCATTAGCCTCACAGGAGCTGGTGCTTCTTTTCCTGCGCCCCTATATCAGCGTTGGTTTCTCGATTTCAGTAATGCCACACCTAATCTTCAGGTAGATTATCAATCGGTGGGGAGTGGTGCTGGGGTAGAGAGATTCATGCAAAACCTGGTGCAATTTGGCGCGAGTGACGGAGCAATGAAAGACGAAGAAATTGCTCAAGTGCAGAAAGGAGTGATTATGCTGCCGATGACAGCAGGAAGTATTGTCATGGCATATAACCTGCCTGGAGTCGATCAATTGAACTTAACCCAAGCAGCTTTAGTGGATATTCTATTGGGCAAAATTACTAAATGGAATGATCCCAAGATTGCTGAAGCCAATCCCGGAGTCACTCTTCCGGATCAGAATATTACAGTAGTTTATCGCTCTGACGGCAGTGGTACAACTGAGGTATTTACCAAGAACCTAAGCGCCATGAGCGAAGAGTGGAAAACCAGTGTCGGCGAAGGCAAAACGGTACAATGGCCAACCGGAATTGGGGGGGCCAAAAATGATGGCGTGGCTGCGGGGATTCGCCAAACGGTAGGGGCAATTGGTTATCTGGAGGAAGGCTTCGCTAAGAGTGCGGGGCTAAGTATGGCCTCATTGCAAAATAAAGCCGGTAAGTTTATCTACCCCAGTGGTGAAGCAGCTTCTAAAACCCTGGCAGCGGTTGAGCTGCCGGAGAATCTGCGGGCGTTTGTGACCAATCCAGATGGGGAAGAGTCTTATCCAATTGTGAGCTATACCTGGCTGTTGACTTACAAGCAGTATGATGATCCACAGGTGGCTAAGGCGATCGAAGCCATGGTGGAATATGGTCTGAACGAGGGCCAAGCAGTAAGCACAGAGTTAGGCTATATTCCCCTACCAGATAATGTCCGTCAGAAGGTGGCTGCTGCGGCTGATGTGATTAGCCCAGATTATACGATTGAACTGAAATAGACGGGTGATTTCACCAGGAATGGGGGAAGGTGAGAGCGTTTAAGCCTCTCTTCCCCTTATTCTCTATATTCTTGATAAGTTTTACTGGGAAAGATTTCTTATGGTGGCGGAAGCAGAATTTCAACGGCGAGGAGAGCGATCGCGCTCAGATATCGAAAAAAATTTAGATCGAGGATTTATTGGCCTCACATTTGCGTTTGGTTTGGGCATTGCGGTGATTTTAATCGCCATCGCCCTGACAGTGGGGATACGGGCGATTCCCGCC